>JAPYSM010000166.1 GCA_029936485.1 Dehalococcoidia bacterium
CAGCTACGCGGTGTGCGATGCGTTCCACTACCGCCAGATCGTGGCTGATGAACAGGTACGACAGTCCCAGGTCTTGCTGAAGATCTAACAACAGGTTCATGACCTGAGCCTGGACCGATACATCTAAGGCGGACACCGCTTCGTCGGCGATAACCAATTCCGGGTTGAGGGCGAGAGCTCGAGCGATGCAAACTCGCTGACGTTGCCCGCCGGAGAACTGGTGAGGGAAGTTTCGAAGCATCGAGCGTTCCAAGCCGACGAGTTCAAACAGGTTGGCAGCCCGTTCTTCGGCACCTTCTCCGTTGGCAATTCCATGCACCTTTAGTGGCTCAATGACTGCGGTGCCGACACGGACTCGCGGGTCGAGGCTGGCGAACGGGTCCTGGAAGACGATCTGCATGGTCTTTCGATGTGGCCGGATTTCGCGTGGGCCAAGATGAGTGATGTCAACGCCCTTGAGTAGGACTTTCCCTTCGTCGGGATTGTGGAGTCGGATTATGAGGTTGGCTAACGTCGATTTGCCGCAGCCGCTTTCACCGACCACAGCTAACGTCTCGCCGTGGTCGATGTGGAGTGAAACCTTCGTTACCGCATGCACCTGGGCGTGGCGATCGGCAGGGAAACGCTTAGAGACGTTTTCTACGCGAACCAGAGGTTCGAGGGCACTCATTGGAGGCTTCCGGCTAGATGGAATGCTTCAGGGTCATCTTTACCGGCCATACTGCCTAAACGCGGTACCGCACTGATCAAGCCCTGGGTGTATGGCTCCTTCGCCGAGTGGAAAATCTGATCGACTGGTCCTTGTTCGACCACCTTTGACTGGTTCATGACCACCACTCGATCGGCGACTTCAGCGATCACCCCCATGTCGTGGGTGATGAGCATTACCGCAGTACCAGTTTCGACTTGGAGTTGCTTTATCAGGCCGAGGATTTGAGCTTGGATGGTTACGTCAAGGGCGGTAGTGGGCTCGTCGGCGATAAGCAGCCGGGGTCCGCAACATAAAGCAATGGCGATCATTATTCGTTGCCGCATCCCGCCGGACATTTCATGGGGGTACTGTCTGATCCGTTTGTCAGCCTCGGGGATCCGCACCAAGTCAAACATCTGTCGGGCTCGGGCCATGGCTGCCTTGCGGCTCAACCGCTCGTGGATACGCAATGACTCAGCGATCTGCTCCCCTACCGGGTACACCGGGTTCAAGCTAGTGAGCGGCTCTTGGAAAATCATTGCGATCTGATTGCCACGGATGCTCCGCATGGTGGTCTCATTTTGCTTCAACAGGTCGATAGTCGAACCGTCTGGCATCGTGAATTCAGCTTGGCCGCGTTCAATTTTGGCTCTGGTGCCCATTTCGATTAGCCGCATGATTGACAGCGCGGTTACTGACTTTCCTGATCCCGATTCGCCCACGACTCCGAGAGTTTCGCCGGGTTCGATGGTGAAGTTCACTGAGTCCACCGCGGTGAAGTCATCAAAGGTGACGGTCAGGTCGTTCAAGGCGAGGAGAGCCATCAACGTCCCCTGAGTTTTGGGTTGAACGCGTCTTGGAGGCCATCTCCGACCAAAGCAATACTGAGCCCGGTGATGACGATGGCTATACCTGGGAAGGCAACAGTCCACCAGGCGGTGAGGGTGTAGCCCCTGTTCTTGCCCATTATTGACCCCCAGCTGATGGTGTTGATGTCCACCATGCCTAGGAAGGCCAGACCCGCGTGGAAGAGAATGGCGATGACCACTAAAAGGGTGGCAGCTACTAGAAGAGGAGGCATGGCGTTGGGGAGGATCGTGCGAGTCATAATTCGTAGGTCACTGGATCCGATAGCGCGGGAAGCCTTCACGAACTCCATTTCGCGGACCCTCAAGAACTCAGCCCGGGTGAGGCGAGCGGGTAACGCCCACAATGTGAGGCCGATAGCAAGGGTTTCCTTCCATGTCCCTGGCCCCATGAGATAAATGAGAACTAACGAGAAGAGCAGGGACGGCATAGCTTGGAAGATTTCAGTGAAGCGCATCAGTAAAGCGTCGATCCAACCACCGAAGTAACCGGCCAGGCTCCCCACGACCAAACCCAGGCCCATAGCCATCGCCCCAGCGACTGCGGCGACGAAAAGCGTCGTCCGACCCCCAGTGATGACACCAGCGAGGATGTCTCGCCCCAGATAGTCAGTTCCCAATAACGGGCCAGCGTCGTCACCGGGACCCAGGAACGGTCCAGCTGCCATCTTGTGGGCCTCTACGCCATAGATGGGGGGCCCGAAAATAGTGACGAGCACAATGAAAGTGAATACCACTAATCCCGCGACCGCTGCCTTGTTCCGCAAGAACATGCGGAAGGCACCACGACCTCCGGCTTCCACTGATGGGTCAATAGCGATTCCGAGGTCAGTCATCGGGACCCCCCGACACGTATCCGAGGGTCAATGAGCCGGTACACAAGGTCTGTTAGCAGGTTGGCGATAATTACCATGGCCGCCGAGAAGATCACGATGCCGACAACCATGGGGCTGTCACGGCGGAAAATCGAAGTGATCATTAGTCGACCGATCCCAGGCCAGGCGAACACGAACTCGACAAGTAAAGCGCCCGAGAGCAAGTTGCCGATTTGTAAACCCGCCGCGGTGACAACCGGGATGATCCCGTTACGTAGGGCGTGTTTGTACACCACTACTCGCTCGTGGGCTCCCTTGGCCCGGGCGGTCCGGATGTAGTCGGATTCCAGCACTTCGAGCATGGACGCCCGAGCTAGCCGGGAGTAGATGGCCAGGTAGATGATGCCGAGGCTGATTGCCGGTAGAACGAGATGCTGGAGCATGTCGATGGTCTCACCGAACCAGCCGCCTTCATAACGGACGTCCTCGATGCCCCCCACTGGCAGAATGCCCCATTTTGCGGCGAACACGACAATGAACATGAGCGCTAACCAAAACACGGGGGTGGCGAAACCCACGAGACTCATCACTGTTACGCCGTGAGAGGCGGGGCTTTCGGGCCGTCGAGCGGTGAATACTCCTAGAGCTACGCCGATTGTCACAGAAAAAAGGAGCGCAGCGCCGGCCAGTAGCGCCGTCGCCACGAGTCGGTCCAAGATCAGGCCGAGGACCGGCTGACTGAAGTATGTGGACTCACCAAGATCTAGTTGGGCGACGTTGCCTACATAGGTTCCGAGCTGGACGAGCAGTGGCTGATCTAGCCCATAGTCAGCCCGTATTTTGGCTAAGAATTCGGCGTCACCGACTCCTTGTTCCCCGGCGAGGTACAGCGCAGCGTCGCCCGGAGCGATCTGGATCATGAGGAACACGATGACCACTACTGCTAGTAGCAAGCCAATTGCCTGTCCTAACCTGATCCCGATGCTCCGGGCGAGAGCTATCACACTCGTCTTTCTTTGGTCTAATTACCGGTTGTTGAGTTGGTTCTTACTTGTCCAGCCAAACATTTTCCATGCCCGAAAGCGGTCCCCATGCCCCTTCAGGCATGTCTCTTACGTACAGCTGGTTGGCTCCGAAGATCGGCAAAGCGTTGATGCCGTAGAACGGCAACTCAATCGCTGTGATCACCTGGAACTCGTCGTAAAGCTCTTTGCGCTTGTCGAAGTTTGGCTCGGCCGCTGCGGCGTACAGCAACTCGTCAACCTTCTCATTGCAATAGGCCGAGTTGTTGACGAACACACCAGGTTTAATGTTGGCGCACACGTAAGCCCGCTGGACGCCGATCACCGGATCACCCCAGTTGAAGTAAGCGTTCATCGTCATGTGCCAGGCATCAGGCCCGCCGAAGAAAATGCCAGCCCAAGACGGCAGATCGGCAGCTTGGACAACCTCTACGTTGATACCGACTTCGTCAAGGGCCAGAGCGATGTATTCAGCCACGTTGCGCTGCTGCTCGTTCGGACCTGGAATATAGTTGATCCTCAAATCCAGGCCATTCCCGTAGCCGGCGTCGTACAACAACGAACGTGCCTTGTCCAGGTCAACGTCGTAGCGTTCCACGTTCTCGTTATAGAACGGACTTGCCGGGTGGATGCCACCGAGTAGCTCCATGGTCTGACCCTGGTGCAAGGTGTTGATCACGTACTCGCGGTCGATGGTGTACGCGATGGCCTGGCGCACCCGAAGGTCGCTCATGATGCTGTTGGCCATGTTGAACTGCAAATGGTTCAGCGAGCCGACACCTCCCAGAAGGTCGGGAATAGCGACCAAGTCGGGGTTGTTACGTACCTTTTCGGCGTTAATAACGCTCGCGTAGCCACCTGAATCATATTCGCCGCTTTCCAAGCCCAGCATCGTCGCGTCCTCGTCGGGGACGATCACGTAGATGATGCTGTCAAGGTAGGGACGATCAGGGATAAAGAAGTCCTCATAACGCTCCAGCACGATCTTTTGTGTGTTCTGGTACTCGGTTAGACGGAACGGACCTGAACCAATCGCCCCTTCCCCGTTGTTCGGGTGACCCCTCATCTCATTGATAGGAGTGCCGTCATCCATGATGTGTTTCGGCATGATTGGCATGAGAATGTCCGACGTGGCGATCCACAGCGCCGGGTGCGGGGTGGCAAGATGCAACACCACGGTGAGGTCATCAGGTGTGTCGATTGACTCAAGCGGACCCCACATCCCCGTGAAGGGATGATTTGCCTGAATCACTTCGATTGAAAACTTCACATCGGCTGATGTGATCGGTGCTCCATCGTGGA
>JAPYSM010000011.1:0-2220 GCA_029936485.1 Dehalococcoidia bacterium
ACGGTCGGCTGGAAGGGCCTCATTAACGATCCCAACCTGAACGGCACCTTCGACGTGGCGACGGGGCTGCGACGCGGCCGCAAATTCCTGCTGCAGGTCGCGGAGCTTGGTTTGCCGGCGGGCACCGAGTTTCTTGACCCGTTCACGCCGCAGTACATGGCGGACCTTGTGTCGTGGGGTGCGATCGGCGCGCGCACAACTGAGAGCCAGACGCATCGGCAGATGGCCAGCGGGCTGAGCATGCCGATCGGCTTCAAAAACGGGACCGGCGGCACCCTTCAGATTGCCGTCGACGCCATGGTCGCAGCCGAGTCTCCGCACGCATTTCTAGGGATAGACGGCGGCGGCCGAGCAAGCGTCGTACACACCACCGGCAATGTCGGCGTTCACCTGATTCTGAGGGGTGGAGCAGACGGCCCGAACTACGACGCCGAATCTGTAGCAAAAGCCGCCGTACTCCTGGAAGTGGGCGGAGTGTCAGAACGACTTGTCATCGACTGCTCCCACGCCAACAGCAATAAGGATCACACCCGGCAGCCGATCGTGTTCCGTGACGTTATCAAGCAGCGGGTGGCCGGCAACAGCTCCGTCGCCGGCATCATGCTCGAAAGCCACCTCAATCCCGGCGCGCAGAAACTGGTCAACGGTCTTGAAGGGCTTGAGTACGGTGTCTCTATCACCGATGCGTGCATCGACTGGGCCACGACGGAAGAGCTGCTTCTGGAGGCACACGGAGCGCTTTCCGGGAAGGTCGGCGCCACAGCCTGACCCGGGGCCAATTCCCATATCATCAGGACATCGGAAAAGTTGGCGGCCAGGCGCCGCCAGGAAGTTGAAATTCGATGATCGTCACAATGGAACGACTGGCCACAGAGGAGCAGATCCAGGCCGTCGTCTCAAACGTCGCCGAGACCCAGAACGCTACCGAACTGATCCGGGGGGTCGAGCGCACCGTGATCGGAGTCGTTGGGGACCACATTAATGAGGACCTTCGTTCCCGGCTGGAAGCGTTGCCGGGTGTAGAAGCTGTGGTCCGCATAACAAGGTCATACAAACTCGGCAGCCGTGAGTTCCACCCGACCGACACTGTGGTCAACGTGAAGGGCGTCAAGATAGGCGGCGGCAACGCACCGGTCGTGATGGCCGGACCCTGTTCGGTAGAGTCCGAAGAGCAGCTCATGGCGACAGCCAATGCCGTGAAGGCAGCAGGCGCGACCGTCCTCCGAGGCGGCGCATTCAAACCACGGACGACCCCGTACTCATTCCGCGGGCTAAAGGAAGAGGGCCTCAAGCTACTCAGAGCCGCCAGCAATGAGACCGGGCTTCCGGTAATCACCGAGTTGATGTCCGAAGGGGACGTTGAATTGGTGGCGAAATACACAGACATCATCCAGATCGGCACCCGCAACGCACAGAACTTCATGCTGCTGGATGCCGTTGGCGAGCTGGATCAGCCGGTACTACTTAAACGCGGTATGGCGAACTCGTACGACGACTGGTTGAACGCGGCCGAGTACATCCTCGCCGGGGGTAACCGCAACGTGATCCTCTGCGAGCGCGGAATACGGACCTTTGAGACCTACACCCGCAACACCCTGGACATCGCAGCAATCCCGGTGATCCATCGACTGAGCCACCTGCCCGTCGTCGCCGACCCGAGTCACGGGACCGGCCGATGGCACATGGTGCTGCCGATGGGCGTAGCAGCGGTCGCAGCCGGCGCGGACGGCCTCCTCATCGAGGTCCACCCGAACCCGGATCAAGCTATGTCTGACGGGCCGCAGTCTGTAACCTTTGAAAACTTCGGCCGCCTAATGGATGGAGTCCGCAGCGTCACCGGTGTGGGATCGGACAACCGGGTTCCACTTCGTGCGCAGTCGCTGGGCGTATAGGCCCCCTTCTCAGCTTTCAGAATGTCAGGACAATGAGCCTCCAGTCCCAGCTCAAGGCAGCCTCCCCGGGCCGACCGGGCGTGGTAACCGTCGGCACGTTCGACGGCGTCCACATCGGCCACGCGCGCCTGTTTGAGGCGACCATCGAACTGGCACGTACGACCGGCGCTGACAGCATCGCGATCACATTCAAGTACCCGCCCCGTGAGTTGCTTGACCCTGCCAGGTCCGTGCCGCACCTCGGACCTCTAAATGAGCGAGTTGTGCTGATTAAAGGCCTCGGGATAGACCATGTGATCGAGGTCGATTTCGACGACCAGATCCGCAA
>JAPYSM010000011.1:2320-27949 GCA_029936485.1 Dehalococcoidia bacterium
ATCATCGAACCGTTCTTGCTGGATTTCGATGAGAATCTTTATGGCAAGCAGATCACCGTAGAGTTCACGAAGCGCTTGCGGGGCGAGGAACGTTTCGACAGCGTCGACGCGCTGATCGTACAGATGAACAACGACGTCGATGATACACGCCGACTACTCGGCACAGCTCACCAGCAGTCAGGATCCCGTTAGCGCCATGGACATCATCGAAGAACTGCGTTGGCGCGGCGCCATATTTGACTCGACACCCGGCGTGGAGGACATGCTGGGTGGTGAAAAAACCACCGTCTACGTTGGCTTCGACCCCACTGCGCGAAGTCTACACGTAGGCAACCTGGTTCCGATCATGGGCCTTGTGCGAATGCAGCGGCACGGCCACTCCCCTATCGCCATCGCAGGAGCGGGCACAGGGATGATCGGCGACCCGTCAGGACGGGACGACGAACGTCAACTTTTGACGGTGGAACAGATCGACGACAACGTAGAGAACGTCAAACTCCAACTCGCCCATTTCCTGGACTTTGACGTCAAATCTAACCCCGCCCGTGTCATCAACAACGCCGACTGGCTGCGAAAGATTGGGATGACGGACTTCCTCCGGGATGTCGGCAAGCACTTTACGGTCAACTACATGCTGTCCAAGGAGTCCGTGGCGGCACGAATGACCCGAGAACACGGCATCTCGTACACGGAGTTCAGTTACATGCTGCTCCAAGCGTACGACTACCTCGTACTGCACGATGATTACGGCTGCAATTTGCAGATGGGCGGCTCTGATCAGTGGGGCAACATCCTCGCCGGTGTTGAGTTGATCCGACGGGCGCGCGGGCATCAAGTACACGCGCTGTCGTACCCGCTCATCACGACGGCATCGGGCGCGAAATTCGGCAAGTCTGTCGGCGGAGCACCAACCCTGGACCCGGAGGAGACCTCTCCTTACCGGTTCTACCAGTACTGGATCAATGTCGACGACGCAGACGTTATCCAGTACATGAAGTTGTTCACGCTATTTGAGCCTGACCAGATCGCCGAGTTCGAAGGCGCCGTCGCATCCGAGCCACAGAAGCGCGAGGCGCAGCGTTCCCTGGCCCGCACGGTGACTGAGATGGTGCATGGATCGAACGGCGTATCGACAGCGCAGCGAGCCACGGATGTCCTTTTTGGCGGCGAGATGGACGGCTTCTCAGCGGCTGAACTGCTGGACATCTTTGCGGACGTGCCGTCTGAAGAACTCGACCGCTCGTTGATCAAGGATGATGGGTTGCCTATGGCGCAACTGCTCACACACTCCGGCGCAGCAAAGTCGAACGGCGAGGCGCGTCGCTTGATCGAAGGTGGAGGTGTCTACCTGAACAACGTGAGGGTGAGTGACGCCCGCGGTCTCGTCACGCTGGAGGGTGCTATCGATGGCCAGATAATCGTGCTCCGGCGCGGCGCACGTAACTACTTCATGCTGCGAATCGTTTAACCGTAGCCGAAAGTTCCGGTTCACATCACGCCATTATTGGCGCGGGGGTCGCTAAACTTGTACGTCAGCGTGCCCCGCGACGGAGTTCTTTGAATATAGCGGCGCGTCCGAACGCCGCCATACATTCACCCACATCACCACTGGCAAGACGACGGGAAGAAATGTCCGATTTGAACTTGAGAATCCCCGGCCCGGTCCCTCTACCTGAGGACGTCCTAGAAGTGGGCGGCAGACAGATGATCAACCATCGCGGACCGGAGTTCGCAGACATCATCAACCGGATGACAACGAACTTCAAAACGGTGCTCGGCACTCAGGGGCGCGCATACTTCCTGACCGCATCCGGTACGGGCTCAATGGAGGCGGCGATCGTAAACACGCTGTCCCCCGGCGACCGGATACTCTCAATCAGCATCGGATCCTTCGGCAACCGTTTCGGCGACATCGCAGAGGCGTACGGCGTTGAGGTCACACGGATCGAGTTCGAGTGGGGCAAGGCAGCCGACCCGGAACGCGTCCGTGAAGAGATTCGCTCGATGCAGGATTGTGCAGCTGTCGTGGTCACGCACAATGAGAGTTCTACCGGCGTGATGAACCCGATCGATGACCTATCTAGGGTCATCCACGATGAGTCCGACGCCCTCGTGCTTGTTGACGCAGTCAGCAGCGCCGCCGGCGTTCCACTGCCGATGGACGACTGGGGTCTCGACGTGGTCGGCACCGCTTCACAGAAGTCTTGGGTCGCTCCACCTGGCATCGCAATGGTCGCCATGAGCGATCGTGCATGGAAGGCGCACGAGAATTCCAAAATCCCGAAGTACTACTTCGATATTGACCAATACGAGAAGTTCCTGCAGATGGGCCAGCCGCCTTTCACTCCCGCACTTTCAATAATCTACGCGCTGGACCACTCACTGCAGGCGATCATCGACGAGGGCATCGAAGAAGTCCTTATCCGACACGCGGCTCGGGCGCAGCAGACGCGCGATGGCGCAAAGCGAATCGGCCTGGAGCTGTTCCCGGATCAATCGATCGCGTCCGATACGGTGACGGCCATTCGTGTCCCAGACGACATCGACGGCAAGGTGCTGGTGTCCCACGCACGAGACGTTTACAACGTTGAGCTGGGTGGCGGTCAGGAAAAGTTGGCCGGGAAGATCATCCGAATCGGCCACATGGGATGGGTGCTGCCAGAGCACATCGACGAGAGCATTGATGCCGTTGAGAAAACGCTGGCGGATCTGCGAGCGTAACCCCCAGAGGGCGAGTTGTTTGGTTGGCGGTTTTCGTATCTCTGACCTGATTACTGGCCGGGGTCCGATAACTCAATAATTTCGGCAACGGCGAAAGGCGGTTCCAGTTGCAGTGGGTCAAACAGACCGGATATCAAAACAGCCGGATCGCGCGATCCGGACTGTTTGCGGCGGGAATGTTCGCCGCGCTGTTGATGGCGTGCGGAAACAGCAATAGCCCCGGGAATTCCAGCAGCCCTGCTGACACGACGTCCAACGCCGGATTCACAGTGCAAGCCACCGCCACTTCCACGTCTGCCGCCAAATCGGCCTCACCAAACCCCAGTTCCACGACCGAGATCGTATTCGCGCCTGATTTCGAGTTGCCTCAGGCTGGTGGCGGAACGGTCAGGCTTTCGGACATTTATTCCCGTGCCAACACCGTACTCGTGTTCTACCGCGGCTACTTCTGAGGTATCTGCCGTAACCAGCTCGGAGAGCTGCAAGAGATCTACCCGGAACTCACACAACTTGGCGGAGAGGTGGTGGCACTGAGCGTGGATGACGCCGAAAACGCCACTGAGATGAAGGATGCTTACGGCCTTGAGTTCCCCGTGTTGTACGACACCGACACCTCCGTCGCAACAAAGTACGGCGTGTATGACCTCCTTGGAGACGGGGTTTCAGCGCCCGCCACATTCATCATCAAAACAGACGGCACGATAGAGTCCGCGCTGATCGGCACCTCGATATCTGAACGCCCGACCCCTGATTCGATACTCGACGTGCTCGCCTCACTCGCGGGGATGGATCGGGAAGTGATGACGTATCCCGCCGATGGTGCTGAGATTGTTCTCCCGATGGCGGGGGCGCCTGAAGTTGGCCAGCTGGTACCGGATTTTGACCTGCCAACGGCGAGCGGTGAATCCGTTTCTCTCAGCGAAAATCTAGGCGAGCGTAACGTCGTGCTGGTGTTCTTCCGCGCCTGGTGGTGAGGATCCTGCCGTCAGCAACTCTTGCAGTTGCAGAAACATTACGATGAGATCACGGCACTTGACGCCAGGGTTATCGCCATGACCACGCAGGATCTGAGCGCCACATCGGGCTCGATCGAATCGGTGGGCATCTCCTTCCCTCTCGCCTACGACGTGACGGCCACCGTCCCGCGTCAGTGGGAACGGTTCGATAACTTTGATACGAAGTTGGCGGACGCGGCAATCTACGTGATCGATAGGGAAGGGATACTGGTGTGGGAGTCGATCGGCAAAAACTCTCAACACTATGTAAAAGCGGACGAAATCATCAAGCAGCTTGAGTCGATAAACGGCTAAGTGCAACTCTCCGTCCAATAGGAAGCGTCAATCAACCACCGAATTTACGCTTGGTGAATGAGCGATACAAGTTCGCCCTCAAGGCTCTGGATCGCAGCGCCCGTGTGCAACTTCGGGTGGAAGTAGGTCGACTTGGAGGGCAGCCGCTGGCCACGCTTCACGATCGTCTCAAATGGCCCCATCGGCACCGCACGCATCACAAATCCGACCTGTGCGGCGCCGCCCGCCACAGATCCCAACACGGCGGCGGCGTTGTGCTCAAAAGCTATAACGGCCTGTTCTCGATCCAGGTCGAAAGTTGAACGTATCACCTCGCCATGCAGCCGGACGTAATCGGAAGCCTGAAGTTCGTCCTTGGCGTCCGCCGGTGAGCGCATCACGCCTATCTGGAGGCGATCCGGCTCGATTCCGGCGAACCCCATTGCCACTTGATCCTGCGGCATATCGTTCAAAGCCTTCTCGAAATCGGTCGCCGATGAGGGATCAATCGGGCCCCTGTCTTCGAGATCGAACGCCTCACGGACGTAATGCCTAAACTGGGCTAATTCATCGTCCGTTGTGCTCACTAGCATGCGGTGGTAGCCAAGAAGGAGCAATCCCGGATCGTCGACGGAGATGAGCGTCATCAGGCGAAAATTGACGGCCTCATCCGGGCCGACGGTGCGCTCCGCACGAACCTCCTCAAGGTAGGTCAGGGCGGTCTCGTAGCGGTGGTGCCCATCAGCCAGGTAAAGCTGCGTGTTCGCCAGCGCCGTTGTCACGCTCTCGATATCAGACGGGTCGGAAATCCGCCAGAGCCGCATCGAAGGAAGTCCCTCCGGCGAGGCGTCAGCGACCGACTCACCGGACATCGCACGTTTCATCACCGTGGCCACAGTGGAATCAGGGTCCCGATACAGCGCCATAAGCGGGCTGTAGTTAGCCTTCGCTGACCGCATCAACTCAAGCCGGTCAACCTTGGGTCCTGAACGTGTGAACTCATGCGGAAGTACAACGCCGCTATCAAAGTCCACCAAGCGTACTGCGGATATCAGACCTCTTCGGACGTAATCATCGCCAGCAAACGAAAACGTCTCCTCGATGACGTACATCGATGGCGAATCGTCTTCTTGGAGCACGCCAGAGGCAAGCCACTCGGCCTGGAGAGCGGCCGCCCGGGCATACCGGCCGTTGCCCGGTGTGTCCCCCGGTTCATCTCTTCCCCATTCAAGGCGAATGACGTTGAAGGGGGAACCGGCGTATAGACTCTCCCGTTCCGCTTCCGAAATCACGTCAAAAGGCGGACACAGGAGGGCCGAGAGATCGCCCGCTAACCGGGTGTTGTATCTAACTCCACGGAAGGGTCTTACGCCTACCAACGTTCGATGCCTGCTTTCATGTTGAACAGCTCTTCGCCCATAGCGAGAAACATATCTGGTTTGTATGAGTGATAAATTTCATCTCAGGGCTGGGCCACATCGGGTACAACCAGGAACCAATGAGTATATGCGTGACGATGGCCGATTTACGTGCGATTAACGTGAAACGACGGACCTGAACATCTGCGGCTGACAGCAGGATTTCGGGCTATAACGACGAACCACTGCTCTCGCCCGGAGATACCCGAGTCGAGACGAACGCCATACGACCCGGCACGCAAATGAACAGCGCTATCCCCAGACCAGGGCTGAACATCTGTCGGGCACAGGCATAAAATGATCGCCATGACCTCAAAATCCGCCGCCAAGCGGGCTGCCGAGTTACGCGACACACTCAACCGGGCGAACCGGTTGTACTACGTGGAACAGGCGCCGGACATGTCCGACGCCGAGTGGGACGCCATATTCCGTGAGTTGCAAACTCTTGAGGCCGAGCACCCGGAACTCCTAACGCCTGATTCGCCAACGCAACGCGTCGGAGCGCCGCCTTCGGACGGCTTCGCAGAGGTGATCCACCCGTCGCCCATGCTCTCGCTGGGCAATGTGTTTGACCGGCAAGAGCTCGCAGCGTGGCATAAGCGTGTAAGCGTGTACGTCGAGGTCGATCAGTTCGACATAAGCTGTGAGCTGAAGATCGATGGATTAGCGATCGCCATCCGCTACCAGAACGGCGTTCTGGTCCAGGCTGCTACGCGCGGTGATGGAATTCGTGGCGAGGACGTGACGGCGAACATCCGCACCATAAAGTCGATCCCGCTCAGGCTGGCAGGTGACGATGTACCCCCGGCCCTTGAAGTGCGGGGAGAGGTGTTCTTCCCCGTCTCTGCATTCGAGGAGTTCAATGCTCAACGGGCAGAACAGGGTCTCCAGACCTATGTGAACCCCCGAAATTCAGCCTCTGGCTCTCTGCGTCAGCTCGATTCAACCGAGACTGCGGCGCGGCCTCTCGAAGCTTTTATCTACTCGATCTCGGGTCCTGTCAGCGGCATGCTTCAGACGCAATCCGGCGTTCTGAGTGCTCTGAAACATTGGGGCTTCAAGACCAATCCGTGGTCACGCGTCGCAAGTAATCTTGATGAAGTGGGCCAGGCGTTCGACGCCGCATCTGCGGACCGTCCAGAGCTCGACTACGGGATCGACGGGGTTGTGATTAAGGTGGACGATCTGGCACTACAGGCTCGTCTCGGGACCGTTGGACGTGATCCTCGCTGGGCCACGGCATGGAAGTTCCCGGCCGAGCAGGTGAGCACCACGCTGAAAGAGATTGCCATCAACGTCGGGCGCACCGGCAGCCTAACCCCGTATGCCATCCTGGACCCTGTGTTCGTGGGCGGCGTAACCGTAAGCCAAGCGACCCTCCACAACGCCGACGTAATCGCCGAGAAAGACCTCAGGGCGGGCGATTTGGTGATTGTCCAGCGTGCAGGGGACGTGATCCCCCAAGTAGTCGGGTTAGCACCGGAAAATAAACGTGGATCGGATTCTCAACCGTTCGATATGCCGGACCGGTGCCCGGCGTGTGACAGCGCGGTTGTCCCTGACGAAGAAGACGTGGTAATCCGCTGCGTCAACGGCCGCTGTCCGGCGCAGGCGGTTCGATTGCTGGAGCACTTCGCATCACGAGGAGCGATGGACATCGAGGGCCTCGGAGAGAAGCTGATCGCGGTGCTGTACCGGAATGATTTCGTGGGCGACGTGTCCGATATCTTCGATCTTTCAGGCAGCCGCGAGGACCTGATCGCCATCGACAGGATGGGCGAAACCAGCGTCGAGAACCTTCTCAAGGCGATAGATGGCTCCAAAACGCAATCCCTTGCACGACTTATCACCGGCCTCGGCATCTCACACCTCGGCTCGGAAAACGCGGAACTAATCGCTAACCACTTTCGTTCGCTGAAGGCCCTGATCAATTCATCCCTGAGGGCCAATATCTGGCGTCATATCCCGATCGAGGACAAAGGTCATCCAAACCTGGTCAAGGGCCTTCTTGGTATCGAAGGAATTGGCCCGACTATCGCCGATAGCGTCCAGGATTGGATGCAGCTCACCTCGAACTTGCGCATTCTGAAGAACCTTGACGCGCATGGTGTAAAACCGCCTGTACTCGAAAAACGAGATGATGGCGATCTACTTTTTGCCGGCCTACGTTTCGTCGTGACCGGCCGGCTTGATTCATTTTCGAGACAGGAGGCACAGGGCAGGATCAAAGAACTTGGTGGCGCCGTATCGCCCTCCGTATCTGGCAAGACCGACTACGTTGTCGTCGGGGCAGATCCGGGATCGAAAGCCGACTCGGCAATCCGGATGAATGTTCCTATTTTGGAAGAAGACCAGTTTCTTAGATTCCTGGGCGGTGAGGTGCCCGACGTTGACGAGACGGCCTAGATCGCGGTCTATGAAACTGAGGCGCACAAAAACCACTATTCGATGATCATCAAGCCAATGACTTATCATCGCTTTACACACGAGCGAACTAAAGTGCAGCACGCACATTTAAAAACTTGGCAAAGATGTAGTAAGCGCGGAGGATGAAACATGACCTCGCCGTCGGGGCGAGCGGCTCCCACCACCGGGTGGGTCGGCGCTTTCGGACCATCTCAGTGGCGATGTAATTGATCTCCTTCAGGAGTTCCTCGCTGCTTTTAACCCACAGGAATAGTCATTAGTGCTCAAGAAGTTTCTCGACCCGTTCAGGCTCCTCAGGGGTGAAGAACGGGAGCGTCTCGAATACGCGAGCGCACGCAAACCGCTGATCGTGGTCGGCCTCGCCAACCCGGGCGCAAAGTTCCGCGGGACACGTCACAACGTAGGCGCTATGTGTGTGGATGAACTCGCTCGCAGGGCTGGTACGCGTCTTGAAAACAAGGTGCGTGATACGGAGCTTGCGGAGACGGAGATCGGGGAAGCGCCGGCGATCATCGCTCGACCGATCACCTACGTGAACGAGAGCGGAAAGTCTGTCCGAAACATTCTCCGCAAGTTCAACGCAGAGCCAAATCGGCTATTACTGATCGTGGACGACATGGATCTAAAGATCGGACGTCTCCGCTTGCGGGCGGGCGGAAGTTCGGGCGGCCACAACGGCCTCAAGTCCGTGCGTCAAGCGACGGGCACCGACGATTTTCCGCGCCTGCGGATCGGAGTCGGGAGGCCGCCGGCAGGCAGTGACCCGATCCAGCACGTCCTCGGCCGATTCCACCCCGACGAAAGAGAGCTCATCGAGAGCGGGGTGAACAGGGCCGCCGATGCCGTAGAGGCGATCCAGCGTGAGGGCCTGGAGCGTGCGATGGAGATTTACAACCGATCGGCATAAGGCGAGCTAATCGTCGCAGAACCACACCCACCCTGAGGCCCTTGAAAGGCCCGTCGCGCGTTCAGGCTTTTTCACTGTGAGAAGGGCAATACCCGCTGAACAAGTTTCGAAACCTCAATCCGCTCACGGTCGGGAAAGGATTGAGGTTAGAGATGTGTCACTTGGAAAGCGGCAAGACGCCAATGTGTTTTTAAACGCATCTGGTCCTTCGAGAACCTCGGGACGCTGGCGCTGGTGAGGCGAATCGTGTTGTTACGTTATGGGACTTTATGCCTTGGCCTCTCCCGCTGCGAGAGGAAACCCTACCCGTCCCCTACCCTATCGAGTCAAATCCTGTGTACGGCCGAAGCACTTCCGGGATAGATACTGTGCCGTCTGCCTGCTGATAGTTCTCCAGAATTGCGATTACGATCCGGGGCAGCGCCAACCCAGAGCCGTTCAGAGAGTTAACGTAGCCCGGGCTCCCACCGCCTTCGGGCCTGAATCGCGTATTGGAACGTCGGCCCTGGAAATCTGTACAGTCCGATAGCGAACTGACCTCTAGCCACTCCTGCGAACCCGGTGCCCACACCTCCAGATCGAAAGTCTGGGCGGACTGGAAACTGATGTCTCCCGTGGCAAGCGCCAGCAACCGCCACGGCAGTCCGAGCCGCTCACACAGGTCTATCGCGTCGGCGATCATCTCGTCCAGTACACCCTCGGAGTACTTCGGGTCTACGAACTGGAACATCTCTACCTTTTCGAACTGCCTCACCCGCTTGATCCCGCGCGTGTCACGTCCGGCTGCGGTGCGTTCTCTACGGAAACATGGCGTGTGCGCGACGTACTTAAGCGGCAAACGACCCGGGTCGATGATCTCCCCAGCGTGCAGGTAATTCAGCGTCACTTCCGCGGTCGGAATCAGCCAGAGATCATCCTCTTCATCATGAAACATGGTGTCTGCAAACTTAGGCAAATTCCCAGAAGCTGTCATCGCCTCAGATCGGATCATGAACGGCGGCGCAATCTCTATGTAACCGTGCTCGCGCGTATGCACATCCAGCATCCAGTCAGACAACGCTCGTTGCAGCGCAGCACCCTTGCCCTTCAGGACGTAAAACCGCGCGCCTGACATGTTGGCCCCGGCCGGGAGATCGAAGATCCCAGTGCGCTCGGCGAAATCCCAGTTCGGCTCCACCTCGAAGTCACGTTCCACCCGAGCCGATCCATCTCGGACGACGATATTGGACTCTTCGTCCGCACCAACCGGCACCGCATCCTTCGGTAGGTTTGGCAGAACAATCAGGAGCTCGTGGAGTTTCCCCTGAATCTCCTCCTGCTCCACCTCGATGGTCTTGATACGCTCTCCAACGGACCGCATCTCGGCGATCTGCTCGGGCGATGGCCTGCCGCCCCGGCTCACTTCATTGCGCTTCGCACGCAACTCATCGCCCTCGTGGACCAGTGCGCGTCGTTGGGAATCAAGTTCAATCATCTGATCGATCGGCGGATCTTCCCCGCGGTCTACCAGTTTCTGGCGAACGAATTCCGGGTCGTTGACTATTTGTTCAATTGAAAGCATTTCGTTCTCTGGAAATCAGGGTGTCAGAAAGGCAGGTTTGGAGGCGATTCATTAATCCCTGAGTTGGGGATAGAGGATGACCTCCCTGATAGACCGCTCGCCCGTGATCAACATGGCAAGCCGATCGATACCGAGTCCTACTCCACCCGTGGGCGGCATCCCATGCTCGACTGCGACCAGAAAGTCTTCATCGAGCCGGTCCATCTCGTCATCGTCATGCGCACGACGGAGACGCTCCTGCTCCTCAAAACGCTCCCGCTGGTCTACCGGATCGTTGAGTTCCGTGAATGCGTTACACAGCTCATGCCCGCCCACAAATCCCTCGAACCGCTCGACAATGCCGTCAAACCCAGGCTTGCGTTTTGCGAGCGGCGACATCTCGATCGGATAGTCGACAAGAAATGCCGGTTGAATGAGATTCGGCTCCACGTGATCCGAGATCACCTTGTCCAGCAACCTGCCCCAGTTAGCGCCCGGCTCAACATGGATATTGCGCTCACGCATTGCCTCGGAAAGTGACTCGACGTCCTTGCACTGGAGAAAGTCGATACCAGAGCGAATTTTCACTTCTTCGCGCAGGTCAAGGCGTGGCCACGGCGGCGTCAGATTTATCGGGTCCTCACCCTCTTCAGCCGCCGGAACGATCATCGATCCAGTGACCTCCCGGGCGATAGTCGAGACCATCTGTTCAACCATTTCCATGACGTCATGGTAGTCAGCGTACGCCTCGTAGCTCTCGATCGTCGTGAACTCCGGGTTGTGGTCCAGGTCGAATCCTTCGTTGCGGAAGATGCGGCCGACCTCGAACACCTTATCGAATCCGCCGACAATCAATTTTTTAAGATGAAGTTCCGTGGCGATCCGCAAATACAGATCCCTATCCAGCGCGTTGTGATGTGTCCCGAAAGGCCGTGCGGCCGCGCCCGCCGGCACGCTCACCAACATCGGCGTCTCGACCTCTATGAAACCCCGTCCGTGCATAAAGGACCGCATGGAGGCCACTATGGTCGCCCTCATCCTTGCGATCTCCATCGACCGATCGTTTGAGATCAGGTCCAAGTAACGTTGCCGAAAGCGCTTTTCGATGTCCGTCAATCCGGCCCATTTATCCGGGAGTGGGCGGATGGCTTTTGTGAGCACGGTAAGGGAATGCACCTCGATGCTTGGCTCCCCGCGCCGCGTCCGGAACACGGGTCCTTCAGCGCCGATGATGTCACCCAGATCGAGATCCTCCAGCAGTTCGTACTGCTCGCCAAGCACATCCTGGCGCAGGTGAAGCTGTATGGTCCCGGCCGAGTCTTTGAGATCGATAAACGCCGCCTTGCCCATACCGCGGCGCGCCATCATCCGGCCAGCGAGAATAAGCGCCTCAGACATAGCGCCCTCACCCTGTTCACTCTCGACGACGTCTAGGGCGGCCCTTGCGGCAACGCTGTTTGATGTCGGTTTAAATCGCGCCGGATACGGGTCGACCCCACGCTCTCGAAGTCGCTCAAGTTTGTCCATGCGCGCCTGGATAAGGCGCGCTTCGGATACGGGTTGATCGATAGATTCTTCTGGACCAGGCATGCAGGGCGGGCCTCTGCGACGAATAGACCGCCGCGCTTACGCGTACAGGAGCAGAAGCCCCCTCGCTGTGTCGGAATCGATCCATTATCACACGGCGAAGCGTCAATTTAGAGAGCGTTGTATGCCCGCTAGTTTTCGTTTCGCGGGAACAAACCATATAGGCAATCTCGTCTTCTGGAACGCAATCCTGTCATTCTGAACTCGTTTCACGATCCGCCAATCCCCAATCCAATGTGAAATCCCCAATTGTGAGTTACTTTTTTCAATCAGATTAATTTTCCATTGACAGTGCCACCGCTTCAGACGTTCCTCTTCTCGAAGTGCCTCTTGTACCCCAGAAGTATCACCAAGTCACACCAGTTTCTTGCAGCCATATCGACGTACAAATCCCCGAGGGAGGTTGGTCTTGTGCAGCCATACGCATCATGTGCGTGAAATAACTTCTCATTGGTGACATCGTGCCGTCACGTTACAAGATCGGATCCTGAAGCAAGTTCAGGATGACAATTGGCAGATAAGTGGTCCGATTGGCGCTGCTTTACCATGACACTGATTTAATCCCCACACCGTATTCCTTCCCCCAAAAAACACGATGGCGTGTAAATCGACCGAAACGCGCATCACGTTTACGTAGCGCCGGACGCCACTGAATTTCCATAATCGGGTCTCCGTCACTTGAGGCGGATGCACTCTCTTTGTCATCGGTAAACACCGCCGGAGGTTCCTAATGAGGATCGGTGGCGGGAGCGCTGGAGGACGAAGGGTCAGAGGACGGCGAACACATCGTGGAGAGGTTGGGCTACGCCCCACCTCGTCACGGGTTCGGTTAGCCATCTTTTCCATGCTCGGACCGGGGGGTCTGAGCGGGCTGAACGTGCTCGATCTATATGCAGGCACCGGTGCAATGGGGTTTGAAGCGCTCAGCAGGGGCGCTGATTCGGCAAAGTTTGTAGAACTGAACGAAAAGCGCTGCAAAGAGATAAAAAAAGCTGCAGAAGAACTCGGCTTCGGAGACCGTTCAACGGTCCTAAGGGGTCGGTGTGAACGGATCACGAAGACGTTGACACGGAATTTCGACATCGTGTTCATCGACCCACCGTATGCGAACAATCCGTTCGCAGAGGTGATCGGCAACCTGGACGGGTCGGAGATCCTCAACCCTGGCGCCACTATTTTTGCGGAGCACTCATCAAGGACCGCACTTGAGGACCGATACGGTCGTCTTGAGAGGACGGACAGCAGACGATACGGGGACACAGAGATATCTACGTATCGACTGGTGAATAACGAGGAAACAGGGACATAGCGAATAACAAGGTCAAAGCGCTCTACGCCGGGACATTTGATCCGGTTACTGATGGCCACCTGGACATCGTCCGGAGGACCGTTGAACTATTCGATGATGTAGTTGTGGGGGTCTACGACCTGCCGCAAAAGTCGTTGATGTTCAACACGAAAGAGCGTGTAGACCTCTTCAAACGTGCCTTGTCTGACGTCCCACAGGTCGAAATAACGGCGTACTCGGGGTTGACCGTGAGGTATGCAGCGGAGATCGGCGCGCATGTCCTTGTGAGGGGTCTCCGAATTGGAGCCGATTATGAATACGAACGTGAAATGGCACTAATGAACCGGGCTATGCAGCCAAATGTAGAAACGATCTGTCTTATGAGCAGTCTTGAGCAGCAGTTCATCAGCTCTAGCCGAATCAAAGAAATCGCAAAACTGGGGGCGGAGATAGATAACTTCGTCCCACCCCACGTCTCGGCGGCCGTTGCCGCCCGAATTAGCAATCAGTAGGGACTAAAACAGCAGGGCCGGTGAACGGCTGTAGTGACCGGGAACGCACTCTTGCGCCACCGGCAGGGCAAAACAGGGGGCATATATGTCTTTAGAACAACGCCTGGAACAACTTGAGTCACTTGTAGCAGGCGGCCGCGTACCGGCCACCTCACGGACCCTCGTAAACCTGGACCGGTTTAACGCGGCCATCGAACAGATTCGCTCCGAACTCCCAGAAGAGATAAACGAATCTCAGGCCATCATTCGCCAGAAAGAAAGCGTGTTAAAACAGGCCGAAATAGAGGCCCGACGCATCCGCGGTTACGCAGATGAAGAGGCCACGACGATTCGTCAGACCGCGGAAGAAAAGGCGACCATCGCGCTGGATACCGCCACCGAAAAAGCCACCAAGATGGTGCAGCAGACGGAAGTCACAGCTGAAGCAGCACGACGAGCTAAAGAGATCATCGCGGACGCAGAGGGGCGGGCGGCGCGGATCATCGAGGATGCGGAGGGCGCCGCCGCACAGAAAACTGAAGAGTCTAACGGTCGCATTGGGATGATGATGAATGACGCCGAGACGGACGCTACGAACCGGCGTGATGGTGCAGACCAGTATGCCAGTGAGGTGCTGTTCAGCCTTGAAGAGCACGTCTCCGGCGTTCTTGGTAAAGTTCGGGCCGGTCTCGACCTGCTTGAAACTCCTACCAAGTCAGAGAGCTCCACGGTCCACTAGTAGGGTTCTGAAAAACCTCGATCCGGGAAAACTGGCCGGGGCGGTATGCCCCGGCCAGTGTCGCGTTTGTCGACTCTCGTCGTGGCAGCACCAGTCTTCTGTCCGCAGTCCCAGCGTTGGCTCCCTTTTCAATCTTAAGTACGCTGACAAATACCTGTCGGTGGTCATTCGCCTCTGCGCGCCCGTGTGAGCACTAGGATTCAGAAGAGGGTAGGCCTTGGGAGCCGATTGGCCACATAGACATGGGGAAATTGCATCTATCTATTGCGGTGTGACCGCTCAGGGATGGGAATCTCAGACAAGTGCAAGGAGGGGCTGTTCACCCTGTTCTTCCGAGTGGACAACGAGGAGACGCGCTCCGCCCCGGGCGCCGGGATCGGGCTTTACATAGTGAAAACTATCGTCGGCTTACATGGCGGCAAGATCGAAGCTAAATCATCCCTGGGGGCGAATCGGCGATCAATTTTTACATTCCCGGCGCCTACTCCGGCGTCATCGGCGTCATCGACCCACACCAACAGCTGCCGACGGTGGAACGTGTCGTCCCATGGTCACGCATGGATGACCAGCCACAACTATTAACCGTGCACAAGCAACGGGAAGGCCATATATCCGCCAACCCCTCTATCCCTGTTTGACGGCCTTTACGGAAATGCTCCGTACACTCTCAGACCAGGGCTCTTCCCCTCCCGATGAAGTCGGGACGCTCGTCACTATCTCGATCTCTGAGAACCCGGCATCGGCCATCTGCCCCAGGTACACCTCCTCGATTTGCGCACCGGCAATACACCCGGTCCAATTATTGACGTCCGCCTGGACATCGAGCGGCAGTTCCTCTGTAACGACGATGTCCGATACGTAAAGTCTTCCGCCATCACGTAAAACACGGAATGCCTCTGCAAAAACGGCGTCTTTGTCGGCCGCAAGGTTGATCACGCAGTTAGAAATGATCGCGTCAACCGTGTTGTCAGGCTCGGGAAGTGATTCGATATGAGAAAGCTTGAAAACAACGTTGTTCGCCTCAAGCGTGACCGCGTTCTTCTGGGCCAGATCGATCATAGCCGGCGTCATATCGATTCCGATGACGTAACCGGCTGGGCCGACCTGTTTAGCGGCCAGGAAACAGTCGATGCCTCCGCCAGAGCCGAGATCGAGGACTGTCTCGCCGGGCTTAAGCTCACCTATAGCCGTCGGGTTACCGCATCCGGCGGCGGCGGCGGCAGCGGCGTCCGTTACCGAGTCGATCTCACCTGCGGAATAGAGCCGTTCAGCATTCGGAGAGCAGCAGATCTCACCTTCCGGACCACGACACGCGCCGTCGTCGTCCGAGATCGCCTGCAACCCACGCTCCGCCACAAGTGTGTACCGCTGTCGGATTTCAGTCCTGAGGTTGATCGGATTATCGGAAAGAAGCTCAGGCATTGACGGACGGGCGTTCCCGTTCATTTCGATATCGTTTTCGGCCATCTTGATTCCCCTATGTGTAAGTTCGCTATATATAGATTGCTTATGTAAGACCCGGTGTCAACATTCCCGGCTCTTGCGGACCACACAGCTATAATCCGGGCACCCTACGACCCTCGCCAGGGCTAAAGCTTGCCCTTCTGAAGGACCGCGCCATGACCCATCCCGCTTTTTCAGACAACGACCGCCCTCTTCTTCTCGTGATAGATGGACATGCCATGGTGTACCGGGCGTTCTTCTCCATCCCGGAGCGACTCAGCACGGCGACGGGCCAAGACACACGAGGTGTGTACGGGTTTTTAACAACTTTTCTGAAGATTGTTCGAGACCACAAACCGACACACGTCGCAGTGGCTTTCGATACCAGCGCACCTACGTTCCGCGACGACCGCTATCCCGAGTACAAGGCCCACCGTGCGCCCATGCCGGACGAGCTGCGCCAACAGTTTCCACTTGTCAAAGAGGTTCTGGACTCGTTCAAGATCCCGTTTTTTGAAAAGGACGGCTGGGAGGCGGACGACCTTATCGGCACGATGAGTCGTCTTGCCACGGAAGCCGATATGGACACTCTGGTGGTGACCGGCGACAGGGACGAGTTACAGCTTGTGTCTGAAACGGTGAACGTCCTGATGTACTCGGGATATGGCAACACCAAGGTGTACGGCATCGAGGAGTTCAAGGGGCGCTACGCCGGATTGATGCCGGATTCGCTTCCCGATGTAAAGGCCCTTCAGGGCGACCCTTCCGACAACATCCCGGGCGTCCCGGGCGTTGGAGAGAAGGCCGCGTTTGCAGTGCTCAGAGGCCGCGACCGGCTGGAGAAGGTGTACGAGGAACTCGACGAGATCGAGGCGATGCCTACCAGCGAGTTGCGGGGAGCGAAGCGTGTCCGGAGACTGCTTGAAGAGAACCGGGATTTGGCCTTTGAGGGTCGATGGTTAACCACGATCTCAAAAGAAGCGCCGATGGACTTCAAGATGGAGGACACCCGCTTCTGGAAGTACGACCGTGAGGACGTAGTCAACACTCTGTTGGATCTTGAGTTCAGGACGGTCCTGAGGCAGGTCCCGGATCCCGCTTTCCTGGCCGAGCCACAGGACACGCCATCCAGTGGTTTGCCGGCGCCAGGCCAGCAACTCGGTCTGGGATTCGATGGCGAGGCGAGTTCCAACGATGGTGGGTCGCCACCCCCAATCATGGGCGACTCGGTGGATGTGAAGTACAGCACCGTGACGACGACCGCCGATCTGGAGGCGCTGGTCAAGGAGCTTTCGACACCTGATGGTTTCGCTTTTGACACCGAGACATCCGGCGTAAACCCGATGGAGGCGGACCTGGTCGGCGTGTCATTCTCCAATGCAGAAGGCCGGGCCTGGTACGTGCCGGTCGGTCACTTCCCGCTTCCTGAGGTCGCCCCCGATCCCGAGCAAGACGGAGATGCCCCGGCAACAGCGCAACAGAAGCAAATCCCGCTCGCGCAAGCGCTGGATGCAATGCGGTCCATGTTTGCGAACCCGGACATCCCAAAAACCGCGCACAACGCCAACTTTGATGTGATGGTGATGAATCACGCCGGACTCGAGGTGAACGGAGTCGATTTCGACACGATGATCGCTGCCGCCATTATCGGGCGTAGGCAGATCGGGCTCAAGCAGTTAGTCCTAGACTTCTTCCAGGTTGAAATGACGCCAATCTCAGCGCTAATAGGCACCGGACGCAAGCAGATCACGATGGCAGCTGTCGAGATCGACAAGGCTGCGCCGTACGCCGCAGCAGATGCCGATTTCACGTGGCGATTGAAGCGAGACTTGAATCCAAGGTTGGATACCGACGGGGTTCGACCAGTGTTCGACGACATCGAGATACCGCTGCTTCCGGTGATCGTCAGGATGCAGCAAGAGGGTGTGATGGTGGACACCCATCAGCTCGATCGATTCTCGGAAGAGTTGGGTGTGGAGCTGGATCGCCTCAAGATAGATACGGCCAATCTTTTGGGCGGCACGGAGATCAACATGAACTCCAGCCAACAGCTGGCGACGGTGCTCTTTGACGAGTACGACGTTCCAAAGACGCGCCGCACAAAGACCGGCTACTCGATGGATGCGGCGACGCTTGAAGGGCTTATGGATAAAGAAGACCTGAATCCGAACGCGTTCGAGCTGATCAAGAACGTTTTGCGTTTCCGGGAGCTTGGCAAGCTGAAGTCGACCTATGTCGACGCCCTTCCCCGCCTAGTCGTGCAGAACACCGGGAGGGTCCACACCAGCTTCAACCCGGTCGGGTCGGCCACCGGGCGGTTGTCCAGCTCTGACCCAAATGTCCAGAACATCCCGGTACGCACTGATCTCGGCAAGCGTGTCCGGCAGGCATTCAAGGCGGACGGCGAGAACGGATGGACGCTGCTCGCTGCCGACTACTCGCAGATCGAGCTTCGAATACTCGCCCACCTGTCGCAAGAGCCAGCGCTGCTCGAGGCGTTCCGAAATGGCGAAGACATTCACGCGGCGACGGCTCGGGCGATGTACGGCGAGGACTCCGACGACCCCGAAGGCCAGCGACGTATGGCCAAGATCCTGAACTTCGGCGTGATATACGGTCTCGGCCCAATGGGCGTGGCCCGCCAGACGGACCTGACCCGTGCGCAGGGCGCTGATTTCATCGCGATGTACTTCTCCAAGTACCCGGGTCTGAAGGACTACATCGAGGGTGTCAAAGAGAGCGCCCGCGTGAAGGGCTACGTGGAGACGATTTCTGGACGGCGACGCCGTCTGCCGGATATCACGACCGGAAACCAGATGGCGCGGGCGGCCTCTGAGCGGATGGCGGTAAACATGCCGATCCAGGGAACGTCAGCAGACATCATCAAGATCGCCATGATCAATATCGACAGAGAGATTCGGGACCGCGTTCTCAAATCACGCATGATCATACAGGTGCACGATGAGCTGATTTTTGAGGTTGCCCCGGGTGAACTGATGGAAGTTCAGGCGATAGTTTCGGAACTGATGCCGTCGGCGATGGCGCTGTCGGTGCCGCTAGAAATAGAGATCAAGACCGGACCAACCTGGGGCGATATGGAGTAGGAGGAGCAGATGCCAATTGCGATCCGGCATGAGGACGGAGAAGACTGGCAGGTAGTTCACGGTAACAAGTACGCTAATGAGGCCCATTTACGTGACTTGTTATTCCAAATTCCTTTGCCTTTGGATCAGAAGCGACCGTGAGGCCTCACGCGGGAGACATGCTCCACACGCGCCAGAAGGCACCGCGGAACAAATGGTAGACACCATCGTTATCTTGCCGGGCTTCAACGAGTCGCGGGCCGACACGACAAAGGCTCGATCAGGATCTTGTTGAACTCATACGCGATCAAAAAGTGTGACAACAGATCTACAAATGGCGGTAATGGATTTCACCGCCGAAGCTCGAGACCATGAGAACCGAACAGTGGTCAATTTTCACTTCATCGCATCGAGGCAGACCCATGCCTGAACTTCCCGAAATAGAGGCTCTTCGGCGTTATCTGCTGCGTGAAGGGCTTGTAGGTCGGTCTTTTGTTGAGGTGGATGCTGAATGGCCGGGCGTTGAGGACACTATCGATGGAATGGGTGGGTTGTCGCCGTTGGTTGGTCGGCGGATTAAGGCGTTTGGGCGTCAGGGCAAGCAGCTGATCGCGAAACTCGACACCGGCGTTCTAGGCCTGCACATGGGTATGACCGGGCGGCTTGGAGTTATGGCTCCTGAGGATGAGTCGTTTCGGTATCGCCGGTTGGCCCTTTATCTAGACGATGAGCGTCGATTGGAGTTGGACGACGTTCGTCGATGGGCAATGGTCCGACTGGAAAATGACGTTGAGACATTTACGGGCAGGATGGGGCCGGACGCATTGGATCCTGATTTCACGTCGGCCCAGTTCATTGAGCGTGTGTCAGCTAAGCGCTCGCCCATCAAGTCGGTGCTGCTAGACCAGAAAGTTCTGGCCGGCGTCGGCAATATCTACGCCGATGAAGTGCTACTCATAGTTGGTGTATCGCCATCACGGCGGGCCGACAAGATATCTGCCGGACGCCTAGAATCGCTACACAACACCATCGTCGGCGTGCTTGAGAACGCACTGGCGTTCATCGAGTCGCATCCCGACGATCAAGGCCGTCCATATGTGATCGACGCCCAGGATGACCGCATGCAGATACCTCGCAAAACGGGAGCGCCCTGCCCCCAGTGCGAGACAGCGCTAAAGTCGAAGAAAATCGGCGGCAGGACGGCTTACTACTGCCCGTCCTGCCAGCACTGAACAACACCACCGCAAGCCACACTCAAGTAGAATTTAAGTTGGCACGGAGGGGTGGCCGAGTGGCTTAAGGCGCCTGTCTTGAAAACAGGTATGTCCGTGAGGACATCGCAGGTTCGAATCCTGTCCCCTCCGCCACAATTCTTGGGAGACGCCGCTCGCGAGGGGGCCGGGTCAGCAAGCGCTGCCAGTTCAGTGCGCGTCGGACGGAGCAAGGCCTCGTCCCAACAATGTTGTTGGGCGTGGACCCTTCATGTTCTCAGGGTGGGTTTTTGTCCGGTCTATTTGATGTGACCGCATTGCGCGTCGTAGGGGTCGATTGTTATCGACCCAAGGGCGGATAATCATTCGCCTCTACGGTGTTTGAGATGATTTCTTTGGTCGTGTCGTAACTGCGCATTTATTGGCAAGAGAGTAATATTCAGCGCCAGCATACGTACCGTAGTAACTCGTGATCACAACAAGACGACCAAAAGGCTATCGCTTTGCCAGCGCTTACCAGCGAGCAAAAAGAGCACTTTGAGGAATACGGTTTCGTCCACGTCCCAGACGTTTTCGACCCTGAAAGCATCATCGATCCTGTAATCGACGAATATGCGGGCGTGCTGGATGCCCTTGCGAAGAAACTCCACAGAGAAGGCAAAATCTCGTCCACCTACTCGGAACTGGAGTTTGGCGAGCGGGTTACCAGGATCTACGGTGAATCGGGCGAGGTACATAACCAGTACTTCGATTTTTCGCTCCCTCAGAATGGCGTCCTGAGCGATACTCCGTTCTGGGCCGGGCCAGCCGTTTTCAAGGTGCTAACGGCATCCAGCCTGCTTGACATAGCCGAATCCATCGTTGGCGACGAGGTGTACTCAAACCCCGTTCAGCATGTGCGAATCAAAGTGCCAGAATCGGTCGCACCTCGTGATAAACATGGCAACGTGCTGTACGGCGTCACCCCGTGGCACCAGGACGCCGGCGTTGTGAACCCTGAAGCCGATGAAACGAACATCCTGACGGTGTGGTTCCCGTTGATGGATGCCGATGTCGAAAATGGATGCCTCACTGTCGTCCCCGGATCGCACAAAGGTGAGTTATTGACCCACTGCCCCGGGTACAACGAGCGTCCCGGTCTCCAGATTCCCGAGCACCTGTTCAGCGTCGGCGACTCGATGCCGGTGCCAGTAAAGAAGGGTGGAGCGCTGCTGCTCACCAAAAAGACGGTTCACTCTTCCCTCCCGAACGTGAGCGACCGTATTCGTTGGAGTTTCGACCTGCGATATCAGCCTACGGGCGAGGCAACGGGACGTAGTGTCTTCCCCGGTTTTGTGGCCCGAAGCGCGTCCTGTCCAAATTCCGAGTTGCACGACGCCGCTACCTGGCAAGAGATGTGGAAAGACACCCGTGACTCGCTCGCCCGGGGTGAGCAGTCTTCGTTCAATCGCTGGGACGCCGACGATCCTTCCTGCGCGTGATTTCTCTGGCGCCGTCATTCCTATGACGACGAGAATCCACTTGCGGTGCCCGGCCCTGATGCCGGCGCTCGCACATCAGAGCAAGTGCCACACCTACCGCGATTCTGGCTGTTTCGGTTATTGGGGAGGCATGTCGTGTGGACGGATAGTCACGCTCATACAGTGTTGACGCGAATCGCTCTTCAAGAGCCTCAGTGTGAGTTAGGGACAGCCGCCGATACAAGGTGCAGATGTTGCCTGATCCCGCTGGAATAAGGTGCAGGGATACCTGCCTAGTTGAGCGTTGCTGTTCCTGTTGGGAAGTCCATGAAGCCGGGGGTGAGGATGTAAGTGTGGTGGGACACGGCGTTTACCGGCACGGTGCCGACCAGCGTCTTCAGGCCGAACGGCTCCGGTGAGTCATCCGGGTCCGGCTCTATGGTCACGTACAGGTCCATACCCGCGAGATCCACAGGAAACGTCAGGCCGGGCGGCGCGTTAAGCAGGTAATCCTCGCCCGGTTCCGGGGGGCCGTGGAAGAACAAATCGAGTCCGAGACCGTCCTTCTGGAACATCCTCCAGCCCTCGGGGCCTGTGAAGAGTTCCGTGCCGTTTTCTCCCTGCACCACCACCGACACGTACTCGTCAAACATCACATCGAAGATGTCGGTGGTGTTCATGTCAGCCGGGCCACTGTAAGGCGCGGACATATCAATGTCCCACGGATCCCAAAATTTTCCGGAAGTCACGGGAATACCCTCGATATCGACAAAGCCCTCGTAAAGCCAGCCATCGGGCAGCTCAGGAACGTACAGCCCGCGTGGGTCCGGCTCAAGCTGGTCGACTGCCCGTCTGAACCAGATACCGCTGTTCTCGTTGGTACGCAGGTGGCCGTCGGTGGGGGTGGCGAGTATGTAGAAGCCGTTGGCGTTCTCAAACGTGTTCCCGATAGCCTCAGCGTTCCCAACCACCAGGGAGGCAACGCCGTCTAAGATGGCTCCGGCAAGGAAGCGAGTATCTGACGGGACCCCATCCATGTCCCCTGACGATTCGATCGACACCATCACAGCGGTCACATCGTCGATCCCGAAATCATTCTTGGGGTTTATCGTAAATTCCCCGTTTTTTATCGTGCGCCCCTCAGGCGTTGCAAGCAGTCCATTGGCTGAGACATTGAACTTGCCAAGCGACTGGTACTTCCCGTTTATCGTCACCCAAACTTCGTAGTGGAAACCATCATTGAGCGGCTGGATGCCAGACAGGTCAAGCCCAACGCTTTCCTCGCTTCCGCCGGAACACGCGACGAGTAACGCAGCAAGAAGCACTACGGAGACGGTCAGCAGGTGTTTGTAGCCGGTGGTCACGTTTTGAAAGGCCTTTTTTCTGTCCGGACTCAAGATCTGTCGGGAGCATCTACGGGTCAGAGTAAATCTTACCGCGCCTCCTAGGGCACGCGACCTGTTTCCTTACACCAAACTACGGCAACCAAGCGAGTTTCGATCTCAGCAATCCTGTGGGAACATGCACCAAATTCGTTCCACTGTGGGCCGCTTAGGCAGTCTTTAGTTACGAAATCGTTCTTGTTGATGGGCTGTTTACGAGGGGGTAATAGCGTTTTAGGTATGTTATTGTTGGTGTAGGCATGTAAGAAAACTCGTCCCATGGTTAACCGGCAATGCTCGGATCCGTGAAGACCAGTCCGAGATGCCCCGAACGAGACCATGGAGATGGATTAAGTGTTCCAGGATCGAAATATAGGTTGTGTTGAGTGCGGACAAGAGTTCGTATTTAGCGCAGACGACCAGCAGTACCACTCAGAGCGTGGTTACTCCGACCCCAAGCGTTGCCCGTCATGTCGGGCAGCCCGTCGAGCCCAGGGTGGTGGCGGCGGTGGCTTCGGCGGCGGCGGCGGCGGCGGCGGCGGCGGCGGCGGCGGCGGATTCCGGTCTGACCGACCGATGTTCACCACCACCTGCGCACAGTGCGGACAGGAGGCCCAGGTGCCTTTCCAACCGCGCGGCGACCGACCCGTGTACTGCAACTCTTGCTTCTCGCAGCAGCGGCAGTCCCGCAGCTGGTAGGCGTTAGCGCCCGATAGCTCTAGTTAAACAAACCGCCCCGGTGACCGAAGTCACCGGGGCGGTTTTCTTTTTCCACGGTCTGGGGGGGCCGGCGGACGGTTTTCTTGCGGGCTGTATGCTGGCGAGCGTACTTACTTAACCGATCATAGGAGATGGTCAGGATCATGGACTTTCAAGCGCTCGACAGGGCCGCAAGCATTCTCTCCGGTGGTCGGTTAGAGCACACCAGGTTAGGCCATCTCCCGGAAGCTCATCGGCCACGGAATGAGGCCGAGGCGTACCAGCTTCAGGCAGCGGTACGGCGGCGTTTGTCCGTCGCCGGATACGGCGAGCCTGTCGGTCGGAAAATCGGATGCACTACAACGGTGATGCAGGAATATCTCAAGATTCCTAATCCGTGCGCGGGATTCGTGTACGCGCCGACGGTTCGTGAGCGCGCTGGCGAATTCGACTTTTCGTCCTTCCTCCGTGTCGGAGTTGAGTGCGAGATAGTGGTCCGGCTGGCTGACGATTTGCCGGCGTCCGGCGCGCCATACACTCGCTTCACCGTGTCCCCAGCCGTACAAGCCGTCATGTGCGGGATCGAGGTCGTTGATGATCGATGGGTCGATTACGGATCTATGGATGTGGCGACCCTGATCGCAGACGATTTTTTTGGGGCAGGGTGCGTGCTTGGTGAGCCGCTAATGGCCTGGCGTGAACTGGAACTGGAGTCGCTAACCGGTTCGATGTCTATCAACGGGATACAGGTCGGTTCCGGTGTCGGTGGCGACATTATGGGCCATCCGCTGGAGGCGCTGGTGTGGCTGGCGAACACGGCTGTACTTCACGGTATCCCACTACAGGGGGGCGAATTCGTCCTCCTCGGAAGCATGGTCAGGACGAAATGGTTGGAACCTGGCGACCTGGTGGAGATAGAGATATCTGGACTAGGATCCTCTTCAGCGCTGTTCATCTAAAATTCGACCAGATAGAGATCGTGTCCACCTGATCCTGCAAGTGGACACTCACCTAACGGGTGACTACGATATTCGTCGCCTCCCGATTGTCTTCGACGACGTAGTCGTGCGGCAGGTGAATCCAGAGGTCATGTTGCCCCACCACAAGGAATCCATATCCATCAACGCGCCCGTGAAATCGGTGTTTGCCGTAATGACGGATCTCGATCGTTGGGCTGACTGGTGGCCTCAGATACAGAACGTCAGGCTTCCGGACGGCTGGACGGTGAACGGGCCGATGTCATGTCGGGTGATGGGGGTGGACCTTGACGGCGCCGTCACCATCTACGATCCGGATAAGGAACTGGGGTTCGAGACCAATATGCCCGTCGGCGGGCGGGTGTTGCAGCACTTCACGTTCACACCGGAAAACGAGGGCACGAGGCTCACGGCTGAGATGGACGCATCTGGTGTCGGTGGCATGATGTTCACACGGAAGCGGCTTCTCAAGGAACTAGACCGACTCAAGACAAATGTTGAGAGCGCGGAGACCGAATAACTTCGTTTTTCGGCAGCACTTCCCAACATTAAGATCAGAAATCAAATATGAACATACATGAGTACCAGGCACGTGAGATCCTCGAGTCCTACGGGATCGCAGTTCCGCGTGCTGGCGTCGCATCGACGCCCGACGAGGCACGGCAACTCGCCGTTGATCTGGGCGGCCGCGTGGTCGTCAAGGCGCAGGTCCACGCCGGTGGACGCGGGAAGGCGGGTGGAGTCAAGCTCGTCAACTCCCCGGAACAGGCTGCTGAAGCCGCTGCCGGGATGCTTGGCACGAACCTCGTCACGCACCAGACCAAAGCCGGCGGAGTTCCGGTGCGCAAGGTTCTCGTTGCGGAGCTTACCGATATCGCAGACGAGCTGTACCTGGCGATCACGATGGACGCTGACGCCCGCGCGCCGATGGTGATGGCGAGCTCCGAGGGCGGCGTCGAGATCGAAG
>JAPYSM010000012.1 GCA_029936485.1 Dehalococcoidia bacterium
GCCCTGGATATTGGTTCCCGGCGTCACGTTTGTTCAGGCGTTCAGATACGATGACGGAAGGAATACCCCTCTCGCCATAACCCATTCACAATAGACGACAAACGAGAAGTATAAGAATCCCTGACGGTCCAAGTCAACGGAAAAGAGCACCAACTCGTGCCCTGACCTCGGTTTTATCGCAGGTATCTTCATTTTCGGGGTCAGTCCATTATCATATTGTGCGTCATTTCACGTTCATTACTTCGCCAGACCGCGGCGACGCGACTTATTTAATGGGAATGCTTATTTCGCCATGTAACTGGCCCCGAGGGGGCTTTGCTGATTTCCGTCGCGCTATGTTGCAGACCGAATTACGTCGTACACCGGCGCTTAACCGGGCAATTTTGGTATGACCACTGTGTTGCTTATCGGGCTTCAAGACCATGAAGCGTTCCCATTAGAAGCAGCTATCAGGACCTCTGGCCTCGACCTAGCGCCGATCAGGCTTTCGGAAGTGCGTATTCCGGATGGTATCGATGCCCGCCGTTCCGTTGCAGTTCTTCCGGGCACCGCCGATTTCGAATTGAACGAACGCGTTAATACGGCGTTTGGGATGGGCCTGCCGGTGCTGGTGATCCTGCCGGGCTTCGACACACGTGATCTTGACGTGTCTCTCGGGAATATTGATTTTTACTTCCCACCGTTCCGTGCGGAAGAGTTCATCGTAAGGATCGGCCTCCTGATCGCACGTTCAGGAGGAAACGATTTCGATAATGTGGTTCAACAGGGCGAAATCCGCATAGATCTGGAACGATATGAGGTCACCGTATCCGGAAGAAAGGTGAACCTGACCTTCAAGGAGTACGAGTTGCTGAGGTTATTGGCATCCAATCCCGGGCATGTTTACTCTCGTGAAGTTCTATTACAAACGGTCTGGGCCTATGATTATTACGGCGGCACAAGGACCGTGGACGTCCACATCCGACGATTGCGTGGCAAGATCAACGACGTGGAACATCGGTTCATCGAGACGGTCTGGAACGTTGGATATCGCTTCCGTACAGACAACAATTAGGGTCAGTAGCCTCGCCTGCGCGGCATCATAAGGCAACCGGGTTCTGCAACCGAGCACACTTGCCCGGATTGAAACCTCACCGTAGTCTCGGATCTGTTTGGGAGCGTGCTTTGGGCCCGACTTCTCCCTGGCCATTCCACTTGAGCTACCGGCAGAGAACGTTCCTGTTGCCTGACGAGTCGATCGCCGCGGTAGCCAACGGGTGGTTAAACCAGTGCTCGCCCATCTCGCTTGACTAGCCGGCCCTCGACCACAACGTCCGTGCAGTCGAACAGGTCTTTTATGTCGTTGGACGGATCTCCGGATACGGCCATCAAATCGGCACTGAGTCCTGCCTTGATCGCGCCGGTCTCAGAGGCGAGACGTAACGATTCAGCGGTATCGATCGTTGACGCGGCAAGCGCCTCCCAGTTGCTAAAACCGAGAAGATCTACGAAGGACCACGCGTTTGCGGCAGACATATCAAACTCGCCGTGTGCCATGCCCATATCCAGTCCCGTCACAAATCGCACACCACGTTCACGCATGTCGCGTAGCACTGCATCGTGCTGTTCTTCTGGGACCGTGGTGGCGGAAACGGCCCAGTGCGGGACACGTGCCGGAACGTCGCCTGCTTTGATCCTGACATCGCCGACCATGATGTGTCCGGTCGTAGGGTCAGCCCATATGCCCTTATCTGCCGCCATCTGTGCAACGTCGGGATCATAGGCGAGACCCTTGCTGAAATCTGAATCGTGCCAGCGGGCGTGGATCAGCGTGTGGATTCCTGCCTCCACACAGTTACGCACACCGTCCGCGGCCAGGCAGTGGGACACGATCTGTACGTTGAGTCGCTCTGCCTCCACCACGGCAGCGCGAAGGGTTTCCACCGGGTACTGGGCAGAGCGAGGGTTCGCCGTAGGAGTAAACATCCCGCCGGTAGACATGATCTTAATAAGGTCAGCGCCCAGTTTTACCTGTGCCCTGATCGCCCGAACAACTTCCTCCGCCGTATCTGCCTCGGAACCAAAAAACCAGCAATGTCCGGCTGTGGTTGTGATCGGAGCGCCTGCCAGTTGTAGGCGGGGCCCGGGGATGACACCCGCACGAACTGCATCACGCACCGGGAACACCACGTCGGTGGGGCCACCGAGATCTCGCATCGTCGTCACACCGCTTAGAAGCGTGGTCCGAATGTGATCCACCGCGCGCATGATAAAAAATTCTTTTGAGTCGTTAAACGCCGATTGTTGGGTATACACCGGGTCAGGGCCGGCCGCCGTGTGCATGTGTGCATGCGCCTCAATGAGCCCTGGAAGCAGAGACACATCACCCAGCTCATGAACTGCATGCGAATCGGCAATACCGTCCGCAATGGAACTTTGCGAGACAACCTCCGAGATGCGACCGTTTTCGACAATGACGGCATGATCGCGCAGCCAGGCAGTTACCTCCGCGTTGGCGATACGGGCTGCTTTGAAGACGGCGTTTGCTGTCACGTGTAGGCGTTCCTTTGGTTTGGGCAACTTGTCCCGAACGGCTGATTAAAACGAGAAAAATTCGGTCGTCTAGACGAGGGCTCGGCCTTCCAGTTTCACCGGCACGCCGCCTTTCACTACGTCTGTCGAAATCGCCAGCGCTCGAATGTCCGCTGACGGATCGCCTGCCACAGACATCATGTCGGCGATCATGCCGGACTTAAGCGAGCCAACGGCGCCGTCGACTCTCAACGCCTCGGCGGTCACAGAAGTTGATGCCGCAATCGCTTCCCACGGCGTGTAGCCAAGCGATTCCACGAACGAGATAGCGTTATATGCGGATTTGTCGTAATCGGCGTACGCCATTCCCATGTCCAGACCTGTGGTGTATCGAACTCCCTTGTCACGCATGTCCTTGAGCACCTCAATAGTCTGTTCCGGTGAGGGGCGCGCTGCCGATACACCCCAGTGAAGCCGTCGTTGTGGCGCACCGGCGGCTCTTGCTTCGGCTCCCAGCACCGAGAGGCCAATGGTGGGATCCACCCATGTCCCGTTGTCCGCCAGGCGGGCCGCGCCTTCTGGGTCGTAATCCATCGGGACCGTTGGATCGGAAGAAAGCCAGCGACAGTGAATAATCTGGTGGATCCCGGCGTCGATACAGTTACGGATCCCGGCGGTGGCGTGTGAATGTGCGACCACATAGATGCCCAGCCGTTCTGCCTCAACCACTGCGGCGCGCAGGGTTTCGGCTGGGTACTGGGTCATGCGCGGATTTGATGTCGGAGTGAAGTTGCCGCCAGACGCCATGATCTTGATCACGTTTGCGCCCAGTTTGACCTGTTGCCGAACTACCCTCACGACGTCTTCGAGCGTGTCCGCTTCGGTGCCGAACATCCAGCAGTGCCCTGCCGTTGTCGTGATCGGCGTTCCGGCCAGTTGCAATCGAGGGCCGGGTATGACGCCAGACTCGATGGCGTCACGGACAGGGAAGGCGACCTCGTTACGAGACCCGATGTCCCGCATCGTCGTGACCCCGGATAGAAGCGCCTTTCGTACTGCGCCTACCGCCCGCATCACCATCCGGTCGTCGGTCTCGGTAGTGATGTTCGCGAACCCATCAAGATCGGGGCTCACGTGAACGTGTGAATGAGCCTCGACCAGTCCCGGAAGCAGGGACACGTCTCCCAAGTCATACGTTTTCTTGCCCGAGGTGTCCCCAAGAGTGGAGGACGGTATGACCGCCTCAACTCGCCCTCCGGTATCGACGACAACGGCGTGGTCGCTCAACCAGCCGTCGTTGTCCGAGTTGGCAATCCGACTGGCTTTGAAAATAGCGGACTCTGGCAAATTATGATCCTCTGGCTGGCTTCCGGCATTTTTATGCCGGAAGCAGGATGACGAGAAGTTGGCTTGAATTTCGCCTGTTGGTCGCCTGAAAATTTCGGCGGCCCGGGCGGATTCTAACGGGACGGGTAGGCCAGTGGAGTGGAATTGGCCTCTTGCAGAATGCTGAAGGACTGCATCACGCAGTATTTTGGCAGGACGTGAGCGCCCGGCATCCCGTCTTATGGCTGTTGCGACTCGCTTGGAGCGGGGGCATAATGCGGCTTCCGGGGTCGCCGCTCCGCCGGGCGCGTTAGCGCGCGTTGCGAATGCTTCCGGCGTCGCCCCATATTTTGTATGCGGCCAGAGTCATATAAGGAGCTCAGCTTTTGCATCCGTTTGAGTATGTCCGCGCCACGAGCGTAGACGAAGCCATAGCCGCCCTCGCCAAGCATGGCGAACGTGCCAGGCCATTAGCCGGAGGAACCGACGTCCTAGTAATGGCGCGCGCCGGCCGATGGGAGCTTGACGCACTGGTAGATATCAAGCACATCCCGGAGACTAACGTCCTTGAACTTGGTTCTTCTGAATTCCGTCTGGGATCTGCGGTTGCCTGTTATCGCGTCTACGAGGACGAACAGGTCGCCGCCAAGTTCCCGGGTCTGGTGGACAGCGCCAGTATCATCGGCGGAGTACAGATCCAATCCCGGGCCGGTCTCGGAGGGAACCTCTGTAACGCTTCGCCAAGTGGTGACGGCATATGCCCCCTCATTGTCCACACCACCACCTGCGTAATCGCCGGTCCCAACGGCACGCGTGAAGTGGCCGCTGAAGACTTTTGCACCGGGCCGGGTCGGTCCGTGCTCGAGGATGGCGAGTTTCTGATCGAGATGAAAATGCCGATGCCTCAGAAGGGTTTTGGCGCCGCTTACGAGCGGTTCACGCCGCGAAACGAGATGGACATCGCGGTCGCCGGCGTTGCCAGCTCAGTCCAGTTGGACGGCGACACGATCGTTTCCGCACGCGTCGCACTCGCCGCTGTTGGCCCGACGCCCATCCTTTCCTCCGCCGGGGATTTCTTGGCCGGGAAGGAAGCCACAGCGGAGAACATATCCGCCGCAGCGCAGGCTGCGAGCGGGGACGCATCTCCGATCTCCGATATGCGCGGCACAGCCGAACAACGTATACATCTAGTTGGCGTTCTGACCCGCCGAACCCTTGAGAGGGCCGTGGAACGCGCCCGGGAGAACAATTAAGTTGGTCGAGAAAATAAGAGTCAGGGCAACCCTGAACGGAGAACCGGTCGACTTTTTGGTAGCGCCATACGTAAGCCTCCTCGACACGCTTCGTGACGAGCTGGGTCTAACGGGCACCAAGGAAGGCTGCAACGACGGCAACTGCGGCGCATGCACCGTCAACCTTGACGGCCGGATCGTCGACTCATGCTGTGTACTTGGGGCAGAGATCGACGGCAGCGCCGTCGAGACCATTGAGGGTATGGCGGAGCCGGGGAAACTACACCCGCTTCAGCAGGCTTTCCTTGAGGAGGCCGCTCTCCAATGTGGCATTTGCACCCCAGGATTCCTTATCTCAGCGAAGGCACTGCTCGATGCAGAGCCGCACCCGAGCGAAGACCGGATCCGTTTCTGGCTCGCCGGAAACCTGTGCCGATGTACTGGATACGACAAGATTGTGAAGGCGGTCCAGAAGGCCGCAGAATCGGCCTAGGGAGGTCGCGATGACAATAGAAACCACCAAAGGCAAGTACAACGTAATCGGTACTCGTCCGATCCGTCACGACGGATACGACAAGGTCACGGGTAGGGCGATCTACGGAGCTGACATCAAGCTCCCCGGTCTCTTGCAAGGCGCGGTTCTCCGCAGCCCACATGCACATGCCCGCATCAAGTCGATAGACACCTCTGCCGCGAAAGCTCTGATAGGCGTGAGCGCCGTGATCACGAGCGCTGATTTTCCGGGAGCACAAGACACCCTCATCGATCTCGGTGAAGGTGCTATCAACTTTCGATACGCATCCAACAATGTGATGGCGGGAGACAAGGTCCTGTACAAGGGCCAGCCCGTTGCTGCCGTTGCGGCGCTGGATAAAAACACCGCTCTTGAGGCGGCGGCCCTCATCAAGGTGGACTACGAAATCCTCAAGCCCGTTTCAACGGTTATGGAAGCCCTGAAGCAGGGCGCGCCGATCGTGCTGGAGGACCTGGAAGGCCAGGACCTCGGCGAGAAGATCGACGGTCAGACCAACCAGGCGAACCATATCCGCCACGAGTTCGGTGATGTCGAAAAAGGATTTGCCGAGGCGGACATAGTCATCGAACGTGAGTTCGACACGGCGATGGTTCACCAGGGCTACATAGAGCCGCACAACGCTACCGCCACCTGGGACGAAGAGGGTCGGGTCACGATCTGGACGAGTACGCAGGGTTCATTCCCGACACGACGCCAGACCGCCGGGATCCTTCGACTGCCCGACTCCTCAGTGAAGGTAATTCCGCTGGAGATTGGTGGCGGCTTTGGGGGCAAAATCCCAAGTTACCTGGAACCTGTCGCAGCGATTCTTTCCAGGGAGACAGGACGCCCGGTCAAGTTGCTCATGGAACGGACATCCGTGTTCGAGTCCACAGGCCCGACGCCGGGTACCTGGATGAGCGCCAAGGTCGGCGTGAAGAACGACGGCACCATCACAGCCGCGACTGCGGACCTTCGGTTTGACGCCGGCGCGTACCCGGGATCCCCGGTTGGAGCAGGGATGATGTGTGTCTTCTCCTGCTACGATATTCCGAACACACGGATCGACGGTTACGACGTCGTCGTAAACAAGCCCAAGACGGCCGCGTACCGGGCTCCCGGCGCAACCCAGGCCGCGTACGCCATGGAGACGGTGGTCGACGAAATCTGCGAGAAGCTCGGCATGGACCCGCTCGAGTTCCGGATCAAGAACGCCGCCAAAGAAGGTACGCGCAGGGCTGACGGGCCGATCCACCCGATCATCGGGGCGGTCGAAACCCATGAAGCTGCGAAGGCCTCTGACCACTGGAACACCCCGCTTGAGAAGAACGGCCCGGACGGCAAACTTCGCGGTCGTGGAATTGCATCCGGTTACTGGTTCAACATTGGCTTGAAGTCTGCGGTGACGATCTCCGTAAACGAAGATGGAACCGTCGCACTGACAGAAGGCTCAACCGATATCGGTGGTTCGCGCGCATCCATCGCAATGATGGCGGCCGAAGTGCTCGGAATTACTGCCGAGGAAGTACGCCCGCACGTCGCCGACTCGGAAGGCATTGGATATACGGACGTCACCGGCGGAAGCCGCACGACGTACGCAACAGGCTACGCTGCACACGATGCGGCGCAGGATGTTGTCGTACAGCTCCGTGAGCGTGCGGCCAAGCTCTGGGATGTTGAAGTCGACGAGATCGAGTTTGCCAACGGCAGCTACCAGTCGAAGTCTGACCCTGAGCTGCGCCTCTCTCACAAAGAGCTGGCAAGCAAGCTGGGCTCGACCGGTGGACCGGTGGTGGGCAGCGCTTCGGTAGACCCTGAGGGAGCCGGTGGAGCCTACTCAACACAGATCTGCGACATCGAGATAGACCCGGAGACCGGGAAGACGGACGTGATCCGCTACACCATCGTCCAGGACGTTGGAACGGCGATTCACCCGGCTTACGTTGAAGGCCAGATGCAGGGCGCGGTCGCGCAGGGCATCGGCTGGGCGTTGAATGAGGAGTATTTCCTCAACGACGACGGCGCAATGGTCAATTCCAGCTTCCTGGACTACAGGATGCCGACCTCGCTGGACCTGCCGGAAATCGAGACGATCATCGTCGAGGTTCCGAACCCGGGCCACCCGTTTGGTGTCCGTGGAGTCGGTGAAGTACCGATCGTCCCGCCTGTGGCAACGGTCGCTAACGCGATCCACGACGCGCTGGGCATTCGGCTCCGGACGACCCCGATGAACGCAGGAAGCATTCTCTCCGCCCTAAAAGCGAAGAAATAGAGTCATCGTTCAGGTCTAAGTACCGGTAACAAAGACATGAGAGGCGGTCCGATAATCCGGGCCGCCTCTTTTTATTTCAGTCGTTACGCGTGTCCCACTGGGCTATGATCTTGTCGATCTAGTGAAGGATCGAGCTGAGACAGGTACAGAACAGAGGGCTCGATGAATCGCAAGGAAGAGATTTGATGGCCCTCGTATTCATCCCTCATGCGATGCGCAAACTGACGAACGGTCAGCTGGAAACGCAGATTCCGGGTAAGAATCTACGTGAGGTGATTGAAAATCTCGAGAAAGAGTTTCCAGGCGCTGCTGAATATCTCTTGCAGGACGGAAACCTTAAACCGGGAATAGCTGCCGTGGTCGGCGAACAGGCAACCCGGCAGGGCCTGCTCCACAAGATCGACGACGACAATACAGAGGTCCACTTCCTCCCGGCGATCGCAGGCGGTTAGACATGCGTCAGTGGTCGGGGGGTGTTGAGAACGGTTCATAACCGCCGGTCATACGTAAATGACCTCAGCAGATGGCTTGGTAAACTGCGCATTCCTTAACGACGGACCACCGGTCGTAAGCCGTTGATGCTGCGACAGGGAAGGAACTTGCATGATCGAAGAACAACCCTTAGTGGCCCCGGACGGGCTCAAGATCAAACCGGTTCAACTCGAATTCGAGGATGGGCCTGTCCTCAACGCAGAGGTTAAAAACGTAGTGGCCGGCGCGATCAGAACCATTCTCCAAGCCGTAGGTGAGGACCCTACCCGGAGCGGCATCGCCGAGACTCCGTCACGCGTCGCTCGTATGTATGACGAGCTGTTATCCGGCTACAAGACCGATCCCGTGGAGCTGCTGAACAACGCCCTGTTCGATGTCGAGTACGACGAGATGGTGGTCGTGAAAGATATCGATTTCTATAGCATGTGTGAGCACCACATGCTCCCCTTCTATGGACACGCCTCTGTGGGCTACCTTCCGGAAGATAAAGTGATCGGCCTTTCTAAAATCCCCCGTATCGTGGACATGTTCGCTCGTCGGTTGCAAGTTCAGGAGCGAATGACGCAGCAGATCGCCATTTTCTTGGAGGATCTGATCAAACCCCGTGGCGTCGCCGTCGTCGTTGAGGCCAGCCACCTGTGCGCGGCCATGCGCGGCGTCAAAAAACAGCGTACCCGCATGTTGACCAGCGCCATGCTGGGAGCGTTCAGAGACAACCCGTCCACACGCGGCGAGTTCATGATGCACATCCGTGCCAGCTCCGACCCCCACATGTGATGGGACGTACCTGGAATAAAGGGGCGGTACAGCTCAACGGATGAACACACAAAACAAAGTCGTCCTTGTCACCGGAGCTGGGGTACGCGTCGGGAAGGTCATTGCACGCCGACTGGCTAACTCGGGCGCTCGTGTAGCGGTCCACTACCGGAACTCGGAGACAGAGGCCCGTGAGTTTGTCGACGAGATTGTTACCGGCGGGGGTCAGGCAGACATGTTCCAGGCCGAGCTTGGCGATCGTTCCCGGGCGGAATCTCTGGTCCCGGCTGTGGTCGAACGATTCGGCTCACTGGACATCTTGATCAACAGCGCTTCTGTATTTCAGAATCGCTGGCTTGACGAGACGGACGACGCCAATTGGGACATGAATTTCGCCGTGAACGTAACCGCTCCATTCGTCCTGTCACGGTGTATGGCAAAGTATTTGGACGGCAAACCCGGGAAGATTGTCAACCTCACTGACTGGAATACCACGCGTCCCAAACGCTTTGCGTACGGCGTCAGCAAGGCGGCACTGGGCGGGCTGACGCGTTCACTCGCGGCGGCACTTGCGCCATCAATCCAGGTCAACGAGCTGGCGCTGGGGGCGATATTGCTGCCGATCACCGCCGCACCGGATGAAGATGCTGAATTATTCGAGAAGCTGGCCTCCCGTACGCCCCTCGGCCGACTCGGAACTCCCGAAGAGGTGGCACAGGTCGTTATGACCCTGATTGAGAACGACTACATAACCGGCGAGACCATCTACGTGGACGGCGGCCAGAGGCTGTCTCGAGCATGATCTATCGGAGATCCACATGACACATGATCCCAGCACAAGGGTTGCATTGATTACCGGCGCGACGGGTGGACTCGGATCGGCGATCGTGCCGGCATTTGGATCGGCCGGGTACAGCGTTGTTAGTTGCGATGCTGCGCATCCTCATGCGGCCCGGCAGTTCGACGTGACAGACCCGACCGCAGTGGAAGCTGCTGTTAGTGACATCCTGACCGATTTCGGGCGAATTGACGTACTGGTTAACCTAGTGGGTGCATGGTGGCCGCAGGATCCTATCTCCGAGATCACCGACGAAGACTGGGACGGGCTTTTCAAGATCAATTCAAATCTGTGCTGGTCATGTCACGCGCCGTCCTCCCGCACATGATTGAACGGGGCAGCGGGCGCATCATCAACATCGGAGCCAAACGGGGCGAACATGGCGCGGGCGGGAACGGCCCCTATTCGGTGGCGAAGGCAGGCGTGCTGGCGCTACCCGAGGTGATGGCGGACGAGACACGAGATTCTGGGATCACTGTTAACGCCGCGGTGCCCTCTGTGATCGACACACCCGGAAACCACGCCGGCATGCCCGATGCAGATTATGATGTGTGGGTGCCCCCGGCGCAGATCGCAGCGACCATGGTGTTCCTCGCAAACAACGAGGCGGCGAGTATCTCGGGAGACCGTATCCACGTGTTCACCAAGTCATGACGACGGATCGCATCCACATCATCGGGTTGCGCGTCGAGTGCATCATCGGCATTAACGACTGGGAACGCGTCACAAAGCAGGAGGTGGTCATCGATATCACCCTGCACGCCGACCTCACGAAACCCGGCGAATCAGACGATATCAAAGACACCATCAACTACCGCGACATCAGCAAGGCCGTACAGGCACATGTCGCGGCGTCGTCATACGGACTGTTAGAGGCCATGGCACGAAAGATCGCAACGATCTGCCTTGAGCCCGAGGCTGTAATCCGGGCTGACGTGAGCGTTCAAAAACCTGGAGCGCTTCGTGGTGCGGACTCAGTTGGAGTGAAGATCAGCCGTTCGTGAAGATCACAGCAGTTAAGAACTTCATCTACGTCTGGCACGAAGGCGCTCGCTAGACGGCTATATCTACCCGCCCGCGTCACCCACTCTGGGCGCCCGGTCCCGGTGGATCGATCTCCAGCCCTCCACGTAGCCCCGGCATGGCCCATGCTGCGTCGGGGTCTTCAGTTTCGACCTGCGCCACCAATCTGATGAAACTCTGGAGTCGGTTGTACTCACCCCGAACGTCCGCGCGGGGGTGCTTCCAGTCATACATGTAACGCACCGACCGCACCCTCGCCTGCACCAACTCCTTCGTGCAGTTAAAGCATGGGCGCAGTGTTGTGTACACGTCAGTCCCCTCTATTGGGGTGCCGAAACGGGCCGCCGATAGGATGGCGTTCTGCTCGGCGTGTACACAGATGCACAGGTCGTACGCCTCGCCCGACGAGTATTTTGTGCCCCGGTTCTCGCAGCGCTGGCATCCGCCGTCTTCGCAGTTCGGGAGGCCCTGGGCTGTCCCGTTGTATCCGGTCGACACGATCCGATCATCACGAACGATCACCGCGCCGACCTTGCTCCCAAGGCAGTTGGCTCGTGCCCGCACGGCAATGGCGATACCCATGTAGTACTGATCGCGATCGGGCCGGATATGAGGCGTTTCAGAGGCCATAATAGGATGTCGTTACAGAGGCAGATAGAGGGCCGAACAGGCTGCTATTGTAGCTTCATTATTATGATCGTAAGCTCCGATACCGCTCCATACGTGACCGCAAGCGACGAAAACGGTACGTGCATTAAGGCCAGGAAAACCAATTGACCGGTACCACTTCCCGACCCACGTTACCCGACTCCCGCGGCCGATTTGGGGACTACGGCGGACGTTTCGTTCCTGAAACGCTGATGGCGGCGCTTGAAGAACTTGAACTCGAATACAAGTCGGCACGCTCCGACCCGGCGTTTATTGCAGAGTTAGACGATTTGCTCGCCAACTACGTCGGGCGCCCGTCACCTCTCTACTTCGCCTCCAACCTCACTCGGGAACTGGGCGGCGCGCAGATCTACATCAAGCGCGAAGACTTAATCCACACCGGCGCACACAAGATCAACAACGCTGTCGGACAGGCGCTCCTCGCCCGTCGGCTCGGCAAAAAGCGGATCATCGCCGAAACAGGCGCCGGGCAGCACGGTGTTGCCACGGCTACCGTTTGCGCCATGTTCGGTATGGAATGTGTCGTCTACATGGGTGAAGAGGACATACGCCGTCAGGCGCCTAACGTCCGGCGCATGGAGATACTCGGAGCGACGGTCGAGACAGTGACCTCCGGTAGTCGAACGCTAAAAGACGCCATCAACGAGACGATCCGGGACTGGGTTACGAACATCGAAACCAGCCACTACATCATCGGCAGCGTTGTCGGACCGCACCCTTACCCGATGATCGTTCGGGACTTCCAGTCGGTAATCGGGAGAGAGTCCCGGTCACAGATTCTTGAGACAACGGGGCGGCTTCCCGATTACGCCATCGCGTGCGTGGGAGGCGGCAGCAACGCCATCGGCCTGTTTAGCGGCTTCATTGACGACGACTCGGTCCGATTGATCGGCGTCGAGGCAGCGGGGGCGGGCGTCGATACCGACGAGCACGCCGCGACGATGACGAAGGGACGCCCGGGTGTGCTACACGGCGCAATGTCATACCTGCTCCAGGACGAACACGGACAGGTTCAGGAAGCGCACAGCATCTCAGCAGGGCTGGACTACCCGGGCGTGGGACCCGAGCACAGCTACCTGCGGGACACCGAAAGGGCCCAGTACGTCGCCATCACGGACTCTCAGGCCCTCGAAGGGTTCCAACTGTTGAGCCGCACAGAGGGAATTATCCCGGCGCTCGAGCCTTCACATGCACTTTCATATCTCTCTGATTTCGCTCCTACACTCGACCCGGATTCAATTGTTTTGTTGCTTCTTTCAGGGCGAGGAGACAAGGATCTGGATACGGTAATCGATGCTTTGGACAATGTGTCCTGACGAAGGTCACAGTGTGAGCACGTAGAATCTCGGGTTGAGAGTTCGTATACATCGTTGAATGGCACGCAATCGGGTGCTAGTCTCAACCTGGTTGATAGACGAAATTCGTCGCGCTGTCGCGCGCAATTGATCGGATCGGTCGCGTGACTGAATTAATTGGAGACAGAGGTCCCCTCGTTGCCTGAAGGGTTCGCCGATAACTGGACGGTCATCGCCATCGCCGGCGCTGTCGGAATGCTGGCGATCGGCATACTATTTCTTGCCTCCTACATTCTCGCTCCAAAACGTAACAGTGAACGGGGTCGAATTCCCTACGAGTGCGGAATTGAGGCGACGCCGTTCTCCTGGTCCCGTACGAACATCCGCTACTACGTTTTTGGCCTTGCCTTCCTCATCTTCGACGTCGAGGCAGTTTTCTTGTTCCCGTGGGCCGTGGTCTTCCTGGAGGCCGCCGCCGCCGTTTTCTACGAGATGCTGATCTTTCTCGGCATTCTGATGTTCGGGTTGACTTACGCCTGGCGTAAGGGGGCCCTGAATTGGCGATAGACGATATAGAGATAATCGAGGGGAAGGGCAACACCCCGGCGCAGAGCCCGTTTCAGCGGTCCGCCGTCCCGGGAGTGATCACCGCCAACGCCGACCAGCTTGTGGCGATGGCCCGTAAATCGTCACTGTGGCCGCTGACTTTTGGACTTGCATGCTGTGCGATCGAGATGATCTCGACGTACATGCCGCACCACGATGCAGACCGTTTTGGCATCGTGACATGGCCGTCTCCAAGACAGTCAGATGTGATGATTGTGGCGGGCACAGTTGTAAAGAAGATGGCAGAGCCTATAAAGCTACTGTACGAACAGATGCCGGACCCTAAATGGGTGATCGCTATGGGCAGTTGTGCCACAAACGGCGGCCCGTACTACCGTTCTTACTCCGTGGTCATGGGGGTCGATCACCTGATTCCCGTGGATATATACGTCCCGGGATGCCCGCCGCGCCCTGAGGCGCTTATGGACGCCTTTCTGAAACTTCAGGACAAGATCAAGTCGGACGCTCGAGAAGGCAAGGTTGATTGACCTCTCAGGGACCATCAGGCGGCGAAAACCATCCTTCGAACTCAGGCGCGAAATCCACCCCGGCACCGGTGAAGCGTCGTGGGCCGGAAGTACAAAGGGCCGCCGTAGCGCTGCCTCCGGAAGGCTTCGCGCTCGCGGAGAGGCTCCCTGAAGCGCTTGCGGCCCACGAGGTTGAGGTCGGGGCTGCCATCGACGAAGTTGTCTGTAGGGTGCCGGCAGATCATCTGGTTGATGTGTGCCGGCAACTAAAAGATGACCCGACGTTCGGATTTGACTACCTGCGGCTGCTTACCGTGGTCGACTACGTTGAGCAGGACGGCGAGTTTGAGGTCGTATATCACCTGTACTCGATGACACATCGTCACAAAATGATGGTGAAGACCCGGCTGCCTGAACGCCGCCCATCCATATCCTCTGTCACCGGCGTCTGGCGTGGCGCCGACTGGTACGAGCGCGAGATGCACGACCTTTTCGGGGTCGAATTCAACGGCCACCCTAATCTGGTACCGCTTGTGCTGCCTGACGATTTCGACGGCTTTCCAGGCCGCAAAAACTACCCGTTGAACGACTACGAAGAGTGGTAGGCGTATGACGGAGAATGTAGCACCTACGAACTTGGGGAGCACGATCATCCAGGTTCCGAGCCCCGAGCCGGGGACCGTAGACATGATGGTCAACATGGGTCCGCAGCACCCTGCAACGCACGGCGTGTTCCGGATGGAACTGCGTGTTGACGGGGAACAGATTCAGGACCTCGTACCGCATATCGGATATCTACATCGTGGTTCCGAGAAGTTGTGCGAGCACGAGTCGTACAGCCAGATAATCACGCTTTTTGACCGGCTGGATTACGTATCAAACTTCAACAACGAGCTTGTGATCGTGTCCGCCGTAGAGAAGCTCATGGATGTTGCGCCGCCGCCTCGTGCCGAATTGATCCGCATCATCATGTGCGAGTTCAATCGCATCGCCAGCCACCTGCTCTTTTACGGTACGTTCGCCATCGACATGGGCGCGATCACGCCCCTGCTGTATAACTTCCGGGACCGGGAGAAGATCCAGGCGCTGTTCGAATCCGTCAGTGGCGCACGGATGATGCACAACTACTTCCGGGTCGGCGGGGTCAAAGAGGACGTGGCGGACGAATTTGAGTCCCGGTCGCTGGCACTGTGCGATGAACTTGAGCACGGAATAGACGAGACGGACCGCCTCTTGACCGAGAACGAAATCTTTCTAGAACGGACGTCTGGGATCGGCGTGATCTCGGGCGAAGATGCCCTGGACTGGGGCCTCTCCGGCCCGGTACTACGGGCGTCCGGCGTCCCGTACGACGTCAGGGTAGATGAGCCGTACTCCCGTTATGACGAACTGGATTTCGGGATCCCCGTCGGCAGTGCGGGCGACTGCTGGGATCGTTTTTACGTTCGGATTCTTGAGGCCAGAGAGTCGGTCAGCATCATCCGGCAGGCCATAGCTTTGATGGAACCGGGCGATACGATGTCGAAAATACGTCGAATCGCACGGCCACCGGCCGGCGAGGTGTACGCCCACTGCGAGAACCCGCGCGGAGACCTCGGCGTCTACATCGTGAGCGAAGGCGGCGAACGGCCGTACCGGCTCAAGGTACGGCCGCCGTCCTTCTGCAACCTGCAGGCGCTCCGTGACCTGACCGTAGGTCACTACATAGCCGACGCCGTCGTGATACTCGGAACACTCGATATCGTTCTCGGGGAGGTGGACCGTTGAGTTTCACCGATATCTTATTTGCGTTTGCCGGGCTGTTTGGCCTGTTTTCCGCACTCCTGGTCGGCGTGCTTTCGCTCACCTGGCTGGAACGCAAAACACTTGCGCGTATCCAGCAGCGGGCCGGGCCGTCGGTAGTCGGCCCCCACGGCTTGTTGCAGCCTGTTGCAGACGCGATGAAGCTGGCGACGAAAGAAGACATCATCCCGGCGTACGCCGATAAGTTGCTCTTCTGGATGGCGCCGGCATTCGTTGCCGTGCCTGCATTCTTGATCTGGCTCGCCATCCCGTTTGGGGACAGGATTGCTGTACGCGTGCTGGATCTTGGACTTCTTTATCTCGTTGCCATCAGCGGCATCGGCGTAGTCGGCCTCCTCATGGGTGGTTGGGCGTCTTCGAGCCGCTACTCGATGCTTGGCGGGCTACGTGCCGCGGCGCAGCTCGTCAGCTACGAAATCCCGATCGTGATAGTGATCCTGTCCATCGCAGTACTCGTACAGTCGCTTTCACTTGACGCCGTTATCGGCGGAAACACGATCACCATCGGAGAAGCGACGCGGGATCTTCCGGGGCAGGGCTTAATTCCATTCGCGTTTGTGATGCCGATGGGGTTTGTGATTTTCTTCATCGCGGGCCTTGCCGAACTTGGCAGGACTCCGTTTGACATCCACCACGCCGAGTCAGAGGTCGTTGGCGGCCCGTTCGTGGAATACAGTGGCGTGCACTGGGCGGTGTTCTTCCTGGCCGAGTACCTCAATACCTTTGTCATCAGCGCCCTGATCGTTGTCCTGTTCTTTGGTGGATGGAGCTGGCCGAACCCGCCGGAATCGATCTTTGGCAACGATCTATCGAGCATTACGACGAACTTTGTGGGTGGCGCGTGGTTTATGTTCAAGACCTATATCGTGGCGGTCACGATATTCTGGATACGGGGAACTTATCCGCGTCTCCGGATTGATCAGTTGATGACGTTTGCCTGGCAGGTGTTGATCCCGCTTTCGTTCGTCAACTTCGTCCTGATCGCCGTCGTGCTGTTCTACGACTGGCCGCTGTGGATGATGCCAACGCTTTCACTTCCGATCCTCATCGGCGCGGCGATCGGTGTGCAAAGAGGTCGAGGTGTGCGCGACCGGCCACAGACGGTGCGAATACTCAGGAGATCGGCGGGCGAGATCGGCCGGCCGATGCCTAACGCTCCAACTCAGACTCAGATTTCGGGTGAGGGACAGGGAGGTGATTAAGCGATGCTGAGTGGATTCCGGGGCCTGGGAGTAACGCTCCGTGGGGCGCTGCGCTCCAAGGTGACGTCCGAGTACCCGAAGGAACATCTCCCGTTAGACAATCGCTTCATGGGCTTTCCAGCGCTCACATGGGACGTACCCCGTGACGAGCCGTATTGCACCGGCTGCATGGTCTGCGTGCGCTACTGCCCGACACAGTGCATGTCGGCCAAAATGCAGGACAACGAGAAGTTCTCCGAGGGCGTTAGCCATCGTAAGAAGATCATCGAGTCGTTCGAGATCAACCTCGGTCGCTGCATCCTTTGCGGTATCTGCGTAGACGTATGTAACTTCGACGCCATCGAGATGAGCCTCGAGCACGAGCGAAGTGAACGGCTCAGGAACGCGAACCGGGTCGATCTCCCGACTTTGCTCGATATGGGGCGGGTCTATCAGGTGGAAGTGGATTGGAAGCAATCAAAGCCGAACGCCGCATCTCCGAACGAGCGAGCAATCGCAAAAGCGGCCGCCGAGGAGGCAAAAACAGCTGAAGAATCCGTCGCCGAAACCTCTGATCCAGACGATTCGGTAACCACGCCTGAAGAAACCGGAGAAGACGCAGCGTGACCGCACAGCTCGTCGTCTTTTATCTACTGGGCGCGGCCACGGTTCTGAGTTCGCTCGGCGTCGTCCTGACCCGGAACGTTGTTCACGCCGCCTTTATGTTGCTGGTGGCGCTTCTCGCGGTTGCGGGGATCTTTCTCGTTGCCGTCGCAGAGTTCCTCGCTCTCGCACAGATCCTCATCTACGGCGGTGCCGTGACCGTTGTCGTGCTATTCGCCATCATGCTGACGCGCACGGACGACCAGCCGCGTGCAGATCACAGCCAGCGCCTTCTGGCCATGCTCGCAGCCATCGGTGTGTTTGGATTGCTGGTCGTGGCCTTCGTAGTATCGGACGTGGCGAGCCTTGAGAGTGCGACGGGTGTCGCCACAGATAGCGAGACTGGATTCGAAAACCTGGCGCTGGGGCTGTTCACGGACTGGGCGATCCCGTTTGAGATGGTCTCGTTGGTGCTACTCGTGGCGCTAATCGGGGCGATCATGCTGGCCCGCAATGTAGAGGGTGGTGAGTAGACACACATGCTCGAACTCGTCCACTTCCAGGTTCTCAGCGCCGCTCTGTTTAGCATCGGCATATTCGGCGTGCTGGCACGTCGAAGCGCCGTGCTCGTATTGATCTCGATCGAGATCATGTTGACCGCCGTCAACGTCAACCTGGTCGGAATAGCCGCATTCTCGGACCAGGCTGCCGGTGTTCGGGTGTTCGGCCAGATCCTTGTGGTGTTCATCATCACCATCGCCGCTGCGGAGATAGGGCTGGCTCTGGCGATAGTTCTCCGGGTATTCCGCAATCGTGGCTCCGCCAACGTTGATGAACTCAACGTGATGAAGTGGTAGCAGTGATTCGCACGGGTGAACCTGATGTGAACGGCGTTTCGAGCACGAAGGCGGCGATCGGTGGGAACTGAGGTCGCATTCCTAGCGCCCGTGATCCCGGCGGTCGCGTTCGTACTGATCCTGATTACTGGCAGACGCCTTCCCGGAATAGCCCCTTACCTGTCGATAGCGGCCATCGTGGCGTCCTTCGTGGTGTGGATTATCGTCTTCCTCACCTTCCTTGATGACGGCACGGGAACGCGCTCGATCGAGTGGTTTAGCGTCGGCGGGTTCGAGTTCACGTGGGGCACTACAGTCGACGAGGTTTCGCTCGTGATGCTGGGCGTCGTGTCATTCGTCGCAATTGGCATACAGATCTACTCGCTTGAATACCTGCATGAGGAGCCACGCCTCTGGTGGTACTTCGCCGTGCAGTCGCTTTTTGCCGCGGCGATGATGACGCTCGTCCTTGCCGACAACCTGTTGCTGCTCTACCTCGGCTGGGAGCTGGTCGGCCTTGGCTCGTACCTGCTCATAGGCTTCTGGTGGGAGCGAAGATCCGCTGTCGAAGCCGCCAAGAAGGCGTTCATCACGACACGAATCGGCGATGTGGCGCTTCTCATAGGCTTCATCCTGCTGTTTCGGGCCACCGGGACCTTTGACATCAGCGACATAACGCAACTGGCGCACGCGGGAAGGATCGACGAGACACAGCTCAAGTGGGCATTGATCTTCATATTCGGTGGCGCGGCCGGTAAATCGGCGCAAATTCCGCTGCACGTGTGGCTCCCGGACGCCATGGAAGGCCCGACGCCGGTCAGCGCCCTAATCCACGCCGCAACGATGGTGGTGGCGGGCGTGTACCTAGTCGTACGCCTGTTCCCGATCTACAACATGGTCCCGGACGCGCTGGACCTGATCGCCGTAATCGGACTTCTGACGGCCTTGCTTGCGGGAGTCATGGCGTTGGCGATGACCGACCTGAAGCGGATCCTGGCCTACTCCACGATCAGCCACCTCGGGTTCATGATGCTTGCGGTAGGAGCGGGTTTTCCGGGCGTGGCGATGTTCCATTTGCTGACGCACGCATTCGCCAAAGCAAGCCTCTTCCTGGGCGCTGGAAGTATCAGCCATGGAACCGGAGAGACCGACATCCGGGAGATGGGTGGTCTATGGCGAAAGATGCCGTTCACGACCGTTGCGTTCTGGGTAGGTGCTCTGTCGCTCGCCGGTCTCCCATTGCTGTCTGGGTTCTTCTCCAAGGATGAGATTCTTCTAGCGGTACACACGGGTCGCCTGAACGACGGTTTCCTAGTCGTCACGTTCGTGGCTGTCGCCTTTAGCGTGCTCTACACGGGCCGGCTGCTTTACCGGGTATTTCTTGGACAACTGTCGTCTTCAAACGAGGACGCACACGAACCCGGCATCCGGATGTGGGCGCCGGTCGGCGTATTCGCCCTGCTGGCTACTGGCCTCGGCGCGACTGCCTTGGAGTGGAGCCAAGACTACACGGGCTTCGTGTCGTGGGTCACGGATTCCGAGGAGGGATTCCATATCAATACAGCGATCACGGGTGCGTCTGTTGTGATCGTCGCAGTCGGGCTCTACCTGACATGGCTTACCTATACACAGCGCCGTATCTCGGCGACGGCCATACGCCGCCGGCTCGGGTTCGTGGCGACCGCGGCGGAGCGCAAATTCTACTTCGACGAGGTGTACCAGTGGGCCATCAACCAGCTAGTACTTCCCATGGCCCGGCTTACCGCCTTTATCGACCGCGCCTGGGTGAACGACATCGGCGTTGACGGCCCTGGCAAAACGACACGCTGGAGCGGCGGCGTGCTTCGATACATACAGACGGGCATGGTCTACAACTACGCCCTCGGAATGGTGATCGGGGCCGTCGTACTTGGCGTGATCTGGTGGTCTGTATAGCCAATGAACGGGTTTGACGACAGCGTGCTTACTCTGCTGGTAGTGCTGCCCTTTGCGGCCGCGCTAGCGCTCATCCTGTGGCCCGGCGAAGGCGAACAGCTTCGACCCATGAAGTGGTTTTCGTCGGGCGTGGCGCTCGCCACCACGGCTCTTGTGGTGTGGATATTGCTGCGATTCGACTATACCGACGGAGCGCAATACCAGTTCATCAGCAAGACGGACTGGCTCGAACAGTTGGGAATCGGGTTTGACCTCGGCGTCGACGGCATCGCCGTTGCGATGCTGGCGCTTACTGCGATCGCGTTCCCGGCGGCGATCCTGATCGGCTGGAATGTTGACGCCCGGAGCAAGGACTACCTGATCCTGCTTAACCTGTTGGTTGGCGGCGTATACGGGACCTTCGTATCCCTCGACCTGTTCTTCCTGTTCTTCTTCTACGAGATCGCCGTACTGCCGATGTACCTGCTGATCTCCTTCTGGGGCTCCAGCACCAGCTTCCCGCGTTTCACCAGGTCAAAGGAATACAGCGCCATGAAACTGGTGCTATTTCTCGTGGGCGGAAGTGTGCTCATCTGGGTTTCGATCATCGCGATGTTCGTCGAGGCGGACCTGAATACATTCAACCTGGTTGATCTGCAAAGGGTCGGATTCGACGAGTCGTTCCAGAAATGGGTATTCCCGTTACTGATGGTCGGCTTTGGCCTGCTTGGCGGACTGTGGCCGCTGCACACATGGTCGCCCGACGGACACGTGTCCGCTCCGACATCGGTGAGCATGTTGCACGCCGGTGTTCTGATGAAACTTGGCGCGTTCGGCATTATCCGAGTCGGTATACAGACGATGCCGGAAGGCGCCGAGGCCTGGGCTCCATTGTTACTTGGAATGGGGGCCGTAAACGTCATCTACGGCTCGATAGCGGCTATGTCACAGACGGACCTCAAGTACGTCATCGGCTACTCCAGCGTCAGCCACATGGGCTACGTATTCCTCGGGCTCGCGACACTACACACACTCGGGGTTACCGGGGCCGTGCTGCAAATGTTTTCCCACGGCATCATGACCGCCCTCATGTTTACGCTCGCCGGGGCCATCTACCAGACATCCCACACCCGGGACATCGGCATCCTGAGTGGGCTGGCCAAAGTCATGCCTGTTGGTGCGTTCTTTTTTGCCATCGCTGGGTTTGCGTCACTTGGGTTACCTGGATTTAGCGGTTTTGTGGCGGAACTACTGGTCTTCCTGGGACTGTTCCAGACCTACCCGTGGGTTGGCGCGCTTGCGGTCATAGGCGCCGGTATCACGGCCGTATACATGCTCAGGCTACTCGCAAAGGTCTACTTCGGCGAGACGGCCAGACGCTGGGAGAGCCTTCCCGACCTCAAGCTCAACGAGACGCTGGTTGCCGGGACACTTGCCCTGATCCTGCTCGTGGTCGGGCTCGCGCCGTTCTTCCTCATCGACGTTATTCGTGAAGGCGTACGACACATACCGGTGGTGACCGGATGAACGTCAACTTCTCCCTGCTGGCCCCCGAGTACGTCCTCGTCGGCGTCGCGTTCGCCGTGTTGACGATCGATTTCATGCTGCCGCGGCGATACCGGTTTCACCTTTCGTGGTTTGCTGCCGGCGGGTTGGTGCTAAGTGCCGTTGTGGCGATGATCCAAAGATGGGACGCCGTAGAAACTCTCTACGGCGGGTTGTTCATCGCCGATAAGTTCGGCCTCTTCTTCTTCGTGTTCCTCACGATACTGACCGCCGTGATCGTACTTATTTCTCACGATTACGTTCGGCAACACATACGTCAGCCCGGTGAGTTCTATGCCCTAATGGTGTTTGCCGCGGTCGGGATGATTGGCATGGCCGCGGCCGGAGAGCTGCTGACGGCGTACGTCGCTCTTGAACTCCTGAGCTTCAGCCTGTACGTGCTGGTGGCTTTCAGGCGTGATGATGCACATGGCAATGAGGCCGGTGTGAAATACATCGTGCTCGGGGCGTTCTCGTCGGCCATATTGCTGTACGGGATAAGCATGGTCTGGGGAGCTACCGGCACCACCTACTATGATGGCATCTCAGAGCATCTCGCCTCCAACGCTGGGAACCTGGACTCCACGCTGATACTCGGACTGGCGCTCATCATTGCCGGGCTCGGATTCAAAGTGGCCGCTGCGCCGTTCCACATGTGGGCGCCGGACACGTACCAGGGCGCACCGACGCCGATTACGGCGTTCCTTGCGGTCGCATCGAAGGCCGCCGCATTTGCTCTCATCCTTAGGCTGTTCACACATGCACTGATGCCGGCGCTCGAAGAATGGCAGGTACTGGTTGGCGTGCTTTCCGTCGCCACGATGGTCATCGGTAATCTGGTGGCGATCGTTCAGAGCAACATCAAACGAATGCTGGCCTACTCCAGCGTCGGGCAGGTCGGATTCCTGCTGGTCGGCGTTGCCGCACTCGGGCATATCGAAGGCGGGGCCGTAATCCCGGTCACGCTGGCTTCGGACGCCGTGATTCTGCATCTGGTCGGGTACGCCTTCGCCAACCTCGCTGCATTCACGGTCGTGATTACCGTGTCCAACCACATCGGGACCGACGAACTGTCCGGCTATTCGGGCCTGGCCAAACGATCGCCATACCTTTCACTTGTGATGGCGGTGGCACTATTCTCGCTGGCCGGGCTGCCGTTCTTTGTCGGCTTCCTGACCAAGTTTTACCTGTTTACGGCGGCGGCCGAAGCGGAACTATTGTGGCTTGCCGGGATTGCGATGGTGGCAAGCGTCGTTTCGCTTTACTACTACCTGATGGTCGTAAAGCGCATGTTCATCGACGACGTGGTCGAATCCGACGACACGCCGCTGACCATAGGAATCCCACGACTAAGCTGGATGTTGCTTGGCGGACTGCTGATCGGGACTGTACTACTCGGCGTCTACCCGCAGCCGTTGGCGGACGCAGTAAGTGCGGCATCAGGGGCAATTCTCCCTGGCGTTTGATTCTGTATGCTCCGCTTCACGCGGATGTTGTCCGGCCCCGGAACTAGTGCTACGTTTGGCTCCCGTTTGGCATCAACCGTCCTGTGCACAGCGTTTCGATATCGGAGCGTGACGGTTGTGGACAGCACATGAGGAGCACTACGTGGCGCAGGCACCTGAACTTCCGAAAACCCTCACTCCGTACCCGGTCGTTGCGAACATCGAATTCGCAGAAGGCCCAATCTTTGACGAAGACGGGTACCTGTACTTTGTGAACTACCTTCGTCGCGGCACGCTGGGCAGGCTGGCGCCGCGCGGGCTGGTGGAACTGTGGATCGACACCGGAGGTGTGGTCAACGGGCTCAAATACGACGGCAACCGGGGGTTGATCTGTGCCGATCACGATGGGAAACGGATTACCCGAATTGATATCGATCGGAAGCTGATCGTGGTCCTGACCGATTCCTTTGATGGCGAACCGTACATGGCGCCAAATGATGTGTGTATGGATCTGATGGGCAACGTGTATTTCACCGATCCGGGCGTTAGCGCCGACCCGCAGCCCGGGGCCGTGTATCGGATTGCCATGTCCGAGCCGGGCGCGCCTGGGGCCGTTACCCGCGTAGCTGAGAACCTCGAATACCCAAACGGCCTGGCCATACATCCCGACCAGTGTCGCCTGTTCGTAGCCATGTCGCGGACAAACAGCATCGTGTCCTATGATCTCGATTCCGATGGCAACGCTTCCAATGAGCAGCTTGTCTACCAGTTTCCAAACAAGATGGTCGACGGTTGCCAGTTCGATGAACACGGCCGATTGTGGGTCGCAAGGTGGCTCAACGGCACCATCGACGTGCTGGATGTCGAGGCCGGAGAGCTTGTGCGGAGCTACCCAATGCGTGGAGACCGGGTCACGAACATGTGCTGGTGGGAAGACTCCGTCTACGTAACCGTCGCCGGCAGTAACAGCATCGAACGTCTGGATGTCGGGGTTCGTGGTGCTCAGATCACGCCGCCCCAAAGATAGCCAACGTCAGGCAGGCGCCGTTTCCTGAATCTCTCGGATGCGCTCCCTGAGGTTCTCGAATGGGGCGTTCTGCCACAACGGAGCGCAACAGGGAAAGGAAATTCAGCCGCATGACAGGACCGTTGGACGGTGTACGAGTCATCGAATTCACCGAGATCATCGCCGGACCGGTTAGCGGAGTGATGCTCTCAGACCTGGGCGCGGACGTGATCAAAGTCGAACCGCCCTGGGGCGACCCGTGGCGCGATGGTGGCGGCCCGTTTGCAGAGCACGAGTCTCGTGCCTTCATAGCCGTCAATCGCGGCAAGCGTTCTATCCAGCTTGATTTGACTAAAGGCGATGGACGCGCCGCCGCGCATCGGCTGGTCGAGAACGCGGACATCGTGGTCACCAATCACCGTCCAGACGTCCCGGCAAAGCTCGGGATCGATTACGACACGCTCTCGGCCATTAACCCGCGCATCATCTACGCAGAAGCCTCAGCCTATGGGTTGAAAGGCCCCTACTCGGGCGGACCCGGTTATGACGTTCTCGCCCAGGCCTTTAGTGGAATTATGCAATCAGAAGGAATCATGTGGCGAGGTGTGCCACGGATGATTCGCACAACGCCGTTCGTTGACTTCGCCACGGGATACGCGATCGTTCAATCGGTCTGCGCCGCGCTCTACCATCGGGAGAAGAGCGGGCGCGGTCAGAAAATCGGAACTTCACTTCTTGCGAACGCTATGACCACCCTGTCTGGCCACCTGGCACGCATCCCCGGCAATCCGACTAAACCGCAACAGTGGCACGACGAAGACCTTCCGATGCTTCGACAGGCAGGTCTGTCTGACAACGAGATCAATGACCTGTACTACGAGGCTCGCTGGTTCCCATCTGCGATGCTTATCTATTACCGGCCGTACCGCACCGAAGACGGGCTTATTGCGGTGGCATGCCTTAGCGATCCGCTCAGGAAACGGATGGCCGACTGCGTCGACTTCGAAGACCGGCGATTCCAGCCGGGTTACGATCTCGAAGCGCCGGAGTCGGTTGAGTTTGCGGATGATCTGCTGGTTAGGGTCGAGGAACTGATCGTCGAGAAAACGTCTGAAGATTGGTTACGACTGTTCCACGGGGCGGGAGTGCCCGCAATGCCGGTGCAGTTCGTTGAAGGCTTGCTAGATAACGAACAGGCGCAGGCAAACGATCTGGTGATCGAACAGGATCACCATGCGGCCGGTAAGATGCAGCTCGTGGGACCCAACGCAAACTTTTCGGATACCCCGTTGGACGCCGTTCTCCCGTCACCCGCGTTAGGGCAGCACACCGCAGAAATATTGGGGGAAGCGGGTTATTCCGGCGACGAAATCACCGCACTACTCGAATCTGGAGCCGCGCTGGGCTAAGCTGCGCTCACGCGGCAGGATGCGTTGCCGCACACGGCAGATTCAAGCAGGTGTATGGATGACTGGTCCGCTCGAGGGCATTCGAGTAATCGAGTTCTCACAGATCATCGCCGGGCCGGTCAGTGGCTTGCTTCTTTCAGACCTCGGCGCGGACATCATCAAAGTCGAGCCACCGTGGGGTGATCCGTGGCGCGCTGGCATCGCTCCAATTACCGATTCCGAGAGCAAGGGATTCATCACTGTCAATCGCGGCAAGCGATCGGTCTGCCTTGATCTCAACTCAGAAGAAGGTCAGGCGATCGTCCACAGGCTTGTTTCGCAGGCCGACGTCGTCACGGTCAACAACCGTGCGGACGTCCTCGATGCCCTGAAGATCGACTACGACACACTGAAGAAGATCAAACCCGACCTCGTTTACAGCGAGATAACCGCATTTGGACGGCAGGGGCCGTTCGCCGGCAACCCGGGCTACGACCTTTTGATGCAGGGCCTGACTGGAATCATGGCGGCTGAAGGCAATATGGACGGGTATCAGTACGGCGATCAAAAACTGAACGAGGGTGTGCCGCGTTACCTCAGCGTTATGCCGATGGTCGATTACGCAACCGGATACTCGGTCGTCCAGTCGGTCTGTGCCGCCCTATTTCATCGAGAGAGAACCGGCCAGGGACAGAAGATTGAGACCTCATTATTCGCGAATGCCCTGACCATCCAGGGCCTGTCGTTGACCCAGGTCGAAAACGCGCCCTCGCCCACGTTTGACTTTGTTCAGAACGAGTTGCCTCTGCTCAGGGAGGCCGGGCTCACTTACAGAGAGATAGACGCCATATATCGTGAGCGCCGTCCGACGCCATTCGGCGCGTTTATCTACTACCGCTCTTACCAGACGGCGGACCAGGTAATCACTCTCGGCTGTCTGAGCGAGCCACTCCGGAAGAGGGCGGCGGACTGCCTTGGCGTAACGGACATTAGGTTCGACGAGGGTTACGACCCGACCACCGAGCAATCGATCGAGTTCGCGTTCACCCTTGCCCGTAAGGTCGAGGAGATGATCAAGGAGAAAACGGCCGAGGAATGGCTTCGCATCTTCAATGCGGCCGGGGTTCCCGCGGCGCCGCTGTTATACATCGAGGAAATGATCGATCACCCTCAGTCACATGCAACAGGAATGATCATCGAGCAGCAACACCCGGTCGGTGGCAGGGTTCGTTACGCAGGCCCCCTATCGAGGTGGTCGGAGACGCAGCCCGAGCCTGTGCGGATATCACCGGCCAGAGGTGAGCACACCCGTGAAGTGCTTTCGGAAGCCGGCTACTCGCAGGCCGAAATCGAGGCATTTCACAAAGTTGGGTCAGCGAAAACAGGATAGGCGAAACCAGACGCCAGACCTGATATCACTCTGGGCGTACACTGCGCCCCGTCCCACGTTTGTTGAGGACGAAAGCAGGTGATAGATGGCCGGTCCGCTTGACGGCATCAAAGTCGTCGAATTCTCGGAGATCATCGCCGGGCCCGTGAGTGGGGTACTGCTCTCGGACCTTGGTGCCGAAGTGATCAAAGTCGAGCCGCCCTGGGGCGACCCGTGGCGCGGCTCCCCGACGCGAGTTGGGCCGGTAGAGGCTAAAGAGAGTCGCGGATTCATCGCCGTCAACCGCGGCAAACGCAGCATCCGGCTCGATCTCACGAAGCCGGAAGGCGTGAAGGTCGTACATCGTCTTGTCAGCCAGGCGGACGTGGTGATCATGAACCACAGACCTGACGTGCCCGCAAAGCTTAGAATCGACTACGACACGCTGTCGGCGATCAAGCCCGACCTCGTGTTCTGCGAGATAACGGCGTTTGGACGTTCAGGGCCGGAGAGCGCCAAGCCCGGGTACGACATCATCATGCAGGCGCGTACCGGACTGATGGCAACCAACGGGATGATTGACGAAGGCGTTCCTCG
>JAPYSM010000167.1:0-1965 GCA_029936485.1 Dehalococcoidia bacterium
ACTCGAACTCTCTAGCGAGGCCTTCATGAACGATTGGCAAGTTTGAATCTCCGATCGAACCAGGTTAGACGCCGTGTACGTAATAGGGCGGCTTAGATCAAGTGATATAGATACATAAACATATCGTTATATATCTGTCAATGCAGCGTTACAGCGCGTTAGACCGGCTACTGGCACCCGGCCCGCCGGAAGTTAGAGGTTAGAGGCGCTCGGCGCTCCAGTCTTTGACCGCGTCCGGGATGGCCAGGAGGTTCTGGAGTTTCGTTTGGAGAGGTATGGCGCACTCTGGGGCGATCATCTGTACCCCCGCCTCGAGGCAGGCGTAAACTTCTTCGCGGACCTCATCAGGCCCGCGTGAGTAGAGAGTTTCCGGGTTGTTGATATTGCCGACGAGGCCGATCCCGCCATCGACGGCGTCCATCGCCGCCTGCGGGTCGTTTCTGGAGTCGAAGTGGAAGGACGCCATGCCTGTCTGTGCGATGTAGGGCATGCGGTCCAGCGTCTGGCCGCAGATGTGAAGGATGAGCGGTGCGTCGATTCGCTCCGCCATCTCCGTGTGGATGTCCTGCAAAAAACGCTCGTAGTACAGTCCGGAAACCAGGTCCCCGGTGGCGTGGTCCGGGATGCAGATGGCGTCCGCACCTGCGGCGATCTGCGCGTCTGCGAACAGGTACGTCGCCACTTTGAGCTTGTCCAGAATTCGCATCGTCATGTCGGGATCGTCGATGGTCATCAGGAGGAAAGTCTCGACGCCGAACACGTGATAGGCGAGCGTCCACGGTCCCATGGACTTGCCGATGATGGCGACCTCGTCACCGAATTGCTTTTTCAAGATCTCAATAGCGCCTGTGACGCTCTTCATGTCACGGTGCTCAAGAAAATCGGCCGGGATCTTGACGTCGTCCTCGCCCTTCCAAATCGGGTTGGACATTCGGACGGTCGGCCAGTTGTCCTTCTGCTCCCACTGCATCTCGCAGCCGAGCGCGGAAGACTCCTGGATGATGGTGAAGTAGGGCTGTATGGAGTCAAATCCGAGTTCTGTGTACCCGGTCGCCGCCAACTCCGCGTTCAACTCAGGATCCCGACAAGCATCTGGAAACGGCGCGTCCACCATATCCATCAGCTCAACTGTCGCGACGTTGGTCGGGTTGGATACAGGGGTTCGGTCAACCGGTAGGCCGGCAAGCGCGTTCATCACGCGCTCCTTGGATGTCATGGTCTCTGCATATGGCATTGGAGTGGCCTCGATCCCCCTGTTTAAGTTCTGGGGTTTAAGTCCTGGGGCTTAAGTGCTGGCGAACCCTAGCGTGGATGTCGTCATCTGGCCGCGTAGAGCGTCGGCCTCCATCGCGTCTTCGACGGCGCTGATATTTCGGGAGTAGGGCAGTATCAGACGAGCCAGACCATCGTGGCGCTGGCCGCAGCTGAATGTGATGGTCGAGTCGTCCAGCTTTTCCATCTCTCCGTAACGCACGAACCCGGCGATTATGGCTCGAAGGCGCAGCGCAGGATTTTTTGCCTCGCCGGTCGTCGAGATACGGTACACGTGACGGTTACCGTCCTGTTCTCCCGTCATATCGATCGTCAGATTGCTCTTGGAATCTTTGATCTGGAGCTCTTCCGGCCGGTCGCGTTCTGCCGTGCGTTCGATGGCCGCCGTGGTTAGAAACTTGAGCGGCCGGGTGTGGACGTGTCCGCAAGGGAAGCGCAGCCGATTCCAGGCATCTGCGATCTCCATGCCGCCGAGCTTGACCAGCCGGTCCACGATGTCCCGCATCCGGTCATCAACGCCGGGCCGTCGGCTGAAGGTCCACACGGTGGAAATGCCATCGCGTTCGTACAGCCCGACGCTGATGTCGTGGAAGTTTGGATCCATCGGCACCAGCTCCACGCAGTCGCCGAAGCGTGTGACTACTTCCCGTGCGCTGAGTAGTTCTAGCGTTGTCATCTGGAGATGGAACCTCT
>JAPYSM010000167.1:2065-4573 GCA_029936485.1 Dehalococcoidia bacterium
ACTACTTCCCGTGCGCTGAGTAGTTCTAGCGTTGTCATCTGGAGATGGAACCTCTGATCGTGTTACCCCGTGATTAGCCTTTTACGGCTTCCACAAGGGATGTTATGTGGTCTGGCCCGGTACCGCAGCACCCGCCAAGTATGTTGATCCCGAGGCCATGCAGCGTCTTGAAATGCTCGGCCATGAACTCAGGCGTCTCAGGATAGACGATCTCCATATCGATGATCGCAGGAATACCGGCGTTTGAATGCACGAGCATGAATCCGTCATCTACGGCGCGCATTAGCTTTGCGATTTCGATCATCCGCTCGATGCCGTTGCCGCAGTTGGTGCCGACGACGTCTGCCCCGGCCTCTCGGAGCTTTTTTATGCCGACTTCAGGGGTGATGCCCATCATCGTGAAGAAACCGCGGGGTCCCGGGTCGTACACCATTGTGGACATCACGACGAGGTCTGTGTTGTCCTTGGCAGCTTTCACGGCCAGCGTGGCTTCTTCTATTGCTGTCATGGTCTCGACGACAACGCCGTCGGCGCCGCCCTCGGCCAGCGCCGTAATCTGCTCGGCGAAGGCGTCGTACATCTCCGTCTCGGACACCGGTCCCAGCGGCTCCAGGAACTCTCCCGTCGGGCCGACAGAACCGATCACGAATGCGCCGGGAGGGGCAACCGAGCGAGCGTGTTCCGCCGCAAGACGGTTGAACTCAGACACCTTGTCTTCAAAACCGTACTTTTTGGTCATGAACTTCGATCCGCCGAACGAGTTCGTGAGGACCATCTCCGAACCCGCGTCGAAGTACCGCTTCGCCATGTTTTTGACGGTGTCCGGGTGGCTCACATTGAACTCTTCAGGGCAGCCGCCGGGCTCCAGTCCATTTTCCTGGAGATAGGTTCCGGTGGCACCGTCGGAGATGATCGTGTCGCCCCGTTCGAGGCGTTCGAGAAGTGTTGGGGCAGATGTTGAAGTCATTGGGTTCCAATTTGTCGCCGGTGTCGCCCGAACAATTTCGGGTACATGGCCGGCGCGTTTATAGCTATATGAAGTTTACTTCGGCCCGGGTCGAGTGGGCGCCTGATTTAAACCTGATTTAAGAGTGCTTAGTCCTTGATCCAGCTATCTATCGCGCCCGGCGATATGTCTCGTTCGTCGGCGTTTGCCAGGTCCCGAATCCGGGCTACGAAATCGTCCGGGAAACCGTCGTTGAATCGCTGAGCGATGGCGGCGGCGGCTTCCTTTGGCGGAGCATCCACTTCGCCGTAGTCCTTGAGTTCCCATGAGTCCAGGTAGTCGTCGGTACCGGCGCTGCCGTCAAACATGGCGATAGCGTCGGCGGCTTCCTGAAACCGGGCGTCGAGAGGATGTGAAATGGTCTCCCCCTGGTCGCTGGCCTGGACCGTGACGGGAATTTCTTTCCAGTACATAAGACGTACGAGCGCCAATGGAGTTCCTCCAACCGGGTGAGGGTCTGAATGCTTAGTCGAGGCGACCGTCCCGGAACGCCCCGATGTAGTTCATGCAGTAGTCGTCGTTGCCTTTGAGCATGTCCATAGCGAGCTTCACCGGTTCTGAATCCAGATCCAGATCCAGCACCTTCTGAATAGATGCAGGAATCGGGTCGATGATTCCGCTATCCAGTCCGCTTTCGATCGCAAGGTGCAGGAAAACGTCGTTGACGAGTCTGCGTTTCGGCAGGCCGAACGACACGTTACTAACGCCGCCCGTGATGTGGACTTCGGGACCGTACTGCTCCCTTACCTTTGCAACGGCGTCCAGGTAGTCGTTCCCGTACTGAGAAGCGACGCCGATCGGGAAGGCCAGGCAATCGATATACACGTCGCCCAGGGGAATGCCGGCGTCCTGGATGTGCACCATGAGCTGGTCGATGTTCTCCACCCGCTCCTCGGCGTTGTCCGGCATCCCGGATGCACCGGCGGCTGTGACGATCACATGTGCGTTGTTTTCCGTCACCAGTTTGATCGTGTCGAGGCGCTCAAGTGCGACCGAGTTGATCATCGGCCTTCCGGCAGCGCCGGTGTAGGCCGCCAAACCGGTCTTGATGATCTCCGGGTTTGACGAGTCGATGCTTGACGGGATGGTGGAAACCGCCTCAACGGTCCTGACCAGCCACTCCATCGACTCGTTCTGGATGTCGATATAGGGGCTGACCTCGTCGACGTTCAGATCCAGGAACGAGGCCCCGGCCTTCGTCTGCCGCCGCACCTCGCGATGGACGTATGCGGTACCGATGGCCTGTTCCTCGGCATCGCCATTTACGCCCTTCCAAACGGCGATCATGAAGTGTTTGACCTGGTTCAGGCCGTAGGGCTGCTGCTTTTTGAAATGCTCCGGGATGGAGAGAAACAGGCCGTTCCCGTTCTCGTCCTTGAACGGCACCCCCTCGGTCCCGTCATCAAGCGTCCGTACACGTCGACCGTTGAGCAACACGATACGCGTCGTGTGAATGTTTTCGCCGATCGTTACGAAGTCGTCAGCGGATTTCAGATGGCGAG
>JAPYSM010000168.1 GCA_029936485.1 Dehalococcoidia bacterium
CGAGTTCCTGGACGGCAAGGGACTCATGAAGTCTGCGCCCGCGGACTAATTGGCCCGATCAGATATTCCTGACTGGAACGCCGGTGGGTTGTCGATATCGGACGGCCTGCCGGCGTTTTTGCGTGTGACGGTAAGCGCGTAGGGGCGGCGTTTGCTCCGCCCGATCCTGTGCCATCAATGTAGGGAGTAGGGCAATACGCCCGCGCTCGCCAGCGTCCTGAAGGCTCTCGATAGCCCTGACCTACCCCCTTAACCGATTCTGTGGCCCCACGCTGTCGCAGGAGCACCGCTGTCAAGCGCCAGCCCCCCTCTTTGGTCCTCTTGGTGTTGAGGCGCTCTCGACCCCCATGGAAGTCACATTCACGCTGATTGGTCGGATTGTGAACTGTGACCCAGCTAACGGCGGAATTCTTGAGATGGGCCTGAATCCCGTTGACCGCGTTCATTACCATCCCGAATGGGCTCGCCTATGAACACGTCGCCATTCCTGATCTTCAGGTTGAATCCACAGTCAGGGTTCGAGCACACCCAAGCCTTGTAGTGGACAGCTGCACCATGCGCTCCAAAGTCCGACAGGGGCAAAAGGTCGCCTACGTCGCACGACCGACATACCAAGTATTCAGACACTTCGTTCACCGCCTCCAAGTTACTGTTTTAGACGCCTGATGATACATGTGGTGGGGTGTGCTCGTCTGGTCCATTTGGTGCATCCCGCCGGACAAGGTTCGCGCCAATGTAGTGATACTCCCAAACTCGACACGCATCGAGTCCTCTAGCACCCAGGTGTAACTATTCTGACTGACCAACGTACGGTCGGCGTCGAACAGATCTGCTTCATCAGTGATGCTGTTGGACCATATCGCCCCACCCGATTGGACGAGACTATGAGTGAACCTCGTTCGCATGGACGCGTACCGAATCTCCTGCGCCAACGGTTTAGGTCGGGAAGTTGAAGGTCGGGAAACCGTCTGCGATGTCTCTGAGGGGTATGGCCAAGCCCTGCACCTACAACCAGGAGCCCCCTCAGTTGCGATGCATGCCCCGGCGGTGATCTTGTGCGCCTTGTTCAAGTAGCGCCGCCTCGAACTCACCAGCGGCCGCTTCAACCGCCGGAATGGCCTGTCGTAGCCGCTCGTTTAGCGATGCCGCTTCCAGCACGCGTTGCGCTGCTGTGGGGCGACCGGCCATTAGTGTCCCCATGCGATACCCGAGTGCGCCCGGGTCGTCTGGCATCTCGGGGTTGGCGCGCCACTCGCCGCGTATCTGCATGAGCATCGCCCGTGCGAACCGGGTCGTCGCTGCTCTGGCCCGTTCCAGCAATTCGGGGTCGATATCTCCACCGACCGGTTCATACAAGGGTTCCACGTCTGCGCTCAGATAGGGCAGCGAGCGGTCCAGTTCGCCGATCCGGACGCGCTGCTCGCCAAGAGCAAGCAGGGGAACCACCTCTTCACCTTCATCGCCTACTTCTTCGATCAGGGCGATCGTCCCGATGCCCCGTGGAGTAGCCTCTCCACCGACCTCGACGCCATCACGTATGAGTGCGATGACAAACCGCCCATCCGCAGCGATGCAGTCTTTGAGCATACGTTTGTACCGCGACTCGAATATGCGGAGTGGAAGCTTGTAGCCCGGGAATAGGACAGTGTTCAGCGGGAAGATCGGTAGTTTCGGCATCGGGTTGATTCTAGCGTGACATCCAGTGCTTCCGCACGAACAATCGCCGGTAGGCCCGTGATAGAATCCGGCCCCGATTTCATACGCATATTTTCGATACGAAATGGAGCCGCCACACTATGCCCGACGCCGTGACCGACCAGGTTGCAGAGGCCCTTCCTGGCCTGATCGAGTTACGCCGTGATCTCCACAAAAACCCGGAACTCGGATTTCACGAGACCAGGACTGCGGGCATCATCGCCGGCCGTCTGAATGCTGCCGGCATGACGGTCAAAGCCGAGGTGGGCGGGACAGGCGTCGTTGGGGTCATGGACACCGGACGGCCCGGCCCGACGCTGATGATCCGGGCAGATATCGATGCGCTGCCCGTGTCAGAGCTGTCCGATCTCCCGTTCGCTTCGACAAACGGCAATATGCACGCCTGCGGCCACGACGGTCACATCACGATGGCGCTCGGAGCGGCTGACCTTCTGGCAGGACGTGCGGACGAGCTCTCGGGAAAGGTCGTTTTCGTATTTCAGCCGGCCGAGGAGTTTGTAGAGGGTGCAAAGGCGATGATCGCTGACGACGTGATGTCTGATCACTCGCCGGACCGCGTAATCGGGCTGCATCTCTGGAACCAGTACGATACGGGTTTTGTCGGCGTGAATCAGGCGACGGTATTTGCCAGCGCAGACCAATTCGAACTCACGATCACAGGCCAGGGCGGCCACGGGGCGCTGCCACACACGGCGATCGACCCCGTGGCGATCACAGCACAGGTAGTCACGGCACTTCAGACGGTGGTCAGCCGGGAGATCGCCCCGAACGCGATGGGAGTCGTAACGCTGGGCCAGGTGATCGGTGGATCAGCGCCTAACGTGATCGCTGATTTTGTGGTTGTCAAAGGCACAATCCGAGCCTACACGTCCGATATGCGAGATCAGATCATCGCCGCCGTTGAACGCATTGCGACGGGAATCGCCGAATCGATGCGCGGGAGCGCCGACTTCAAGCTTCTGAACGGTGCGCCTCCGGTGGTGAACGACCCTGAAGTGGCGATCTGGCTTACGGGCATCGCCGGACAGGTGCCGGGCGTCGATAAAGTCGGTGTGCATGAGGAAGTCCCGGTCGGAGACGACATGGCCGAGTTCATTAACCGAGCGCCAGGGTGCTACTTCCTGCTGGGCGCGGGCGACCCGGAACGACCGCCTCACCACAATGCACGGTTCGTATTTGACGAAGAGTGTCTGCCGCTGGGCGTAGAGATATTCGCCCGGGCCGCTCTTGATTACCTCGGGACCTAACCTCCGCAATTCCCGCCCCCTGATCCTGCGCAATATGGGAGAGAACCTTGTCCCGAATCTTTGATATAGCTGACGACTACATCGATCGGATCGCCGAGATGCAGCCGATCATTGCCACCTACTTCGGGGTGCCCGGACACGAGACCGAGATGCCGGATAATTCACCCGCCGGGGACGCGGCTCAGGCGGAGCTTGACCGCTCGACTCTAGCGGAGTTGAAAGTGGCGGAGCCGGAGAACGACCGAGACCGGCTCGCCCGGGATGTGATGGCGGAAGAGATCGAGATCGGACTTGAGGCGTACGAAGCCGGTGAGCAGTACAGGGGCATGAACATTCTGCACAGCCCCTTCCAGAGCGCCCGTCAAATTTTCGACCTGATGGCCCGTGATAAGAAGGAAGACTGGGACAACATCGCCGCCCGTATGGCACGGGTGCCGGATGCGCTCAGCAGCTATCAGGAGACGCTCGCAGAGGGGGTCGGGCGGGGGCAGACGACCACACGCAGACAGGTGATCGGGGTGATTGAGCAAGCGAAGGTCTACAGCGGACAGAAGGGAAGTCCGTCGTTCTTTGATGGCCTTGTCACGGCCTACGACGCGTCTGGGCTGAGCGACGGCGCGCTACGTGAACGGCTCGCGAATTCAGCGGTGGACGCTTCCGCTGCGTTCGCTAATTTTGGGACTTTCCTGGCCGATGATCACATCAACGCCACGCCGGACCGGGACGGCGTCGGTCGTGAGCGATATGAGTTGAAGGCCCGGTCGTATCTGGGGGCACAGATCGACTTTGAGGAGACGTATGCGTGGGGCTGGGAACAGGTGCGCTGGGCCGAGTCCGAGATGGCGATCACCTCGGAGAAAATCCTCCCGGGCGGTAATTTCCTTGATGCGAAGAAGCTGCTGGACGAGGACCCGGAGCGCTCCATCGAAGGCGTCGAAGCCTTCAAAGTGTGGATGCAAGAACTCCAGGATCGGACGATCGAAGAACTGGATGGCACACACTTCGACATCGCCGATCCGGTCAAGACCGTCGAGGTGATGATCGCCCCTCCGGGCGGCGCGCTGGCGATGTACTACACCGGGCCGTCAGAAGACTTCTCCCGTCCGGGCCGCACGTGGTATCCGGTGCCGGAAGGTAAGGATCGATTCCCGCTCTGGGGCGAAGTATCGATTGTCTACCACGAGGGTGTTCCGGGACATCACTTCCAGATCGCAACGACGATCAGCCTGGGCGATCAACTTTCCCGATTTCAGAAACTGGCGGCGGGCACATCTGGGTACGTCGAGGGCTGGGGGCTGTACGCCGAACGGCTCATGGGCGAGCTGGGCTACCTGGACAACCCGGACTACTACCTGGGCATGCTCGGGTCGCAACTGTTCCGATCTCAACGCGTGATCGTAGATATCGGTATGCACCTGGGGTTGCGGATACCGGGCGACTCCGATTTCCACCCGGGAGAGGTGTGGACGCCGGACCTGGCGCTGGCCTTTATGCAGCCGACTTCGCCGTTCGGCCCCGAATTCATGGTGAGCGAGATCGACCGCTACCTCGGGATGCCGGGACAGGCGATCAGCTACAAGGTGGGCGAGCGTTACTGGCTTGATGCACG
>JAPYSM010000169.1 GCA_029936485.1 Dehalococcoidia bacterium
GGGAGAAGAACTCTGGTCGGCATACGGCGTTCCCTGATCTGCTGATAACGAGTGGACTAAGAGCAGCGCAAACAAATCACGCCAGCGGCGAAAGCATACATCGCACCGGATGTGTTCAGCCAGAGGTGGAAAGTGATCTCCCCGACCACAAGCGTATCCAACAACGCCGTCGCATCGTCCGCACTTGGCACCACGGCTACTCCTGCCACTCCCGTCGCACCGTCCAGAACGAAAGTCAGTGCACCACGAAGGCTATCCCATCTGGTGACCCTCACATCACGTTCGAACGCACATGCCACAGCCGCAACTGACATGAGGCCGGCAAGGAGGACCAACCAACTGGTACGGTGCCGTGTGGATACGGCGGGTTTATAAAATTCGTGACTGGGTGATGGCAACTGAATGACTGTTCGATGTGAATGGGCCTCAAGTAACGACCTGATGGGCGAGTATCACGACACTGAATGGGGCGTGCCGTCGCACGACGACATCCACTTGTTTGAGATGCTGGTCCTAGAAGGATCACAGGCAGGATTAAGCTGGCAAACGATCCTCAACAAGCGCGAAGGCTATCGCGCCGCATTTGCGAACTTCGATCTAGCCACTATTTCAACTTACGATAAATCCGATGTCGAAAGACTCACCCAGAACGCCGGGATTGTGCGGCATCAGGGCAAGATCGAGGCGACGATCGGCAATGCCATCACGTCGTTGGTCGTTCAGGCCGAGTTTGGAAGTCTGGATGCCTACCTGTGGGGTTTGGCTGGAGGCCAGCCGATCAAGAATTCACCCGAGACGATGGGTGACGTTCAGGCCACAACCGAGGTCTCGAGTTCGATGAGCAAAGCCCTCAAGAATCGGGGGTTTCGCTTTGTCGGGCCAACAACCGTGTACGCGTTCATGCAATCAACGGGCATGGTGAACGATCACGTGGTCACATGCTTCCGTCATAACGAAGTATGATCCCGGTCCCGGTAGTCATCAGATATTCACAGCCAATCTGAGTTTCAGGAGCAGCGAAATTGGACAAGCAAATCTTCGGCATTGGCGGTGACTTCTTCCCCCCACAGTGGAAACACCCGCTACTTCGTGAGCACCTCCTGACACTGTCAGATAAATCACGCCCGAAGGTCTGTTACGTAGGATCTGCCACCGGCGACAACGCCCAGAACATAGCGACCTTTTATCAAGAATTCGGCCGGCACAACACTGAGACGTCTCACTTGAGCCTGTACTCGCCGCCGCAGAAGGACATTCGCTCCTACGTGATGAAGCACGACATAATCTATGTCGGCGGAGGCAGCACTAAGAATCTGATGGCCCTCTGGAACGAGTGGGGGTTCGGTGAGATCATGCGCGAGGCGTGGGAGGCCGGAATCATCCTCTCAGGCACGAGCGCTGGGTCGATCTGCTGGTTCGACGACTGCATTACGGATTCGATTCCCGGCGGGCTGACCGCGCTGAAGTGCACTGGCCTACTAAAGGGCAGCAACTCCACCCACTACAGCGGTCACCCAGACCGGCCGTCCACATACCGAAGAATGATCGCTTCCGGCGAGGTCTCTGATGGGATCGCCACGGACGACAACTGCGCCATCCACTACATAGGCGACGAGCTGCACGAAATCGTCACGCAGGACCCGGCCTGCCGGGCATACCGTGTTGAACGAGACGGCGACGGCTACAAAGAGACGCCGCTCGATGCGAGATATCTGGGTCAGGACTGAGGGCGTATTGACATCCGCCCTTATCCCAACAGCGAGTCCGCAAGCTCCGTAAAGTTGGTTACCGTCACATCAGGCACATGCGGCGAATCCTCATACGGCAGCGCGTAACGATTCACGAACGCCCCCCGCATACCACATGCCCTCGCACCCATCACGTCAAACGAGTTCGCCGAGACCATCAAGCACTCACCTATCTCAAGCCCAAGAATGTGCGCTGCCCGCCGGTAGACACCGGGATGTGGTTTGAACGCACCCACGACCTGTACCGAGATAACATCATCAAAGTCCCACTTGATTCGATTCTTCACCAGATGGGCAAGGAAATCCGGTTCGCCGTTTGAGAGCGCAACAAGCTTGAATCTGGTCTTCAGGCGTTCAAGACCGGCAACAACTTCCGGAAATGGCGCCAGACTCTGCCAGGCGATCATGAAACCCTTAATCTCATCCCGGGTTGCCTCAACATGGTTCAATCCGAGGACGTAGGCAAAAGCCCGTCGGGCGACCTCGAGATAACCAGAGTGCCCAAGATCAACGATGTTGTCCTGGTACTGCTCAATTCGTTGCCGATACCGCCACTGCGCCCAGAACTCGGCCGGATCAGCATCCGATCCCTTCACCGCCAGAAATTCGCCGATAAACGGCGTCAAACTGCCACCCAGATCAAGCACAGTCCCAAACAGATCAAACGTGAGGGCCTTGCAGTTCTCAAGCTCCGGGTTCAACAGATCCGCTCCGTTCTAATACCAAACTAACAACGGGGCTCCAGTGCACGGTTTCGAAAACCGGCCCGGGAGCCCCATTTCAATAATACAAAAGACGCCGGAACCTACTCCAGCGTGCGTTTTACCGCGGTGACTATCTTTTCTTTCGTGGGGTAGACCAGCTTTTCCAGTACCGGGCTGTATGGGATGTGGACCTGCTCTGAGGCCACCTTGACGATCGGCGCCTGCAGGGACCAGAAGCCTTCTTCGGCCACGATAGACGCAATCTCCGACGCCGCGCTGCACACCTTGTGCGCCGGGTCTGCAATCACAAGCCGTCCAGTCCTCTCGACAGACTCCAGGATGGTCCCCTTGTCCAGTGGGACAAGCGTTCGTGGGTCGATCACCTCGACCGATATGCCATCGCCCTCAAGCTCGTCCGCAGCGGCTATCGCGTGCGGCACAGAACCGGCGATCGCCACCACTGTCACATCGGTTCCCTCGCGGAGCGTATTCGCCTGCCCAAACGGGACAAGCAGCTCACCGTTCGGCAGATCCTCGTTGGCCGGCACATCCCCTCGATTCCCAAACAGGGTCCCGTCCTCAAACATGATCACCACATCGTCGTCACGGATCGCTGTCTTCATCAGGCCCTTCATGTCGGCCGGGTTCGAGGGGGCAACGATCTTAAGTCCAGGCATGTTCATGAACATCGGGTACGAGCGGTCCGAGTGATGCGCCGCCGAGCCGCCGCCGTAATACATCGTGGCCCTGTAAACGACAGGCAGGTTGACCTGTCCACCAAACATATAGCGCATCTTGGCGGCTTGACTCACGAGTTGGTCCATCGCGACCCACATGAAGCTTGTCAGCGTTTCGACCACTGGCCTCATCCCAACGGCTGCAGCCCCCACAGCGGCGCCAAAAAAAGCGTTCTCGGACAGAGGTGTGTCCAGCACACGCTTTTCGCCGAACTCCTCGAGGAGCCCCATCGTCGCTCCATAGATCGAACGCTTGATGTCCTCACCCATGATGAAGACGGACTCGTCCCGTTCCATTTCTTCGTGTAGCGCTTGATTGATTGCGTTTACAAATACTGTTTCTGGCACGGTTTTAAAACTCGCTTTACGTCCGGTCGTTCCCGGAAATTTGGAGACTTACCCTGAAATGTTTCGGGCGACTAGGCTTGCGGGATCGGGTTCGCGAACATGTCGTCGAACAAATCCTCGGGTTCCGGGAACGGACTGTTTCGGGCGAACTCCAACGCCTCATCGATCTCTTTTCTTACCTCGTCCCTCACGGCATCGCACTCTTCCTGTGTCGCAATGCCCTGTTCAACCAGACGTTTCTCGTGGATCACGATCGGATCACGCTGGCGCCACCTCTCAATTTCTTCTTCTGGCCGATACTCGCCACGGCGAATCCGCCCCAGACCCAGAGAGTGTTCTTCGTATCGGTAGGTGAGGCCCTCGACAAGGCTCGGCCCTTCACCAGCACGAGCGCGCTCGATAGCCACGCTGATCGCCTCATACATAGCGACCACGTCCTGCCCGTCTACAAGCACTCCAGGCATGTTGTAGGCACTCGCGCGGTCGGAGACGTGCTCCACCGCAACAGTGTCCCGGTACGACGTCGTCACAGCGTACTGGTTGTTCTCACATATGAAGATGATCGGCAGCTTCCAAACGGACGCCAGGTTCATAGACTCGTGGCAAGCCCCCTGGTTCGAAGCTCCGTCACCGAAGAACACCGCCGATATAAAGTCCTCGCCCTTGATCTTGGATGCCAGCGCTGCTCCGGTCGCCACCGGCAGTGACGATCCAAGAATCCCGGACTCGCCGAGGATCCCGATGGAGAAGTCGGCAAGATGCATAGAGCCGCCCTTGCCCTTGCAGTAGCCATCTACACGACCAAGTAACTCCGCCATGGCGCGCTTTGGGTCTCCGCCCTTAGCAAGAGGGTGGCCGTGTGAGCGGTGGTTGCCGGCGATGTAATCAGTGTCCTGCATGGCAACGCAGGCGCCCACGGCCACAGCCTCTTCGCCGATATACGGGTGCGCGGCACCGCCGAACTCGCCTTTGGCGTAGATGTCGATCACCGTCTCCTCGAAATGTCGAATCGTCCACATGCGCCGGAGCATCA
>JAPYSM010000170.1 GCA_029936485.1 Dehalococcoidia bacterium
TCCACTTCACCCACAATATGAAGGGCTACGTGGAGGCCGGGCCGAACGCCGTTCTGGCGATGCGACGTGAGGGATACCGGAAGCGCGACTTCTCTATCGGTGATAGCTGGGAGACCTTCACCTTCGGCGGGTTCTGGAAGATGACGGCCCGCGACTGGAAGACCGGCTTTTACGAGGTGAATCGATCACTCAGAAAGAGCGTCTTCGTGAAAGACCTCCAGAAGATGATCCCGGAGATACAGAAGTCAGACCTTGGTACTGGCGGGTCAGGCGTTCGGGCACAGGCTGTCGACAACCAGGGCAACCTGTTAGACGACTTCCGGATCGCCCAGACCGAAGACGCAGTGCACGTACTGAACGCGCCGTCGCCGGGCGCTACATCGTCGTTGGTGATCGGAAACAGGGTCGCCGACATGGCGGAAGAGACCTTCGCGCTGGTCTAGGCTCCGGTGCTTCGTCTACCCGCGTCCCATCCATGCCCCATCGGCTAACGGGCTGTCCGGTTCGGCCTCGTGCAATCGCCGCACCAGTTGCATCGATACGATGAATGTATCGACCTGGCCTGCCAGGTATTCCGTTGTCACGCCGCCTCGAAGGTCGATCACGTGCTTCAGCCACATCGAACCGTAAGGGCCGAGATCCGTGTCGTTGTCCACCAGAGCGACGCCGGCGACAAGATTCCAGTTCAACCTGTCTGTGAACCTGTGGACCAAGTTGAGCGCGCCTGCGCCGCCAATAGGCCGTCTCGGGTAATAGAAGAGCAGATCGATAAGCGAAATGTCGCCGCCCGGCACGTAGATGCGAGGCTCCGGGTCTGGCATGACCTGGATCTTTCGGTCGTCGTCCAACAAAACCTGAAAGCGGTTTGCAGTATCCAGGTTGGAAGCAATCACGCGCCATGACACCGGCGGCGGTGCTGCCTCCAGAGCGTAGCGGACGGCCGAGAGCGCATCTTTTGCGGGCAGGATCAGATCTTTAGCCAGGACGTTTACCTTCTCATTGGCTACATGCGGCGATCGTGCGATGAGGATACGCGATGTTGGCCACGGTAGTGGCGCGGCCGACGATATCGATGTCACCGCACAACACAACCCACCTCCAGACCTCATCCCTCCCAGGAAGGAGGTTCAAATTTGCCGCCGCCTAAATTAGGAGGGGCAAGGGGTGGTTAAGTCCAGCGAATACAGAAGATTATCGGAACAACTCAGAATCACTCATTAGCCCCAAAACAACGGGGCCCTAGCGGGCGTTTGCGTGCTTCTTCTGGCCCTGCTCACGACCGCGTTGAAGCTGTGAAAGCGTCGCCTTGCGGATTCGCACGGTGCGCGGGGTCACTTCAAGGCACTCGTCGGACATGATGAACTCGAGCGCCTCTTCAAGCGTCAGCGTCTTGTGCATCGCGAGATGCTCCGTGGCGTCTGCCGATGCCGCACGCATGTTGGTCTGCTTCTTCGGCTTGGTCGGGTTCACATCCATGTCCTGAGACCGCGGGTTTTCACCGACGATCATGCCTTCATACACCTCCGTACCCGGCGAAACAAAAAGTTGGCCCCGGTCCTGCAGGCTCTGCAATGCGTAACCGGTGGTCTGACCGGTACGGTCGGCAACGAGGCTTCCCGTGCGGCGCGTGCGAAGCTCGCCGCGCCAGGGTTCGTAGCCCTCGAAAACGTGGTTCGAAATTCCGGCGCCGCGTGTCTCGATCAGGAACTCGTTGTGGAACCCGATCAGGCCTCGAGCCGGTACGACATACTCCATCCGCACCCGGCCCTGGCCATGATTGACCATCTCAAGCATGCGGGCCTTGCGAGCTGCCATCAGCTTGGACACAGCGCCCATGTGCTCATCTGGGACGTCGATAGACAATCGCTCCATCGGCTCGTGCAACTTGCCGTCGATCATCTTCGTCACGACTTCCGGCTTCCCGACGGTTAGCTCAAATCCTTCACGCCGCATCATCTCGATGAGAATCGCGAGCTGGAGTTCTCCCCTGCCCTGCACCACCCACGTGTCGGGACGGTCGGACGCCAGAACCCTAATCGAAACGTTGCCGATGATCTCCTGGGTGAGTCGATTCTCCAGAAGCCGTGCCGTGAGCTTATCGCCGTCACGGCCGGAAAGAGGAGAAGTGTTGATGCCGATAGTCATCGACAGGCTCGGCTCATCCACGTTGATCACCGGAAGCGGAAGCGGGTCTTCATAATCAGCCAGGGTCTCGCCAATGGTCACCTCTGGTAGGCCGGCGATGGCGATGATCTCCCCCGGGCCGGCCTCATCCGCATCCACACGTTCAAGTGCTTCGGTTACGTAAAGTTCGGTGATCTTGACCCGCGCGATACTGCCATTGATCCGACAATGTGCGACCTGCTGTCCACGCTTGATCGTGCCCTGTCGGACCCGGCAGAGAGCCAATCGTCCCACATACAAAGAAGCGTCAAGGTTGGTCACCAACGCCTGCAGAGGATGGTCGTCTTCGTACGTCGGTGCCGGAATAAAGGACATGATTGTCTCGAACATCGGGTCCAAATTCACGCCGGGCATCTCGGTGTCGGTAGTCGAAGTGCCCGTTCGGGCGTTGGTGTAAACGATCGGGAAGTCGATCTGGTCGTCGTCTGCGTCAAGGTCAAGGAATAGTTCGTAAACTTCGTCTACGACCTCCTTGATACGCGCATCTGCCCTGTCGATCTTGTTGATCACAAGAATCACCGGTAGCCGCGCTTCAAGCGACTTCCTGAGGACGAATCGGGTCTGCGGCAGCGGGCCTTCGCTGGCATCAACAAGCAGGAGGACGCCGTCTACCATGGTCAAACCGCGCTCGACCTCGCCGCCGAAGTCTGCGTGACCGGGAGTGTCGATGATGTTGATCTTTGTATCGCCCCACCAGACGGCCGTGTTTTTGGCCAGGATGGTGATGCCTTTTTCACGTTCCAGCTCGTTGGAGTCCATCACCCGATCCACGAGTTCTTCGTGGGCAGTGAACGCCCCGGACTGCTGGAGCATGGCGTCAACCAGCGTCGTCTTGCCGTGGTCAACGTGGGCGATGATCGCGACATTACGGCGATCTGATCGAATCTGCGTGGACATTTTGCCTTTATAAACGCGTCCGGTGCTGGATGCGATTCCCGTAACGCGAGAAGGTCCGGAACCAGCGGTCGAATCCGCGCTCCGGACCGTGTGTTGCTTGTTCAGGCCAGGCGCTCGACAGCGCGTGGAGCGTGACCCTACAAATTTCGTCGCGTTAAGCGTACCACTGAAGGGACAGCGTAAACATCAAAGAAATACCGCTATCTGTGACCATTTTGGGCCATCGCAGAAGCGGCTTTCCAGGATATCACCGGGCGTTTGCATAACGCGCGACCCAGTTGACCGTTCATTTCAGTCTTGGGCCTTCTTCCACTCTTCGTACTCGGCCCGTGCATCGTCTCGGAGCGGGTAGTACTTCCGGAGATCGCCACCTTCAAGTAGGCGCAAGCGGGTGAACTCTTCCCACTCGACGTGTGCCGAAGCGTTTTCCAATAGCTGTTGGGCGAGCGCTATCGGCACGTTGACCGCACCGTCATCGTCTGCGATCACGATGTCGCCCGGCATTACGAGCGTTCCGCCGCACGCTATAGGCTCGTTGACGGCGAACGGCATTATGTTCGTCTGCGTGTGGTGGTTTGGGGAAACACCGCGCAACCACATCCCGATGTCGAGCTTGGACGCTTCTTCCACGTCACGGATTACGCCGTCGATCACAATTCCCGCGCCGCCACGTCCCTGGAAGTAGGTCAGCATCATGGAGCCAAAGACGCCGCTGGACATGTTCCCGCGTGCGTCCACGATCACCACGTCGCCGGGCTGCGTGTGATAAAGCGCATGCCTGTGCAGCTGTTTTTCCGGATCCTTGTACTCTTCTTGCGGGTACAAGTCCTCACGCATGGGCATGTACTGCAGCGTGATCGCCGGGCCGCAGATCGACTTACCCGTGGTGTACGGGAGTGGGCCGAGTATCTGCGGGTCGCTAACCCCGAGTCGGCTCAACTCTCCGGTCGCGGTCGCGCTTCCAATTTTGGATAGACCTTCGATCAGCGCCTTTGAAGGTCGTTCGATATCGTGCGTCTGGACCATGATGCTCCTTGAGAATTTCTGGGAAGATTTTATGGACTCGATTAATATCATCCTGAACTGGATTCAGGATCCGATTGTTGGTCGCCTATGGAATGTCACACAAACAGACAAGCAGTGTTCAATCCCGTGGCGGTCAACGTTACCGCAGGTTGGACGGATCGGCACGGTCTGCGGCTGTGTCCCGAAAGATTGTTCCCTAACATGGCTTGCACTGATGTCCTTAATCCACTCGTAATCAATGACAAGAAATCGGGCTACCGATGCAAACTGACAGGCAATCGACGACCTCCCCAGCCGATCCACGCCTCACTCCACTCTGGACGCCGGAACAGATCGCCGATCGCGTTGCCGCCATCGCCGGAAAGATCGATCACGATTACGCATCGAACCCTCCGGTCCTGGTCGGAGCGCTCAAAGGCTCGTTCATATTCCTGGCCGATCTCGTACGC
>JAPYSM010000013.1 GCA_029936485.1 Dehalococcoidia bacterium
TGGAGCATCATCGAAAGTGCGTCCACCGGCGTGTAGTTCACAAGAACGTCCAGCTTCACCATGTCACCCGGTCGTGACTCGCCGATCGAATAGTCCATCGACGCATAGCCTTGAGATCGCGACTTCAGCTGGCTATGGAAGTCGACCAGCAACTCCGCCATCGGCATCTTGTACTCAAGTAAAACGCGGGCGTCCGCGGCGGCTGAACTGGAGGAGTCTTTCCGATTGGAATCGACCGATTGCAGGTACTCCATCCGCGTGTACTCGCCGCGGCGGCTCGTGACGAGCTCCATCACCGCACCAATGTGCCTTGCCGGGGCCACGATGCTCAGGTCCACCCATGGCTCATGGATCTTATCGATCTCCTGAACGGGCGGCATCGCAGACGGGTTGTCTACTTCCACCTCGCCCCCGTTCGTCAACATCACCTTGTAGCCAACACTCGGCGCTGTTGCAATAAGAGTCAGGTCGTACTCGCGCTCAAGCCGCTCCTGCGTCACATCCATGTGGAGCAGCCCAAGGAAACCACAGCGGAAACCAAAACCCAGCGCAGCAGATGACTCTGGTTCAAAAGATAGCGCCGGGTCGTTCAGTCGCAGTTTTTCTAATGCCTCACGCAACTCTGGGAATGATTCGCCGTCTGCCGGGTACAATCCTGTGTACACCATTGGTTTCATGGGCTCGTAGCCCGGCAGCGGGTCGGCATTTGACGACCCGCCGGTGGTCACCGTGTCGCCAACACGGCAGGCCGCGACATCTTTCAGCCCTGTGGCGATGTAGCCAACCTCGCCCGTCTCCAAAGACTCTTCACTGGTCATGGCTGGCCCGAAGTAGCCGATCTCTAGTGCCTCGGCCGTTGCGCCGGTCGCCATCAGCCGGATAGGCGTGGTTCTATCAAGTCGACCGTCCACTGCCCGCACATAAGCGATAACGCCCTTGTACGAGTCATACTTGCTGTCAAATATCAACGCCCTTAGTGGTGCGTCCGGATCTCCCTTCGGGGGCGATACGCGATCCACTATGGCCTCAAGAATCTCGACCACGCCCTCACCCGTCTTGGCTGAGACGAAAACGAACTCATCGTCGGAAAATCCGAACACGGACGCCATTTCGCTGGCGACCCGTTCGGGCTCAGCAGCCGGGAGGTCGATCTTGTTGACTACCGGGATGATCGGAAGGTCATACTCCATCGCCAGGTAGATGTTGGCCAGCGTCTGAGCCTGGATGCCCTGCGTGGCGTCGACCACAAGCAGCGCGCCGTCAGAAGCAGCCAGGCTTCGCGAAACTTCATACGTGAAGTCCACATGCCCGGGCGTGTCGATCAAGTTCAGTTGATATTCAGACTTGTCTGCCCCGGTGTATGCCAGCCGGACCGCCTGCGCCTTGATAGTTATTCCGCGCTCGCGTTCCAGATCCATCGAATCCAGATGTTGCGCGGTCAACTCCCGGTCCGAGACGGCGCCGGTGGCCTGCATCAGTCGGTCGGCGAGCGTGGATTTGCCGTGATCGATGTGGGCGATGATGCAAAAATTGCGTATGTGGGAGAGAGCCATCACCTGAATGATAGAACGTATCCGGCATGAACACCCGCGTAAAAGTCGAACATGTCTTGGCTATTCACGCAGATCATCCCCGCTCAATCCAGCGTCACCCCGACGGCGCTGCCGATGCCGAAGGTCACAGCGGCGGCTATTGCGCCGATCACGAACATGCGAAATCCTCCGCGCAGTATCGAGTTTCCGGTGAATGCCGCCATGATTCCGCCCACAATCAGCAGCGCAATAATGGAGGCGGTGGCGGCGGCAATTGAGGCCGTGTTGCCGCCGGTAAATATGAACGGAACGACCGGAAATATCGCGCCAACGGTGAACGCCAAGATGGAGCTCCATGCGGCAGCCCATGGCGATCCAAGCTCATCTGGGTCCACGCCCAACTTCTCCCGGGAGAGCGTGTCCAATGCCGTGGTCTTGTCGGACATCAGCTGGCTGGCGATATTCGCCGCCTGCTCTTTTGCGATGCCCTTGCCAACGTAGATCTCGGCTATCTGCTCGGCCGCTAGCGCTGGATGATTATCGAACAGGCGCTCTTCGAAGCGTATCAGGTGCTCATACATGTCCCGCTGGGAGCGCATCGAGACCCATTCGCCCGCGCCCATCGAAAACGCTCCAGCAAACAACCCGGCGATTCCGGCAAGCAATACGATGTTGGAGTCGTTCGTGCCACCGGCGACGCCCATTACCAGGCTGAAGTTGGACACGAGTCCGTCGTTTATCCCGAGCACCGCAGCACGAAGGCTGCCGCTTGAACTGGCGCTTCGTCCGATGGCGGTGCGTATTCCGTCAAATGCGTCCGGCCCGGCAAGTTCCGCAAGCTCCGTTGCGTGCGCCCGGGCATCGTCCTCAAGCTCGCGTAAAGATGGGTGCGCGGCGTAGGCAGCGACGGCACGTTCCTCGCCGCGAATGAGGAGGGGCAGCAACACCGCCCGTTCTGAGCCGATGAGTTTTGACGCCCACCAGACAAGCCTCAGGCGAAAGCTCAGGTTCGACTGCCGTATCGAATCCGGGTCTATTCCCAGCTTCTCGGCCCACTCGCGGGCGTGTTCTAGTTCCTCCGCCGCAAGACGGGCATACCCCGACGCTTTCGTGGGATCAGATTCTGCGTCCCCGATTCGTCGGTACAGCGCCGCCAGCTCCATCTCATGACGAAGGTACGCACGAAGATCCGCTGTCTCTGGGGGTGTTTCAGGGTTTAATGTCATCGAGGTAGTGAATGTAGCAGAGCAAACCCCATCGAGGCCCCATGTTGACCGTAGAGTTTGGCAGGAAAACATTGATGGGACCTTACCCGTCTTCCCGGCCGGTGGCTCCACTGAATTCCGGATCCGGTCGTCCTGCTCAAGCGTTATTGGCAGCCTGGCATTAAATGCTACCTGTATGATCCGCTCCGCCAAAAGTCGCCTGCCGACGACCTTGATGGTATCGATGCCCCGTCGGGGCCAGGCCTCAGCCCAAAACCGCCCGCACGCGGGCCGCGATACAAATCGATGACACAGCAAGTCGTATATCAAAGCCCGAACGGAACGCCGTTTCCGGTCGATTGGGCGCACGTCGACCTTGCACGGGATCGATGGCGTTGGGACCAGGTCCACAATCCCACGCCGCTGACTCCGCTGGCGCAGGACTTAATCACCGTAAAACGACAGGGGATGTACCGGGGTGGCGATGCCACCGGACGACCCTTCCATGAAGAGCGGATGTACGCCAACGGCTACGGATTTTCACGCGGGCTGGAGGGCGATCCTGAAAACGCAGAAAAGTACCGGGAACTTGCCGCACGAGATTCCGAAGAAAGAAGCGATCGCCTTATCGATCTCTGGGAATCCAGCTATTTACCCGAAACCGAGGCCCTGACCCGTCAAATACAGGAGTGGGCCTCTCCGGACGATTCACTTCTGGATCTGTTGAGCCGATACGACCAGATCGAAATCGCGTGGCGGAGATGTGGCGAGCTGCACACGCTCTCAACAGGACTGGCGGGTGTCGCGATGCGACAGTTCGATGAGTTCTGTCGCAACAAGTTCGGCGACGAAGGCACCCGCATTGCCGTGGAATCGATCTCCGGTATGCCAAATATGTCCATCAAATCCGGGCGCGCCCTGTGGGAACTGTCCCGCGAGGCCGTTGACCGTCCGGCTGTCGCTGATCTACTACGTTCTCACCCCACAGAAGAATTCCTGTCCAACTTCGATGAGGTTGCCGAGGGACCGGCTTTCAGGAACCATCTGAATGAATTTCTTGAAATCTGGGGACAGCGAAACGAGTCGTACTACGAGGTTGGATATTTGACATGGCGTGAAGACCCTGAGGTTGTGCTCTCGATAATCCGTACCTACATCGACCTCGCTGAAGACCAGAACCCATCCGTCCTCCACCAGCGCGCTAGCGCGTCCCGAATCGCCCGGACCGAAGACATCAAATCACGTCTGGCCGACTCTGCGGCATTGGACGAATATTTGATCGGCCAGCGAAGGGCACAGCAGCATACGGTTCTCATGGAAGACCACAACTATTTCATCGACCAGCGAGCCTACACATCACTAAGAACGCCCCACCAGGCGATCGGTGCGCGGCTGCTGGAAAACGGAGCTCTGGATAACGTAGACGACGTTTTTTATCTCCACATGAAGGAGATCAAAGAACACGCCAATCATTCTGGCCGCAAATATCAGTCATTGATTACGCAACGCCGTGAAGACCGACAGAAATGGATGCACGTCCTACCCCCGCCTATGATCGGCGGAGACGCGGCGCTTGCTACACCGCCCCATGCTCGTGGATTCAAGGGCACCCGTATCGCGACCATTCAAGGCCTTGCCGCTAGCGCCGGTGCGGTCACCGGTATCGCGCGATTGATCCTCTCGTTGGACGAAGCTAGGCGGCTGTCACCGGGCGACATCCTTGTCACCTATGCCACCACGCCATCTTGGACGCCGCTTTTTGCTATCGCAGGCGGCGTTGTGACCGATGCAGGCGGTCCACTAGCCCACTGCGCGGTGGTCGCCCGTGAATACGGCATTCCGGCAGTCGTAGGCGCTACGAAGGCCACGTCGACGATCAAAGACGGCATGACCATCAGCGTCAATGGGACGACGGGTCTAGTTACCATCCTGGGTTAGCACAGAGCTCTGCGCCGAAATAAAAACGGGGCCACCAACGTGGGAACGAAGGCAGCCCCTGAGTCAAACCGAAGTAGCGGCCCGACCTGTCAATACGGTACTACGAGAAGCGGCAGGTTCCCATCGCGATATCCAGCGCGTCCGAGTCGCCCTCGCATCAACATCGCCTGGAGATATCGGATGAGAAGTCGGGCGCGGCCGCACGTCTTACGCGTATCGGGGCCGCGCATAAAGTTTGGCGGGAAGGCGGGATTTGAATCCGCACGCCTGTTAAGGCATATGCTCCTGAGCAATCTCAGCGTTCACAGTAGGCTGCGCCTACATTTGAATCGAACAGGGGAAATCTAATTATGTTCCCTAAATATATCGAGCACCAAGACTCCCGCCGACTGAGCTAAGTCTGGGCGATATGGTTGATGGATCAACCGCTGTTGCGAGAGGTCCAGATTACGAGCAATCCAGATCCCGCATGGATAGCTCTACCATCAGTGTGTCTGGCTACAATAGTCGGATCGTTTACAAGAACGCTGCAGGTTGACCTACAGGCGTACCAGTAACCGGTTTCATACAAATCAAATTTTAGTAAAAGAAGAGTCAAAATGTTAGGCGAAAAAATAGGCCACGCATCGGGACCAACCCAACTCAAAGTTCTGCCCGCAAAAAATGGTGCCCCACAGATAGAAACTACGGCCACTGGAACCGGGACATTTCTTGGTGTTGAAGTCCAAACCATGTCCACTTATGCGGCAGGGTTCCAAGCAGACGGCAGTCTCTACGGTGAATGCCCTGACTCAGGATTAATAATGGCAGCAGACGGTGTAGCGACATTTCGGGCGTCGGCTACTGGACACATGACCGGAGACGGTGGTGCTGTGTTCAAAGGAGTTGCGTACTTCACAACTTCTGCGCCATCACTTTCCGCCCTCAATGGAAAGACCATCATGTTCGATTGGGTGACTGATGCCGACGGCACAGGTACCTGGGACCTGTGGGAATGGGCCTAGCTTCCGAATGAGATGGGCCTGAGCCGGTTAGGTGCACAGAGCCCGAATCTGATTCCGAGTTGCTGTCAAACGCGAATCGGCCCCGGGAGCTGAATTGCCCCCGAGGCCGATTGTACGAAGTTGAGTTGGTGGGGAAGGCGGGATTCGAACCCGCACGTCGATTAAGACACATGCTCCTAAGGCATGCGCGTCTGCCATTTCGCCACTTCCCCACGACCGTGATTCAAGCGCTCATATCGTACCGCGGAGAATAGTCAGAAAGGTGTCACTGGGATGACATTTCGGTTCCCCGGGTACACCAACAAAGGAATTTTCTCTCGCCTTAAGATCCGACCTACAAAATCTGCGACAGGAACAGCTTGGTGCGGTCTTCCTGTGGATTCGTGAAGAAGTGTTCTGGCGTTCCCTCTTCAACCACTTCCCCTTCATCGAAGAACAGGAAGCGGTCCGCCACCTCTCGTGCGAACCCCATTTCGTGCGTCACGATCATCATCGTCATGCCTGATCGAGCAAGCTCGCCCATCACGTCCAAAACCTCTTTGATCATCTCAGGGTCGAGCGCGGATGTCGGCTCATCGAACAGCATGATCTTCGGCTGCATCGCCAGCGCCCGGGCAATAGCGACTCTTTGCTGCTGCCCACCGGAAAGCTGCGACGGGAACTTGTCCGCCTGCTCCGGGATGCCGACCCGCTCAAGAAGCTCCATCGCCAGAGTTTCCGATTCCTCTCGTCCCATCTTCCGCACCTTTTGAGGTGCGAGCGTGATGTTGCGCAACACCGACAGATGCGGGAAGAGGTTGAACTGCTGGAACACCATGCCGACTTCAGATCGAATCTGATCAAGGTTGCCGATATCATCGTTCAGCTCGATCCCGTCCACAATAATCGTTCCGCCGTCATGCTCCTCCAGACGATTGATCGTTCGGATGAAGGTCGATTTCCCGGAACCCGAAGGCCCGAAAATAACCACAACTTCGCCTTCGTAAACATCGGCGGAGATGCCCTTCAGCGCCTGGAAGTCGCCGAACGATACGGTGACATCCTTACAACTGATGATCAGGTTTCCTGAGCTTCCCGTCGGCGCATCACTTGCGCCCCCTGTGTGCCCGGTATCCGAGGAAGAGTTTTGAATCGCGTTGTCGGTCATCACCTAACTCCGATTCCCAGCACCCGTTCAAAGCGCTGGCTGAGTCTTGACATGCCGAAGGCCACGGCCCAGAACAGGAGTGCAACGAACACCAGCACCTCTATCTGGCTGCCTTTGAAAGCCGCCTGGTTGTACGCCGCCTGGCCGCCGCTGAGGGCGTCCGTGAAGCCGAGGAAAGCGAAAAGCGTGGTGTCTTTCCACAGGGCGATCATCTGACTCACCAACGCGGGAATGACCGCACGTATCGCCTGCGGAAGCACGATGAATACCGTGACGTTGAATGTGCCGAGACCAAGCGCGTCGGCCGCTTCAACCTGCCCCCTGTCGACGGCTTGCAATCCGCCCCTGACTATCTCAGCGACGTATGCTCCCGTGAACAGACTTACAACGATCATCGAGTTGACGATCGGGTCGGTCTCGAAAGCGTCCGGGATAAAGGCCGGCAGCACGAATCTGGCAATGAAAAGCCAGGCGATCAATGGTCCGCCGCGCGTGATCTCGATGATCGATGTCGCAAAACCCTTCAACAAAGGCAGGGAGCTTGCGCGCGATAACGCCAGTAAGATCCCGAGCGGCAGCCCAACGCCGATGCCGATGGCGGCGAGCAATACGTTGAGCAACAGGCCGCCCCAGAGGGCAGGTTTCACGCCGCCGAACCCCGTGATCAAAATAATCGCGAACGGGATTACCAGGAACCATCCAACGATCGTTACTAACCGCAATTTCGACCGCAATAAAGGACGACCGATGGACAGCCGACCGAGCCCGTACGCAGCGATCGATACGAGTACGCCGCCACCAAACAATAGGCCATTCGTCGTGGTGGCCAGGAATGCGAGGATGAACACCACAGCCGCACCGAGCCACGCAAGGTCCCTCAGGCTGCCACGGGAGAGCATCCCATATGAAAGCCCGCCCAAACCCATCACCATCCACATCGGCGGCCAGATTCGCCACTGCTCTTCTTTCGGGTAACGACCGAGGAAAATCAATCTCCGGTTTACATCGACCACTTCCCAGTCGGCGCCGACAAAGACAAACCTGGTCAGCGTGTAGATCAGGTACGCCGCCAGAGTCACGCTCACCAGGGTCAATACGGTGTTGGCCGTACCGTTAACCAGATTCGCACGCGCCCATTTCCGGGCACGGTCGATCGTCGACCTCTCGATTCTTGTGACCTGTGTATCGGCGACGTTCATTTATCGTCCCGCCAGTTGGACAGACCGGTTGAAGGCGTTCATCCCCACCGATATGGCTAGGCTGAGAAGCAGGTAGGTTCCAAAGATCATCAGGTACACCGGAGCCGCGTGCCCGATCTTGTTGATCATGGTGTTGCCGACGAAGATGATCTCCGGATATCCGATCACCACCGCCAGGCTTGAGTTTTTTGTGAGATTCAGAAATTGGTTCGTGAGCGGTGGGATGATGATGCGCAGCGCCTGCGGCAGGATGATCAACGTCAGACGCTGGTATCCAGAGAGGCCAAGCGCCGCCGCCGCTTCGGTCTGACCCTTTGGCAAGGCCTGGATGCCTCCGCGCACGATCTCCGCTATGAACGCGCCGGTGTATATAACAAGGCCAAGCAGAACGGCGGCGAACTCCGGCTCGACCTGGATGCCTCCGCTGACGCTGTAAATGTTGGCCCCTGTGATGACCACCTGAGGGGTGTCAGGTTCCAGCGGTGTGCCGGTGAGCAGGTATGTGACGACAGCGACGACCGTGAATAGGAGAAATGCCCACGCGACGGTGTGCTTTGAGCCGCCTTCCTGTTCCTCTTTTCGATGCAGCCACCGCTGCAACACGTACGCTGCCACCGCCCCCAACACAAGAAGAATCACCCAGATGCCGAAGGAGCCGTCGATAGTGAGCGACGGCAGGGCCAGTCCCTTTACCGAGAGGTAGAACAGGCCTGAGTACTCGATGGCGTCCTCCACCCTTGGCAACTGCAGGAAGACGACGACGTACCAGATGACGATCTGGATTAATAGCGGGGTGTTGCGGATCGTCTCGACGTAGAGCGTCGCCAACCGGGACACAAGCCAGTTGGTTGAAAGCCTGGCGATCCCCGCAAACACGCCCAGGGCTGTGGCCAACACTATCCCGATCACCACCAGGCGGACGGTGTTGAATATACCGGCGCCATATGCGCCCAGAAGCGTGTCGTTAGACTCGTAATTGGTCAGCCACTGAGTGGAGAGAGGGAAGTCTCCGGACCCGGACAGGAAGTCAAACCCGAGATCGTCAAGATCCCGCGCCTTGTCCGCCATGTAAAACACGAACAGACCAACACCCACCGCGATTGCGATCTGGATGATGATTCGTCGCGTTCTTCTCCGCCGCCACAGCAGGCCAAGATCCGTCAGATCTTTCCCCCATCGGATCGTCACCAATGACGATGTGTTATTGACCAGATAAGCAACAGGGCCGGGCCGTCAAATGAAGGACGACCCGGCCCTGCGCGTAGTGCCGGTTTTGCTAAGTGGCTACTTGATCGGCGGCGAGTAGATCAGTCCGCCGTCAAGCCATGAAGCGTTGAGACTGCCTGCGCGAGCCAGCCCGATCGGGGCAATGGTCCGCTCGTAAATCTCATCGTAGTTACCGACCTGGCCGATAACTGCCTGCATGAAGGTCGGACTCAGTCCCAGGCTTGCACCGAAGTTGGTGGGCTCACCACCCTCGAAGCTGACACCCAGGAGGTTGGCGATGTCCTTGCTCGGCGGGGCCGAGGACATGGTGGCGACATTCCCGGAGTTCACCCCGAGCTCGTCCGCAGCCATCGTGCCAAACACTACCCACTGCACAACGTCGTACCAGTCTGTGTCGCCGTCACGGACCACGGGTCCAAGAGGCTCTTTCGAGAGGGTTTCCGGTAGTACCCGGAGGGATTCCGGACCACCGTCTTCGACCGGGTAACTTGACCGCTGGCCGGCCAGGTTGCCCTTGTCACCCGTCCACGCCTCACACCGTCCAGCGGCAAAGGCTTCGAGGATCTCGGCATCACCTGCAAGCGTCAACGCAGTGTGGTTCACACCGGCCGCGGCGAGCCTGGATGCCAGATTTATTTCCGTAGTCGTACCGCTGGTTACACAGATCGTCGCGCCTTCGAGGTCCGTAATGGACTGAACAGCGGAACTTGCGTCTACGATGATCCCCTGACCATCGTAAAAAGTCGTCGCCGTGAACGAAGAGCTGAGGTCGATGTCACGACTGGAAGTCCAGGTCGTGGTTCGAATCAGTACGTCGATCTCGGCGGCGCTCAAAAGCTCAAATCGTGTGGAAGCGCTTGCAACCACAAACTCGACCTTGCTTTTGTCGCCGAAAAGAGCAGCAGCAAGTGCATGCGCGTACTCAACGTCTTGTCCGGCGAACGTGCCGTCCGGCTGCAGGTTACCGAAGCCCGGTTGGCTGTCCTTGACGCCGACAATCACGTTTCCACGGCCCAGGACCGTTTTCAACGTATCGCTGGCGGCAACCGACGCAGCTCCGTCATCGTCGTCTTCATCACCACTGCACGCCGCAGCGATCATGCCGATCGCTAACAATGCCAGCAGCATCAACATGTATTTAGAGAACTTCATTCTGACACCCCACTCTTTGAAACGGTCCAGAGTTGCCGAACCGTGATTTGCGGGGAGCATATGGCAGGCGGTCACACCCGGTCAATAAATTCCGGGATTCTTGACCCGAATATGACCTTCATGATCCTCATTACGATGAGCGCTGAACGTGGGCCGTAACCTGTGACCAAAAAACATGGGCTTGATTCGGGAAAATCAACACAAGGAATTCTCTGCGGAGAACTATTCCGGGCCGCGTATAATCGCTTCTCCCGTTAACTACACTTGATTACACAGGACTCGGATGCGCACTTCGGGACTCCCGGATCGATCAATGGCAGGGCCAGTTGGTAGCGCATCCCGGCTTCGGCCCGTGGCGATGGAAATCCACGCCAACATACAAATAGGAGACAACCTGAATGGCGGAAAATAGCTTCGATCTCGTGGTCATTGGCGCAGGGCCCGGTGGATACCACGCCGCCATCCGCGGCGCACAACTCGGCCTGAAAGTCGCGGTTATCGAAAAAGATGACGGCACCGGCATCGGTGGGCTGGGCGGCGTTTGCCTGAACTGGGGATGCATACCCAGCAAATCCCTGCTCAAGAACGCCGAACTCCTGAACCAGCTGAAAGATGCGGACGAATGGGGCTTCTCATTCGACAACTTCCACGCGGACATGGGCAAGGCCGTTGATCGCAGCCGGAAGGTATCTAGCACTCTGACCCAGGGCATCGGCTACCTGCTCCGCAAGAACAAGATCGAACTCTTCCGAGGCGCTGGCCGATTCACCTCATCGACCACCGTACAAGTGGAGGGCGGACAAGAGTTGACCGCTACCAACATCGTGATCGCGACCGGGGCGCGCCCGCGATCTTTGCCCGGACTTGAAATCGATGGCGAGTCTGTAATCACGAGCCGAAACGCTCTCGAGATGCGTGAGACTCCAACTGCGATCGGCATCGTCGGCGGCGGCGCCATCGGGGTCGAGTTCGCCTACTACTTCCGGGCTTACGGCGCGGAAGTCACGATCTTCGAGATGCTGGACCATCTCGTTCCAAACGAGGACGAAGAGGTGTCGGCCGAACTCGAACGGGCCTACAGAAAGCTTGGCATCAAGTACGTCACCGGAGCGCGTGTCGCCGGCACCGAGCGTCGTGACGGCAAGACCGTCGTCAACTACGAAGCGGCCGGGGAACAGGCCGAGTACGAGTGCGACATGGTGCTGCTCGGCATCGGCGTGGCACCGAACACGGACGACATCGGCCTGGAAGCCGCTGGAGTAGCCCTGGATGAGCGCGGCTTCATCCCGATCGACGGCAAGATGCGCACAAACGTGCCCAACATCTACTGCGTCGGTGACGTGACCGGAAAACTTCTCCTCGCGCATGTGGCATTCAAGCAGGGTGTGATTGCAGCCGAGACGATCAACGGCATGGAAACGCCTGACATCATCTATTCAGACATGCCACGGGCCACCTATTGTCAGCCCCAGGTGGCGAGCATCGGGCTTACCGAGGCACAGGCAAAGGAAAAGGGCCTGAATGTCAAATCCGGCAAGTTCATCTTCCGCGGAAACGGGAAGGCGATCGCACTGAACGAGTACGACGGCTTCATCAAGATCCTGTCGGATGCAGAGTCCGGCGAGATCGTCGGCGCACACATGATCGGCCCTGATGTGACCGAACTCCTGGCGGAAATCGGCGTCGTAAAAACGCTGGAAGGCACGCCGGACGAGATCGCTTGGACCACACACGCCCACCCGACGCTGTCAGAGGCGCTAATGGAAGCAGCACTGTCCGTAGAGGGCGAGGCCATCCACGGGACATAAGCAAGCCAGCTAGGGGCGAGGATTGCTCCGCCTTCACCCATGCGATAAAAGTGCCAGTTAAAAAGCTTCAACCCGCGTGTGGCACCCGAGCCTCTCGCAATACAGAGGTCGGCCGGACCGAGATCCACCCCTACCGACACCCTACTTGCGGCGCGCCTTGATGGTCTCTTCCAACAGCGCCTCGAGCGCGGCCGGGTCGATCCCCCGTGCCGTCGCTTCATAGGTGTCCCGTCGAGACGCTTCATCGTCGCCCAGAGCGGCGTAAACGGCTGCACGATTCGCGTAAGCCTCGGCGTAGTTAGACCTGAGCCGTATAGCCTCTGAATAGTCCTTCAGGGCGTTTTCATCGCGGCCAAGAGCGTGGTAAGAGTTTCCGCGATCGAGGTAAATATCCGGGTAGTCAGGGAGCAGCCTGACTGCCGCGTCGTAATCCGCAACCGCCTCCAGTTGCTTCCCCTGTTCAGCGAATGCCGATCCACGATGGTGATACATCCCGGCGATGGGGATCGACGACATGATCGCGGACGTGAACTCTCGTTCGGCGTCAGACCACTTACCGTCATCGAACAACGCCATCCCACGCTCGTAGCGCTCCATAGCCTGCGTTGGGTCAAGACCATGCTGTGGCGGACGTCGCTCAAACAGCCGATGTAGACGCTGAATCATGTGGCCAAGCATAGGCCAATTTTGCCAGAGCCAGCACCGGGCCAAGACTTAACACATCTTTAATCGAAAGCGATGGTTTCACACATTGATCCGGGCATGGCCGTGGACTTACCGTCGCGACATCGAAAAACGCCCACCAGCCGCCCTTTTTTAATTGATGGGGCGGCTGTCTGGTTTTCGCCTGTGAAAACGGGCGCCTTTCCGGAGAACTGAATAGAGATGACTCAGATCGCAGCGACCGCACCGGTCGTCGCACAGCCGATTGACCCGACCCGTCTTTTTGGCAAGTTTGCCATGCCCGGAGCGCTCCAGATCGCCCCCTACCGACACATCTGGGGCGCACTGCTCCTGATTCATCTCTCCCGCTGGGTCGAGATCACCGTCGTGGGTTGGGTGATCGTAGAAGCCACCGGTTCTCCCTTTCTCGTATCCCTTGGCGTGTTCGCACGCCTCGCGCCATTCGTCGTCGCCGGCCCGATAGGCGGCGCTATGGCTGACCGCGTAAACCAGGTTTGGTTCATAAGAATCACAACCATCGGCCGCGTGCTGGTTGCCGTAGTGCTCGCGTTCTCGCTATTCACGATCGGCTCCAACCTGTGGATCATCTACTCGCTCACGGCGATCGGCGGCCTGTTCGCGAGCGCCGTAATTCCGGCCCTCCGCGCCCTTTACGCAGACCTGGTTCCGGAACGAGAACTTTCGAGTGCGCTGGGGTTTGAGCACGTCGCGTTCACCATCTCTCTCATAGCTGGTCCGATAATCGCCGGGGCGCTGCTGCCCTTCATAGACGCTCCAATAATGTTCGTCGGCACGACAATCGCCTACTCCCTCGCAGCAGCGGCGATGTTCTTCGTGTCGTCATCCGTGGCCAAAGAGGTAAAACGCCCGAACGGAATCGAACCCGATAAAGCGTCGCGCCCCGGTCTCCTGGAATCGATCGCTGAAGGCTTTCAGGTCGCTCGCTCCCGCCCGATGATCGTTGCCGTATTTGCGGTGATAGTCACGGCGGAGAGCTTTGCATTCACATTCCTCCACCTGATCCCGATATTCGCGACGGACATCCTGGGCGGAGGCGCAGGAACCCTGGGTACGCTCTGGTCGTTCCAGGGAGCCGGAGAACTTGCAGGATCCATGCTGTCTGTGGGGTGGCTCGGCAAGCGCATCTCGTCCCCGGGCAAAGCCCTCCTCATCGCGGTGTCTATCTCGATGCTGATCGGCATCCCCATGGGGCTATCGTCGACGCTACCGGTCACAATATTCCTGCTGTTTTCGCTGGGTGTTTCGACTTCGATGTACGTCGTGATGCAGTCAAACGTGATCCTTCTATCGACCCCGACCGAGGTGCGTGGCCGGTTGATCGGGATTCAGACCATGTTGTTTATTGCGTTCCCGATAGGCGCCGTTGTAGTTGGCTCAATCGCCAGCGTATTCGGGCCCCACGTCGCAGTGGCGGGGATGTCGATCGTCGGCCTAGTGCTCATCGGTTTCGTGGCGCTCAAGTTCCCGCAACTGCGGGAGCATATGTCCGCGGTTCGGTAGCTCTTTGAAGGTCACATAACGGGCGTCGGGGCTGCGTGTCACGATGTAATGCCGATCATTCGGCGTAATACGTTGCGCGGGCCTGCTCGACCGCTGACAATTGAGCGCTGCGCATTGATCTCTCGCGCTCTACATAACTCCCCGGGAGCCCTACTTTTGACCGTCCAATCTGATTCCGACGCCGTCCTCGACAAGATAAACACCGGATCGCGGCCGTCAGACCTGAAGATCACCGACATGCGAATCGCGGTTGTCGGTGAGGACAACTGGAGATGGCCGATCATCCGCATCTACACCAACCAGGGTCTCGTGGGCCTTGGAGAGGTGCGAGACGGCGCTAGCGCACGGTATGCGCTGATGCTGAAAAGCAGGCTTCTGGGCGAAAACCCGACGGAGATCGATCGCCTGTTCAGGAAGATCAAGCAGTTTGGTGGAGACGCCCGGCTCGGCGGCGGCGTGTGTGGCGTTGAGATGGCGTTGATGGACCTCGCCGGTAAGGCGTATGGCGTACCGGCCTACATGTTCGCCGGGGGTAAGTTCAGGGACAGCGTGCGCTGCTATGCCGATACACCGGCATTGCGGGACCCGAAGGCGATGGGTGAGGCCCTCAAAGGCCGGATGGAGCGCGGTTTCACCTACCTGAAGATGGATATCGGAACCTGGATAGCTGAAACCGTAGAGGGCGGGCTGAACTACCCCTCCGGGATGCTCGAAACAAACGATATCTCACACCCCCTCACCGGCATTCAAATCACGGACCGCGGTATCGAAGCGATGCAGGAATATGTCGCCACCGTCCGGGACATCATCGGATACGAGATACCTCTTGCCTCGGACCACTTCGGCCACATTGGCCTGGAGAGCTGCATCAAGGTGGCCCGTGCATTGGATCAGTTCTCGCTGGCCTGGTACGAGGACATGATTCCGTGGCAGTACACGGATCAGTGGAAGCGACTTGCTGAGTCTTGCACTACGCCGGTGTGCACCGGCGAAGACATCTACCTGAAGGAAGGGTTCAAGCCCCTACTAGATTCCCGGGCTGTCGGTGTTATTCATCCCGACCTCGCGACCTCCGGCGGTATCCTGGAGACCAAGAAGATCGGCGACTACGCACAGGAACACGGCGTAATGATGGCACTTCACCAGGCCGGATCTCCGGTTGTCGCGATGGCCAACGTCCACTGCGGTCTGGCGACCGAGAACTTTATGGCGCTGGAAATGCACTCGGTCGACAACCCGTGGTGGGACGACCTAGTTGATGGGATCAGCAAGCCTATAGTTGAAAACGGTTATATTCAGGCCCCTGAAGGCCCAGGGTTGGGGATTGAACTCAACGAAGAGGCGGTGGCGGAACATATCAACCGAGGCAACGAGAATTTTGCTACACACCAGGGCATGTTCGAGCCGACTGATGAATGGGACGCACTTGACGCCCATGACCGGACCTGGAGTTAAGGCAAAGTACCCGTCCGACTCGAATTTACCAACAGGTGAGGTAAGGCGACGGCTAACCCTCCCCGCTCGTTGAAATTCCGTCCCCCCAGACAGTAATTTGAAGTCTGGTTAGGCCGCTTTCGGCACACTAGAAGCCGCGCCCGGAGCAATTCGAATTGCTAAGACAGCGACTGAGCTCCTGAAATCTGATCTGATCTGGATTGGCGCCGACGTTGGCGGGAAATTTCTTCCCAATACAGCGAGGAATTCCGGTGGATTCAGGTCCCAAGTATGACCCGCTACCTTAAGCACCGTGGAGGCGTTACCGGTAATTCGGATCGGCCGGTAAGGGCAACTCCCCTATCGCTGTATTTGCCGCTCCATTCATCATCGCAATAACCTGTCATTTGAAGAATGGGAAGACGGACCAACGGCAGATGCAGTCCTGACCGGAATCTTGCCAGTCGTTCCCACATGACGCCATTCGCAGCTATTACCGGCTACGCTAGTAGGCGCCTCCTATCCACCGACATCCAGCGAATCAAGCAGGTTCCTTTGCCGTCAAGGCGTGAGCGACTCGGCCACACGATCGAAGGCCGCAGAGCGGTGCTCGAAGCGCTTCGCGCCCGTGCGCCAGTAGATCGCATCTATCTCATGGAGAGTTCCGATCGCGGTCCCCAAATCAATGAAATTCTGGAACGAGCCGCCGAACTTACAATCGAAGTTGTGTTTGAAAGCCGACGGAACATAGAGCGCCGTGCGCAGACTCGAAGACACCAGGGCGTGATCGCCCGTGCCCAGGACCCGGTCTACACCGATTTTGATGAACTGTTGGGATCTGCCACGAAACCCGAACGAAGTGGGCTGATCGTAGTTCTGGACGGGATCGAGGATCCGCACAACCTGGGCGCCATCGCCCGAACGGCTGACGCCGCCGGCTCCGACGGCCTTGTGATAGCGGAGCGACGAGCCGTCGGCATCACCCCGGGCGCGATCAGTGCATCGGCGGGTGCCCTTGAACACGTCTCGGTAGCCCGCGTCGTGAACCTGTCTCGCGCCATCGACAAGATGCGAGATTCCGGGCTGTGGATCGTCGGGTTGGATAGTGACGCCACGCAGCTCCACACGGATGTCGACCTTCAGGTACCTATCGCACTGGTCGTGGGATCCGAAGGCTCAGGAATATCGAGATTGGTGAAAGAAAAGTGTGACTTTGTCGTCTGTCTGCCTATGGCGGGCGCCGTTGAATCACTGAACGCTTCAGTGGCGGTAGGGATCGTTTTATACGAGGCGGTACGGCAACGATCCGGCGGCGGTGTTCCTGGACAGCGCTAGGCTGCACTAAAAAAGCACTAATCCCAGTGCAACACAAAGCGCACCCGCACCCTCCTCCGTCACGATCTCCGGCCGACCCACACGCATCAAGCTCTGGGGCTTCTTCACACGTCCTTGTCGACACTTAACGTCCCGAGGAACAACTCCCCTAACGTCCAGGCAAGGGCGGCGACGTCATATGGGCCGTCTGGAAAATTGGACGAGGACACGTCTCCCACAGGAAAACTCACACTTTCTGCAAGTTCATTAATCACGCGAGAGTCTCGGGGGCTGTTCTCTGATCACGTGCCTCCCATATGTGTGTGATCTGCGTGGCGGCTCCATAGGAGCGATAATCCGGGTCGGTCAATGCCGTCAACGACGCATAAACCCACAGTTTACGATGATGAGCGTTACAACTCAGGTATGTCGTCCGGTATTTTCATCGTAGAATCCAACGGTTCATTACGGCCAGCTATCACATTCGACCAGGAGCTTCGTGAAACGACCTCTGTCACCCTAACGACCAGCAACCGGTATCGATGGCTGGCGTTTACGACGGTCGCGGTGGGCCAGTTCACGACCGTAATAGGAAATTCCGGTACAGCTGTCGCCCTGCCGCGTATCGCCGATGATTTGGAGCTGGACCTGGCAGTAGCGTCCTGGGTGATGGTCGCAATGGCCCTCACCATCAGCGCCGTGCTCCTGCCTATGGGCCGGCTATCAGACGTCATGGGCCGCAAGCGGGTCTACATTGCTGGTTTGCTCGTGATGGCCTCAGGCGTGACCGTAAGCGCCACGTCCCAGAACCTGCCGATACTACTCATAGGCCGGGTTATAGAGGGGTTTGGCGCGGCGATGGTGATGACCGTCGCGATCGCGATCATTACCTCGGTGTTCCCTGCAAGCGAGCGCGGCAAAGCGCTCGGCATGAACATGTTCGTCATCGGGCTCGGCGCCGTTAGTGGCCCGGTGGTCGGAGGCGTGCTGGTGGATGTATTTAGCTGGCGCGCCATATTCATTGCCACCGGTGGCGTCACCATCTTCGGCTCCGGGCTTGCCATAATCGTCCTCAATGAGGCAAAGGTCCGTGGCGATACTCCGAAGGCCCAGGGGTCTCTGGACTGGCCCGGCATCTTCACATCCAGCGCTGGCCTTGCGATATTGATCCTGTCACTCACCAACGGGAACCGCTTTGGCTGGGATTCTCCCTACGTCATCGGCGGCTTCGTAGCCTTTGTCCTGTTACTGGCATGGTTCCTGCGCTGGGAGGCCCGTGCCGTTTCGCCGATGATCGATCTCACTATCTTCCGGGTAAGTCAGTTTTCATGGGCCGTCTCGGGACGTTTCTTTGGCTTCCTTATGAACGGTCCCACCAACTTCTTGATGCCGTTCTACCTTCAGGAAGTCACCGGCCGAAGCGCCAGCCAGGCGGGGCTCGTCTCCACACCCCTACCGATCATGATGGCGATCATCGGCGCGCTCGCCGGGAGATGGTCTGATCGATTCGGGTTCCGGAACTTCATGCTAGTCGGCCTTGGATTGCAGCTCGGAACCCTGGCGACCTTTTCTACCTTCAACCATTCCACACCACTGGCCGTCATCCTCCTCACGATGTTCGTCCACGGAGTTGGCTCTGGGCTCTGGATGGCGCCAAACATGTCGGCCGCGGTCGGCGCAGTTTCGAGGTCAGCGTACGGGGTCGCTGCGGCGTTCCTGAACCTGGTGCGCAACACAGCCAACGTCACGGCGATCGCGGTAGCGGCCGCAATTGTGGCCGGCGTCATGATCTCCCGGGGCGTCAGTTCTGATCTAAACGCCGTGTCAGAAGACCCCTCTGGACCGGCCGGTGACGCCTTCGTTTCCGGCATGCACATCGTGTTCCGGATCCTGATCGCATCAGGTGTGATGGCTATGTTCGCAGCGATCATGGCCCAGAGAAAACGTTCTCAGACCGAAAAACGCAGGACGCGTTGACGTCCGTCAGGAAACCCGATTAAGGCTGCGGTCAACGACGACTACGGCTAAAATGCTCTGGTGACCGAAGAGGGATGACGACGGCCCGTAATCTGCACCAGAACAACAACCGCAAAAAACCCGGCACCTCGACGAATCGATTGGAGACCCACCAATGGGCAAGCTTGACGGCAAGGTAGCGATCATTACCGGCGGCGGAACCGGGATAGGAAGAGGAATAGCAGACTCTTTCCTGACTGAGGGCTGCACCGTCGTGATATCCGGACGTCGGGCTGAGGTCCTGGAAAAGGCGAAAACGGAGCTTGAGGCCGGCGGTGGCACGATCATGACGGTCCAGTCTGATGTGACCGACGAGGGCGACGTCATCAGCCTGTTCAAGCAGACCGTTGATCGGTTTGGCCGGCTGGACATCCTGGTGAATAACGCCGGGGTCGGTCAGAGCGGCCCGATCGAGGACACGTCACTTGAGGACTGGCAATACATCGTTTCCATCAACCTGACCGGGCCGTTCCTCTGTACGCGTGAAGCGTTCAAGATTATGAAACCGCAAGGTGGCGGCAGGATCATCAATGTCGGCTCGATCTCGGCAAAGGTACCGCGCTTCGGTTCCGTTGGTTACGCATCTACAAAGCACGCCATGACAGGGCTCACGAAAACCGCAGCGCTTGAGGGCCGCGAATTTGGCATCTCTTGCGGGCAGCTCAATCCCGGCAACACAGAGTCCGAACTTATGATTGCGACGCGGGCCAGGGAGGGTGCAGACGCCAACCCGATGATCCCGGTCTGGACGCAGGGCGAGGCGGCCCTGTACATGGCGACCCTGCCGCCGGAAGCCAACGTGCTGGAGATGACGGTCATTCCGATCATCCAGCCGTTCGTCGGCCGCGGCTAATAGATCCCGTTCCACAGATAGAAGGACACAAATATGGGCAAGCTTGATGGCAAAGTCGCCGTCATCACCGGCGGCGGCACCGGCATCGGCAAAGCCATCGGCAAGGCGCTCGCAGAAGAGGGTTGCGACATCGTCCTCGCTGCGAGGAACGCCGCACGACTCGACGAGTCTGCGGCGGAGATCGCTGCAGTGGGAGTACGGACGCTGGCCGTCCCTACCAACGTTGCAGAAGAATCGGATGTGATCATACTGTTCGAACGTGCGATGGCAGAGTTTGGACGCGTAGATCTGCTGATCAACAACGCTGGCGTAATCGACGGCGGCCCAATCGATGAACTGACGCTTGAGAAGTGGCACGCGACGTTCAGCGTTAATGTGGACGGGTTAATGATGTGCACTCGTGAGGCGTTCAAGATCATGAAGGCCCAGGCCGGCGGACGGATCATCAATATAGGCTCTGTCGCATCCGACAGGCCGCGGGAATGGTCCGCTCCGTACACCTCCAGCAAGCACGCGGTGACGGGGCTTACGAAGTCCACAGCGCTGGATGGGCGCGAATACGGAATCTCTTGCGGGCAGCTCAACCCGGGCAACACATGGGTGGAGCGTCGTGCGGACGGCAGATCGGCCAGCGGGAAGGACATGGGGGCAGAGCCGATGGTTGAGACCGTTGATATGGCGAACGCCGCGCTCTTCATGGCGACACTACCCCCGGAAGCGAACGTTCTTGAAATGACCGTGATACCGAACACGATGGTGTATCTGGGACGAGGTTGAAGGTTCTCAATGCACGCCAAACGTACCGGGGATGTTGGACCACATGGAAAGCCATCGCGACAATCCCTAGTGCCTTACGGGCGCGGTCCCGCGACAAGGGTGAAGATCGCTAAACTGCATATCACACGTTCGCTGGTTCGCGCCCACATGCCACCCTTGAATTTGACGCACCGGAGACTTTCTTGATCGTCATTCGCCGTTTTTTCGCGATACTCCTGATACCGATATTTCTAGTTTGGTTGACCGCCAGCACGGTCAGATCGGGGCTTGATCGAACACTTTTCGACGATAGTTTCCTCGCCGATCAGTTGGAAAAGCAGGATTTCTACAACTGGCTCCATGACGATCTCGTCCGGGTCGCACTTGATGATCTGGTAAACGTCGGCCTGGATATAGACAGCGATTACCTCCCCGAGGGAGAGACGACGATAGAGTTCGCCGACCCGGCAACCACCAGGGAAGCAGTCAGGTCCCTTCTGTTGGCGACATTCCCTCCCGAGTATCTACAAGAAACCACTTCAGAGGCGCTCGCGGAGTTCATGCCCTACCTTCGCGGCGAGTCAGATGAATTTGCTATATCTTTGGCACTGAACGAGCGCGTCTCCGGGTTCTTCACCGGCCTGGAAGACACATACGTTCAGATCGATCTCGCCAATGCGCTCGTCGATGAGCTTATCGCTCCGGCGGCCATCAAGTCCGCCGGGGACTTCACCGAAGGTCCTTTCGGGCTTGTACTAACCCCGGAGCAGGCGGGAGATGCGGCACGAGACATCGTGCCCACGGAGTGGATAGATGAGCAGGTGTTCATGACCTTGGACGCGCTGAATGCTTATCTGAGCGGCAACTCAGACACGTTCGCCATCACGATCTCTTTCAAAGATCGCATTCCTATCGCGGCTCGGGTGACCAAAGAAATCCTCACCGAATCCAACGCAGAGCAGGTGATATTCGACAAACTGATAAAGCCCACGATCACGGAACAGATCGGACGTATGACCGTACTTTCGTACGAGGTCACTATCGACGACGACGAAATCACAGAAGCCGTTAACCTCATAACCCCCCCCGAGTGGGTACGCGGACATATCGACGCCATTATCGATAACGTAGCGGCATACATGTCCCGTGATTCTGACGCCCTTTCATACACGATCGACCTATCGGACCAGCGTGACGCTGCCATGGACGTGGTCGCCGATCTGGCCGTCGCAAAGGCCGTTGAGCAGGTGAACGCTATACCGCAGTGCGCATCGCTTGCTGAGGGGCAGAATGCGCTTCTAGCGATCTCGGCCGGAAGACTTCCAGACTGTACCAATTCCAATCTGCCCGTAGACCAATTCATGGAGCAACTCGTCACCAAGCTCAGTGCCGAGGTCAAAAATATTATCGGCGGCCAGTTCCCGGACTCGGTGACGTACGACGAATCCCTATTTACAAACGCGCTTGGTGGGCAGGGTTCCACTGACCTTGAAAGCGTGCGAGACAAGATCGCCAAGGGCATCACGATCGACGCTGATGACGTGCTCGGTCAGTTCTCCGATAAGGACCAGACCGCCGATCTAATACTGGAAATCATCCAAGAAGGTCGTTCGTACACTCAGGTCGATTTTGACCGGTATCGCGAAGAACGGGCGGCGAACCAGGGCACGGACGATCTTAACGCTGTCGACACGTTCCGAGGCACCCCCCTCGGTCTCGTACTTGGTCCTCTCGGGGCAGCAATCGCAACAGGGATCGGGCTACTCATACTGTTCATTATCGGGATTCTTGGCGGTCAATCCTGGACATCACGCTTGATCTGGGCGGCGTCTGCCATGATCTTCTCGGCGCTGATAATCTGGCTTGCGTTTACGCAGGTCATCGGCGGCGTTGGCGCAGATTTTGCCACCGAGGGAATCCTGGGAGAGATCGAAAACCGGATCGCTGAAAAAGAACGACAGGATGATCCCACCGGAATGCTGGTTCTCGCGCGAGATGAAGGCGTTGAAAAGCTTCGCTCCATCGGCGATGCAATTACCGGCAAGTTTGCGGGGTACGCGATTCTCTGGCTTGCGGTCGGCGTTATCGCCATCATTGCCGCTATCGCCATTCGAGTGACCGGCGGGGAAAAGACCCTCAGTTACTCAGGGACCAGCGGGGCTCGACACCAACCAGCGAGCCCTGAATAACATATGCAAACAGAAGGCCCGGCGAAAACGCCGGGCCTTCTGTTTTTTCTCGGACCGAAAGCTGGCCTAGATCCTGCGGAACTTCTGGATACGCTGTCCTTCCAGAACCTCACCGCAATACAAAGACTGCTCTGAGTCAGACCAGATGCCATGAACGGCATAGAAATGTCCGGGATCGTCCGTCGGGAACCGTCCCCACCGACTCTGTACTTCGCCTTTCGCGTTGGCAATCGACATACGGTTGCGCAGTTCACCGACGTAAACGGTGTCCGGGAATCGCGGGTCAATGTAGATGTCGGTCGGTTGAATGAAGTCGGTCCAATTTTCCTTGTGATTGCCCTGCAGATCAAAGAGTTGGACTCGGGCATTTTCGCGGTCCGCCACGTACACAGTATCTTCATGCACCCAGATGTTGTGCGGCGTGTTGAAGTCGCCATCTCCGACGCCGATGCCGCCTGGATTTAGTTCGGTCCTGTGGCCAGACTGGCCCCAGCCGAACTTGTAGTCTCCGGACTGCGAGTAGACATGGACCTTGGTATTGCCATACCCGTCCGAAATGTACAGGTCTCCGTTACCAGCCACTGCGGCATCCGTCGGCCTGTTAAACGGCTGACCATCAGCGGCTTCGCTTCCTTTGGTGCCGAGCGTGATGACATGTTCGCCGCCCTTGGTGAACTGCTTGACAGTGTGATCTGCACTGTCTACAAGCCAGACAGTGTCATTCTCACCCCAGCAGATACCGTGGGCGCTCGGGAAGTGACCCTCACCAAAGGACCTTATAAAGTTCCCGTCCTTGTCGAATACGATGATCGGGTGCTCACCCCGACAAAAGACGTACACCTCATCGTTGTCATCGACGGCCACCGCGCCGACCTGTGTGAACTCCCAGCCGTCCGGAAGCTGTCCCCAGCCCTCGACCAGTTCGTATCGGTATTCACCGCTGCCTACTGTGATTGCCATTTGCTGCCCTTTCATATCGTCGCGGCCAGATATTAACGGACCCGTTCGGGCCTCCAGCCGGGCGAGTCTACTCCAAATCCATTCAGGGCAACGCCTGTGGGGGGCACCCACCGCCTTATTCTCATTTACGCAGGCGTTATTCTGTCCATCCCTGCCATAATCCGTGTCGAATTGCGTCACCATTCACAGGCATCATCCACGTACCATCGTCGCCCATGCCAATAAAGCACCACAGACCGTCAGGCGCCGGGGCGTCGAATGCGAAACTGAATCTCTCGGTTTTACGAGACACGACGAAATCGCGACTTTACCGTTTACACACCGCCTCGGCGAACGATATTGACAAACTCACAGAGTTGGAACGTGAAGTCTTTCCTACTCTGTGGCCACCAATCAATTTTGCGCGTGAAATTAAGAAACCCACACAGGCGGTGCTCGTGGTGAGCGTCCGATCAGGAACGGCTTCACGAGGTCCGGCGGAACAGACCGGCTCCCTTGTCGAGCGAGTAGTCGACGGAATAAAGACTCTCGTCATGTCCGGAACGCCTTTGGAGACCGCATTCGGTGCCGGAGGTCAGCAAAACGAGGATCGCATCGCAGGCTGGGCCATTGTCTGGTTCGTCGCGGGTGAAGCCCATATCGCTTCTATCGGCGTCTCAGGCGCCGACCGCAGACGTGGCGTAGGAGAGTTGCTGGTGCTCGGAACGATCGACTCAGCCACGAGCAACGACTGTGACGAACTGACACTCGAAGTCCGAAAGTCTAACGAGGCCGCACATGCCCTCTACCGCAAATACGGGTTCCGCGTGGTCGGCGAGCGAAAGGCATACTACGTCGACGACAATGAGGACGCCTTGATCATGACCACCCCAGACATCAGGGAACCGAATTACGCGGCTAGCCTGACCAATCTTGCAGCAGAACACGCACACCGCTGGGCGGAAACAGGCAGCCGATTCGAGCGCGTCTAATCAGGCGCCAGGGATCGTTGCCACCGACCGAAACGTTGTTACTCCGGACTGGTTAACGGCGACGATTTCGTACACCAGATCGCCTTCACTCTCACGTCTCTCTCCGGTGATGTGGAGATCGTCTCCGGCTTTCACCGGCGCGAGAGCGCGTGACTCAAACCGTCCACCGTCCCATAGAATCCCCGGCCGTTCCACGAGGTCCAACCACTGCGCCGTGTAACCAACGGTGGCGACCCCGGCGTTCACCGCTCCCCCGAAAATCGCGGTGCGTGCGAACTCTTCGTTGGTGTGGGTGCTTAACCAGTCGTCCGGTCGTCCTACGTACAGCTTGCCATATGCGGCTATCGTCTCAGCCGTTTCAGACTTTACGAGCACGGTATCGGTACGTAACCGCACATCTTGAAACGTGGCCGGAGCCGATTGACTGGAAGAACGAGGCGTCCCCGCCGATCCCCGTTCCCACAGACAGGTGTAATCGTATTCAGCTATCGGTTCGCCATCGGCGTCCGTTGCATCAACGCGGAACACCACGAACCGATTACCGGCGCGCTCAAACTTGCGATCCAGCACTGTGACGCTGCGCACGGTGTCGCCCGGTTCGATGGCGCGATGAAATCGCACATTAGAACCAACGTACGGGGTGCTCCGAGGCTCTTCAGTGTCCTGCTCAGGGGCGTGGCAGCCAACGGAAGCCATCAACGCGTGTCTGCGTTGGGGCGCTGCCACAAACACGTAACCCAGCGGAGCGACCTGAGTTCCGGCTGTTTCCCCCGATGCATCACCAGTCGCGTCCGTGTAATCGAAGATCGCCGCATCCGTGACGGGAACAACAAACTCGTCTGAACGCAGTCCGGGCATAGCATCGTCCCACTCGAACCGGCGTATTGAATCCAACATCGGACGGTCGCCCCTTTCAGTTACGCGCCGCCACTTGAAACAGAAATCAGGATCGTAACGATGAAGATGATGAAGGAGATCCAGCCCCACTTCGCCCATTGGCCCTGGACCGACCGGAAATGATCGACCGAATCCCACTTACGTGCGCGCCACGCCAGTTCGTTCCCACGCATGCCAACAACCATGGCCACCGGGCCATATACAAGTAGGCCAAGCAGTGGGGGGATTGGCAGGAGTCCTACGGATAATACCGCCAACCCGATCCACACCCGGTTGAACGGCCCCCACACGAACGGGATAAACAGCCCACCCAGGTTCCAGCCCTTTAACTCTTCGGGGAGTTGTGCGTCGGGCGTTCCTGAATCGTTCGGTCCCGCCGATGAGGCCTCGACATCGACCCGAAGATCATAAGGGTCCCTGCCGGCTCGAGCCTCACCCGACGTCACCGACGGGTGTGCCGGTTCGGGAGTGGGACGCCTGATCTCCGCTGGAATCCCCCGTGTTCTTGACCCCTCAGGAGCGTTCGCAGAGTCGGGATCATTGGCTTCGGTTGGCGTTGGACTTACCGGAGAACGGCGCACATCGATGGGTACCGCCGGGCGCGGCGGCATCGAGCGAGGCCGAGCCCCACTGGTCGTGATTACGGCGTCCAGATTTCGCCCACAATCGATGCAGTAACTGCCTCTTGGATCGTTAACCGCCTTGCAGTCCGGGCATGATTTCATACCAAGTTGAGCCACATGAGCCGAATTTATCCGCTCCAGTAACTCTCCACACCGTTCGCAGGATCCAAGTCCGTCGTCATTTTTTGTGCCGCAATGGGCGCAGTACACGCTATAGGCCGCCTGTTGATCGGTTTGCTCCAATCACATCTTCGCGCCGATGGCGTTGGCGGTGTCGGCGCCTCTTCGTATTCCAATACGTAGATGCTGCCTGTTATCCCGAAAACAAAGGTCGCGTCCTTATTTCGGGATAACAGGCAGTATCAACACCGAACCTCTACCGGCTTCGTGATACACAGTGTTGTTCGCGACCGCCCGACGTCGCTCCCGCCCTATCGGTTCCCCCGTGTTGGGATTCACATCGAATCGAGGGAAATTGGAACTGGACACATCCAG
>JAPYSM010000171.1 GCA_029936485.1 Dehalococcoidia bacterium
GTCATCGTATCTGAACGCCTGAACAAACGTGACGCCGGGAACCAATATCCAGGGCGGGGTAATGCCGACAGCGAACCAACTGATGCGCAAGCCGCGCAAGCGAACACGCACGAAGTCTAAGACTCCGGCGTTGGGATTCGTCTACAACTCGTTGAAGGACCGGATGCGACGAGGTAGCGGGAGTCCGCAAAAGCGTGGCGTCTGCTTGCAGGTGAAGACCGTTACGCCTAAGAAGCCGAACTCGGCTCTTCGCAAAGTAGCGCGTGTCCGGCTGACCAACGGGCTCGAGGTCACCGCCTACATCGGCGGCGAAGGCCACAACCTCCAGGAACACTCGGTCGTCCTTATACGGGGCGGACGCGTGAAGGACCTTCCCGGGGTCCGATATCACGTAGTGCGCGGGGCACTCGACACTTCCGGTGTCGATGACCGTCGCCGTGGTCGTAGCAAGTACGGTGCTGTAAGGCCGCAAGGTTAATCTCAGGGGCCGGAAATGGCCCAACCACCCCGACAAACGAGTCAGTCATAGCCCGTCCGGGCGGCAGACTCAACCCAGGTCGGGGTTTTTGGTGGAAAGGAAAGAACGCTCCCGGAATACGGATGATCGCTCAAATCTCGCCATGGCGAGATCAATAGGGAGTTCCGATCGGGAGACAAATAAAAGATGGCAAGGCGAAGACGCGCAGAGCGACGAATAATTGATCCGGATCCACGTTTTGGAAACGTGGAACTGGCGCGTTTTACAAACCGCCTCATGAAGGGCGGCAAGAAGACGGTGGCGCAGCGCGCCGTCTACAGCGCCCTGGAAATGCTTGAGAATGAAACCAACCGGCCGGGGCTGGAAGTGTTTGAGCAGGCGATTCGCAACGCGACGCCGATGCTTGAAGTGAAGCCTCGTCGTGTTGGTGGCGCCACCTATCAGGTGCCAACGGAGGTCCGGCCTGAACGCAGGGTCTCTCTGGCGATGCGGTGGCTCATCACGGCGGCCCGAGCCCGCCAGGGAGCGCCGATTTCGCGGCGTCTCTACAACGAACTACTGGACGCGTCACTCGGACAGGGCGCCGCTGTGCGCAGGCGTGAAGAGCTACACAGGATGGCCGAGGCAAACCGGGCATTCGTCCACTACCGCTGGTAACTAGACCAGCATCAACTCCGGGGGGGCATCGATTCTACCGGCTATATGGCCGGAGAGTACGGACTTAACGCGAATGGCTACAACAGTGGCTTCAAAAGCAACTTCAAAAATAGATCTCGCAAAGATCCGAAACATCGGGTTTATCGCCCACATCGACGCCGGCAAGACGACGGTGAGTGAACGCGTGTTGTTCTTCACCGGAATGACGCACAAAATCGGCAACATCGATGACGGCACAACCGTGATGGACTTCATGGATCTCGAGCGCGAACGCGGAATCACCATCGCGTCGGCGGCTACCGCCACCGAGTGGAAGAACCACCAGGTCAACATCATCGATACACCCGGGCACGTTGACTTCACTGCTGAAGTTGAGCGCAGCCTGCGCGTGTTGGACGGTGGGGTCGTTATCATCGACGCCGTCGCCGGTGTTCAGCCGCAGTCAGAGACGGTCTGGCGCCAGGCTGAGCGTTACTCGGTGCCGCGGATGGTCTTCGTAAACAAAATGGACCGCGCCGGGGCAGACTTTTTGAAGGCCGTCGAATCACTCACCCGCAGACTCGGTGCAAACGCCGTTCCGATTCAGCTCCCAATCGGCGCCGAAACGGACTTCCACGGCATGATCGACCTGGTCGAGATGAAGGCCTGGGTTTACGAATCAGCCGATGCCGTTGAAGCGGTTGAGACCCCGATTCCCGCCGACATGGCTGATGAAGTTGCGGCATACCGGGCCAATCTTGTTGAGAAGGTCTCAGAAACCGACGAAGACCTGCTCATGGCGTACCTGAGCGATGAAGAGATCCCCAACGAGGTCCTCGCAACAGCGTTGCGCACGGCCACGATCCATCTCAAGGTCACGCCGGTGATGTGTGGCACCGCGCTTAAACACCGCGGCATCCAGCCCCTGCTTGACGCAATCGTCGACTACCTTCCCTCCCCGCTTGATGTCCCTGCCGTTCAAGGCACCGACCCAGCGGATGGATCTGAACTGGTCCGACAACCCTCAGTAGATGATCCCGTAAGTGTGCTCATCTTCAAGGTTGTGTCTGACCAGCACGTGGGTCGATTGATTTACATCCGTGTCTACTCCGGCATCCTTGAGACCGGAGCCACCCTCTACAACCCGCGCACCCGCAACCGGGAGCGCATCGGACGCCTGCTGCGAATGCATGCGGATCGCCGTGAAGAGATCTCCTCAGCAGGACCGGGCGAGATCGTCACCGTTATCGGACTGAAGGACGCCCGCACCGGAGACACGCTGGCGGCCAATAACAACCGAATTGTTCTTGAATCGATCGAGTTCCCAGAGCCAGTCCTGTCTGTAGCGGTCGAGCCAAAGACCCGATCTGACCAGGACAAGATGGACGTCGCTCTGAATCGGCTCGCCGACGAAGACCCGACGCTCAGGTTGAGCACCGATGAAGAGACTGCACAGGTAGTTCTCGCCGGAATGGGTGAGTTGCACCTGGATGTCATCGTGGAGCGCATGCGACGCGAGTTTGGACTTGACGTAAACGTCGGCAATCCGAGGGTCGCTTACCGGGAGACGGTTACACGTATCTCAGAGGCTCAGGGACGTTTGGTCCGTCAGACCGGTGGTCACGGTCAGTTTGGTGACTGTACGCTTCGGCTCGAACCTCTTCCTGTTGGCGCAGGGGTGGTTTTTGAGTCCGAGATCACTGGTTCAACCCTCCCACGGGAGTACTACCGGCCAATCGAGCAAGGTGCCCGCGAGGCGGCCGCCAACGGCGTACTTGCTGGTTACCCGGTGACCGACATCAAAATCGTTCTAACGGACGGTTCATACCACGAGGTTGACTCATCAGAGATGGCGTTCAACGTCGCCGGATCCATGGCCTTCAAGTCCGCGGCCCAGAGAGCCGGTATGGCTATCCTAGAGCCGATCATGAAATTGGAAGTCATTACGCCATCCGAGTTCTTGGGCGATGTTCTCGCTGACCTGAACTCACGGCGATCTCAGATTCAGAACATGGTAGGCCAGAACGAGACGCAGGTTTTAAACGCCTTTGTCCCACTTGCGGAAACATTCCGATACGCGACCGATCTGCGCTCCCGCACCACGGGCCGCGCGTCGTTCGTAATGTCACTAGACCACTACGACAAAGCCCCGCGGCACATCGCAGACAACATCGCAGGCAGCGGGAAGTAACAAGCCAAGGACCCTCATCATGCGATGGGGGTCCGTTCACGTTACGAGGTGAACGGAAGGAACTATGCCCGGACAAAAAATAAGAATCGTGTTGAAAGCATTTGATCACCGAGTGCTTGATCAGTCCGCAGCTCAGATCGTTGAGACAGCGGAACGGACCGGTGCGGACATCTCCGGCCCCGTCCCACTCCCGACGTCGATCCGGAGGTTCTGTGTCATCCGGTCACCACACATCGACAAGCGCTCACGCGAGCACTTTGAGTTGCGCACGCACAAACGGCTCATCGACGTTCACAAGCCGACGTCAAAGACGATCGACGCCATGACCCGACTAAGCCTGCCAGCCGGTATCGACATCTCGATCAAGCTGTAAATAACTGCCCCAGAACGAGCTTATAGAACGAGCAGATAAATAATGGGAATCCAGGGCCTACTAGGCCGCAAGGTCGGAATGACCACGCTGTATAACGAGGACGGAACCGTCGACGCCGTAACGGCGATCGAGACGGGTCCTTGCGTCGTCACACAGGTGCGGACCGACACACGTGATGGCTATGAGGCAATTCAGATCGGCTTCCTAGACGCCAAGCGTCTGAACAAGCCGGCTGCAGGTCACCAGCAGCGCTCAGGGGGGAGGTTCCGCCATCTCCAGGAGTTCAAAGCATCTGACCTGAGTGAATTTGAGGTCGGCCAGTCCATCGACGCTGCGGTGTTTGAAGTTGGAGAGACGGTCAGCGTGTCCGGCAAGACACGTGGCCGTGGCTTTGCCGGGGGCGTGCGAAGGCACGGTTTCCACGGCGGACCAAAGACCCACGGTCAGTCTGACCGTCACCGCGCTCCGGGCTCAATCGGCGCTGGCAGCTCTCCGGGCAGGGTTTGGAAAGGCACGCGCATGGCGGGCCACATGGGCAACAACAAAGTGACCACCCGCGGCCTGAAAATCGTGATGGTCGATCCTGAGCGCAACATCGTAATGGTGCGTGGAAGCGTGCCCGGCGCACGAAATACCCTGGTCCGAATAGAACGGGCAAACGACAACTACTAGGCCGCCGAGAAATCGCGGCTACAGAACTGGTTCATCGTGGATCTAGATACGAAAAATATGGCAGGAGAGGTCGTCGCTACCGTCGAGGTAAGTGACTACGTCTTCGCGGAGCCTATGAACGGCCCGTTGTTGCA
>JAPYSM010000172.1 GCA_029936485.1 Dehalococcoidia bacterium
GCGGGGGACCACTCGGGGATGGAGGTAAGCCTGACAGAGCTCAAAGATTCGACCGCTGACAGGTGTCCAAACACTGTGTCGTAGAAAGCCGCATCTTCGATGCCGGAATGAAGGAAGTGGTGGTAATCGACTAGGTCAGACTCTCCAAGAAAGGACACTTCGTTGCCGCGACGCATAAATGGGGCAAGGCCCTTCACATCTCCGTCCTGTATCACGGTCAGAAGCTTTAGATCAGCGTCGTCGCCAAACATCTGCCACCACGTCTGTTGCCAGGCGGAGGTCGCGAACGGTGACAGATCCGAAGATTCACCGAGAAGTCGTTCCCAGTCCTCCCCAATACTATCGAAAGTCTCTATACGGACCTCTAGATTACTCACAGGTGCGTGTCCTTTGCGTCGATTCGGGAACGCTTGCCACAACATAGAGGCCAGACTCGGCGATGATGGGCCGACAGGGCTGGTCCGACTGATTCGACTCTGACGGATCCGTATGTCTGTATCCGTGATTCAAAGGGATGATTTTGGGTCGCTTCTGAGGACAGCCTCGAACTGTGCGAAATCCGGCTCGACGTACTCGAGCTCGACTGAAGCCCGCTGTTCCACCGTGGACGGATCCTTCAATCCGTTGCCAGTTAAAATGCAGACAACGGTGCGACCGGCTAAAGATACTCCTAATTCAGGCATACGGAGCGCGCCCGCGACCGAGGCAGCCGAGGCGGGTTCGCAGAAAATCCCTTCCTGACGGGCCAGTCTCAGATAGGCATCGATGATCTGATCATCGGTTACCGCCTCAATCAGGCCGTCAGATTCGTCCCTTGCCTCTTCTGCGTAACGCCAGCTAGCCGGGTTACCGATCTTGATCGCTGAGGCGATGGTCCGAGGTTTGAGTACGGGGGCGCCGTCCACGATGGGGGCAGCGCCTGCCGCTTGGAAGCCCATCATGCGCGGTACGCGTCCGTCGGTTTTGTCTTTGTACTCGTTGAACCCGCGCCAGTAGGCAGTGATGTTCCCTGCATTGCCGACGGGGATGCAAAGGAAATCTGGCGCGTCACCTATCTCGTCGACGATCTCGAAAGCGCCTGTCTTCTGGCCTTCGATTCGGAACGGGTTAACCGAGTTTACGAGCGCAAGCTCAAGCCGCTCAGAGGCCTCCCGGACAAGTCTCAGCGCATCGTCAAAGTTACCGTTTACCGCCAGAATCCTGGCGCCGTACGCCATCGCCTGCGCAAGTTTGCCTATGGCGATCTCGCCCGCTGGCACGACCACGACGGTGCTTAGACCGTAGCGTGCACCGTATGCGGCGGCCGAGGCACTGGTGTTGCCAGTTGAGGCGCAGATGATGTGCTGCGCCCCGCCTTCAATCGCCTTGGCGACGGCGAAACACATCCCACGGTCCTTGAAGGAGCCGGTGGGGTTGGAACCTTCAAGTTTGAAATACAGGGCTTCGCACCCAAGTTCCGGGCCGATAACCCGTGAACGAACAAGGGGTGTGCTTCCTTCTTTCAGGGTCACAATTGGCGTACTGGACGTCATCGGCAAATAACTGCCGTACCGCTCCATTACGCCGCCAAGCATTCCCAAGCAGAGGCTCCGTGCAATACCCATCTGCCTGCTGCCCGCTTGTGCGCGATGCTCAGCATGAGTGGGTCCAGAATTCCAGAATGGTTGAGGTTACCGGGCAGGCGATTACCTGGCCGAGGGATAAGACTCCACACGAATCACGTTTGCAACGGTGCCTACATCCCCTAAAGCATCGATACGCTCGACCGCCCTTTGCATATTAGCTTCTCGCGCCGGGTGCGTCATTATCACGAGATCGGCATTCCCACGGTCCGGATCGGAGTCCATCTGCAACACAGATGCGATGCTGATGTCCATATCCCCAAGAGCGCCCGCGATCTGCGCAAGTACCCCGGGACGGTCACGAACCGTGAGCCGCGTGTAGTATTTGCACTCGTGTCTCGCCATCTCGAGGAGGGGTAGATCGGGATTGATCGGCCGCGCCTGCGGCAGATGTCCGCCGCCCCGTAAGACTGAAAGGGTGCGCAGCACGTCACCCATCACTGCGCTCGCCGTTGGTTCTGCTCCGGCGCCGCGCCCCTGGAGCCAGAGCGGCCCGACGAGGTCGCCCTCGGCCTCGACGACGTTCAGAGCGCCCTCCACCTTGGCCATTGGAACATCTGACGGCACAAGTGCCGGGTGAACTCGCACCAGCAATCCGCCGTTTTCCCGGCGCGCCGCTGCGAGCAGTTTGATGGTGTATCCCAGTTCTTCCGCGTAACGGAAGTCCTGAGACGCAGTTCGCCTGATGCCCTCGCGGAAGATATTCTCGATAGGCACGTCGACGCCGAACGCCAGCCTCGCGAGGATCGAAATCTTGTACACGGCGTCGAACGCATCAACGTCAGCAGTGGGGTCCGCTTCCGCGAAACCAAGACGCTGTGCATCTGCGAGGGCATCGTCGAAAGACACTCCCCCGGATGCCATTTGCGTCAAGATGTAATTGGTCGTGCCGTTTATGATCGCCCGCAATCCTAGGATCTGGTTGGCGGCGAGATCGTTAAGCAGTGGGTTGATGATGGGGATGCCGCCACCGACGCTGGCCTCGTACTGGAGGGAGACGTTGTTTGCGGTGGCTAAGTTTCGAAGTTTTTCTCCGTGTTTGGAGATGACCTCTTTGTTCGCGGTGACCACGTGCTTGCCGGCACACAGGGCGACAGAGATGTACTCCATAGCCGGCTCTTCACCGCCCATGAGCTCTACAACGATGTCCACATCGGGCGATCCAAGGACCGTATCCGGGTCGGATGACAACGTGCCTGCCGGGAGTTCAACGTCGCGTTGACGCGTCGTGTCTCGTACTATAGCTCCGCAAAGGCGAAGACCCCGTCGTTGACCTTCGGCGGAGAGTATCGAGGACGCTACCGCTGATCCGACGATTCCCACGCCGAGCAACCCAATACCACCCCGCGCGTTATTGGGCGACAGGTTTGACGCGTTCATGGTTACTAGTTGCCTCCGCCCAGGAGATCGCCGATGTCCAGGGGCCCTGTCCCTGGAAGAGGCGTTGCGGTGCCTTCGACCGTGATGTTCGTATTGAGAACCTGAGTGCCGATCCACTGGAAGATATCGCTGTCGAACCGCAGTTTGTACTCTTCAATCAAGACACGCTGGTCTTCCAGCCAGACGGCAAGTGAGTGGTCGGTAATCGCGTCCAAGTCTTCCTGGTCCAGCTCACGGGCGTCAGAGACCTCGTCGATGTAGTAGTAACGGTATACGGCGCTTTCGCCATCCCATTGCGATTCACTGAGGGTGTTCGGCAGGAGATTCCTCTGGCCGTTTTCGTTCAGGCCGAATATCAAATCTTCGACATCCAGATCAGGCAATACGAACTGCGGCATCCACCCGAGATCGCCTTGCGTCCGGGCTACAGCCAGTTCCTGGGACAGATCTATAGCGACCTGCGCGATCGAATCGCCGGTGGCAAGCCGTTTTCGGGAGCGTTCAATACCCGGGTCGGTGTCGAGTTTGAACTCAAGAGCGTAAAGGTGGACCTGTGGCTGGAGGAGCGGGACATCTCGTTGAAGTTCTCGACGCGCCTTTTCACGGAAGAGGCCTTTTTTGATGATTTCGGTGTAAGCCTCTTCGCTTAGCTGGATCCTGTTGAGCAACTGGCGGAAGGCTTCTGAGATGTCTGATTCGACATTGGATTCAGCGGCCATCGAGGAAGTAAGACCTGGGAAACCTATCGTTTCCCGTATAGCGCCCTGGATTTCTTCTTCCGTGACCGTGATGCCAAGAAGGGGGGCTTTTTGGTAAGCGATTTCGTTCTCAGAGATCGTCTCAAGTGCCGTCAGGAGCTGATCGGTAATTCGGAACTCTTCGCCGGCCTCCAACGCCAATCGCTGGTGGAAACGCACGAAATCAACGACGTCGCCGCGGGTGTAATAAGCGTCGTTGACCTGAACCGCGACCTCACGAGGTGGCAGTACAAAATTATTGGTGTACGCGTATATAGGCAACGCTAGGATCGCAATGAATAATACGAATCCGCCGATGATGAAGGGGCGATTTCGACGGCTCTGAGCCTGTTTTTGCGTGACCAGTTCCCGGCGGCTCAACGGGCGTCCAGCCGGTCTTGTAACCGGTGTGTCTACAGGAAGAATTTCCTGCGCGTCACCATCCGGAGCGTTGATTTCCGGATCGACAGTTCCGTCACTAGGCATGGGATGTTGGTCTCCGCTGCAGACGCCTGCGGTGGGCGTCGCAGACATCAAAACCAGCCAGGGCAATAGCCCGGCCGGTGCGTCCTGTTGCCTTAGTCCTTCTCTTCTTCGTCTGCCTGTTCAATGTCCGACTCGTCCGACTCGGATTCATCATCGTCCGCAGACTCATCGGCAGAATCTTCCAGCTCGCCCGCAGACTGATCGTCGTCCGACTCGGATTCATCATCGTCCGCAGACTCATCGTCGTTCGACTCG
>JAPYSM010000173.1 GCA_029936485.1 Dehalococcoidia bacterium
CGTCCGTGGTTGCTTTTGGGATCTGGCCGGGGCTGATGCAATTGACTCTGATGCCGTACTCGCCCAATTCGGAAGCCAGTCCACGAGTCAGGTTGATGATGCCGCCCTTCGCCGCCTGATACGGCGGTCCCGAGCGCTTGAAAGTCAGCAAACCTTCGTACATTCGCTTATCGGAGGTTAGGAAACCGTGGATTGACCCCAACGTGATTATCGAACCCCTGCGCTCCGGCATCATCACCCGTGCAGCGGACTGGGAGCAGATGTAGGTCCCGGTCAGGTTTAGATCCACGGTGCGGCGGAACTCATCGATGCTGGCGTCCGGGATGTAAGAGTTCGTGAATGCACCGCCAGAGTTGGCGACCATCACATCCAATCGACCCCGCTCCGTCATCACCCTGTCGACCAGTGCATCGACCTGGGCTTCGTCCGTGACGTCACAGCCGATACCACTTACGTCGAGGCCAAGCCCTTGAAGTTCTTCGGCTGTCTCTTCACACAGCTCAGCGCGACGGCTGGCGATAAATACGGATGCGCCCATCTCCGCCAGCGCGCTCGCCATGGCGCGGCCGAGGTGCGTGCCACCGCCGGTGACGATGGCGCTCTGACCGCTCATATCCAGCATTTCGAAGACCGTGGGCATTTTCGGGATCTCCACCTAGTGGCTTCGCGAGATTGATCGGGGTTGGGTCAGTCGACGCGCATCTTTTGGTACATACCGCTGAAGAATTTTCCGACAACCCACCCGCAGAGTGCTCCGCCGCTCGTCCCAATTATCGCAAAAGCAACTATCCATTCAGTTGCGAGGCTACAGTTGGTCTGGGACAGGCAGAAAAAATACGAATTGAGTAGGTAACCGAACGTTATTCCGCCGCCGATTAGGCTTCCGACAATTACGCTCCAACCCGGCCGCCGTGACCAGGAGCGTTTGGGCTCGCGATAGGCCCTTGAAGTTTCAGGGTTCTCTGGGTCGTATGTGGATGCGCCGATAGAACTGTCGGGCGTTGGTTGTTCTGTCATAGATGCCTTAAATCATCGCGCCATTGAGTACGCATCGGCGCGCAGATCTGAAGCCGCGGTGACTGTACCGTCTTCATGATCACGTGTAATTCCGCAAACGTCGCCGGTGATGCGCGCCCAGTCGTCGATCCGATTCACAAGATGCCCGCGGCGTGACAGATCTTCTGCGGTCTCGTCGTCGATACGTCCTTCGAGATCCAGTCGCCCCGGGTGGTAGGCGTGCGGCCAGAATGAATCCGGGAAGCTTTTTGACTGGAAGCGCGGCGCTTCGGCGGCCTGCTGCGGGGTCATCCCGAACACGGCTTGATTGAGGAAGAACTGAAGCGTGGTCTGGACTTGGGCATCACCTCCCGGCGTGCCGAACGGCATCCAGGGGTGGCCGTTTTTGAACGCTAGAAGTGCATTAGGTGTCAGGCGAGGACGCTTACCGGGCTCCAGCGCGGATGGGTGCGTCGGATCGAGCCACGACTGGGTGCCACGACCAGATGGGGTGAAACCAAGACCCTTGATCACCGGCGCCATCCCGATCGTGTCGCTTGGGGTCGCCGAGAACATGTTGCCCTTGCCGTCCACTACGCATGCGTAGCTCGTGTCGCCCTCGGTACGGCCCTCCAGTGGCTCCGGCGGTTGATAGGCGTATCCGGTCGGAGCTGACCGGCCTTCGAAGTGCCAAGGATCACCTGCTGACGGCATCGCGGGTGATGCAGCCTCAAGATCTATTTGCGATCGCCGGTTGGCTGCATATGAGGGATCGAGCAAGCCCTTGATTGGAACGTCCACCATGTCCGGGTCACCGTAGAAGGCGTCACGGTCGGCGAACGACAACTTGAGTGACTCGGTTACGACGTGAATATAGTCGGCGGAGTTGTGGCCCATCGAGAGAAGATCGTGCCCGTCCAGTATCTGGAGGGCCTCGGCGAATGAAGGTCCCTGGCACCACACACCGCAGGTGTAGACCTCGAATTCTCCCTCGGGTCCGGAAAAGCGGCCCGTCTCGGGCTCTTCTTTGCCAACCTGGAACGAGGCCATGTCTTCCATCGTGAGGAAGCCGCCACCTTCTTGAACAGCAGCCACGATCTCTTCACCGATTTCGCCCGAGTAGAACAAATCACGCGCTGCGCGTATGGCGGCCTCCCGCCCCTGGCTGGCTGCGTTGCACTCGGCTTCGATGAGTCGTTCGAACGTTCTGGAGAGGTCTGTCCGGACCATACGTTCGCCTGCCGCGATGGGACGGCCCTCCGGGGCGAAAATCTCCATTGTGGACGGCCAGTCGCTAAAGCCTTCAAATGCGGCTGCGATGCGCCGGCCGACACCACGGCTGACAGGAAATCCGTCACGCGCAAGTTCCAGCGCCGGAGTGATGACCTGTTTCAGGGTCATCGTGCCGTGATCAGATAGAGCGGTCAGCCATGCGTCGGGGGCTGCAGGAACGATAACCCGCTCCATGCCTGTCGGGATCTCGCCTCCGCGGTCCTCCAGGAAGTGTTCAAGCGTGGCGGATTTGGGCCAGCGGCCAAGTCCAGAGAGTGTGAAAACACGATCCGCCTCGGCGTCGTAGATCACAATGGGGGCAACACCACCGAAGCTGGTGTTGTCGGCGACCACGACGTTGATGGCGATACCCGTTGCCACTCCAGCGTCGATGGCGTTCCCGCCTTGCTCAAGGATGCGGAACCCGGCGGCTGTTGCGAGATGGTGCCCGCTTGAAACGGCGTGCGTGTTGCCCGCAAGGTCCGGTCGATAGGATGCAATGCCGGTCGGCTTGTGGCTCGTCGTCATCACCAACTCCAGTCCTGAGATTTGTCCCGCAAATTTTGGCGACCCTGCAAATCAAGTCGCCCCGATCGTTGTTGTTGGCGCGAGTGTAATCCAATACGGATTTGGGGCCGACTGAGCGTGGTAGGTAGACTATGGTGCATTCGATATACGACCAAGTTCTCAAGGACAGCAACGTGGCCATGCCGCCTCAGGTAAACGTTCCAGCTTACGATGACGCCAACGGCCTCCACATGGCGGCTGTTGAACACCTGTTTGTCGGAACGCGTAACGCAACGCAACTTGCCGAAGAGGGCGGGCCGCTGATGCTGGTCGGTTCCGACGGTATTTACGTCGATGACATCGAGGGAAAGCGCTACATAGACGGTATTGGCGGAATGTACTTTCGCAATACCGGGCATGGGCGTAACGAGGTAGCGGAGGCGATCTACAACCAGCTCAAAGATGTATCGATGCACGTGTACGCCGGGAGTACTCCGAGCACGGTGCGGCTTGCCGCGAAGCTGGCTGAGGTGACGCCGGGCGATCTCACAAAGACCTTCTTTACGAGCGGCGGATCGGAATCTAATGAGTCCGCCTTGAAGCTGGCTCAGGGCTATCACAACCGTGTGGGCGAGCGGGGCCGCTACAAAGTTATTAGCCGCAAAGGCTCGTACCACGGCGCAACGTGGGGGACGATGTGGCTCGGCTCGCATCCGTTCCTGCCGCGTGAGGAGTACCAACCGGTTCCGTCGCACGTGGTACACATCGCAGACCCGAACCCGTACCGATGCCCGTTTGGCGGTGAGACGCCGGAGGAGTGTGCCGAGTTGTGCGCCAACTCTCTGGAAGAGGCGATTCTGTTCCACAGCCCAGAGTCGATATCGGCGTTCATAGCGGAAACGGTGTCGCAACCGCTGGGCGGGGTGGTGTCGGGACCGGGGTACTTCCAGCGGGTCCGCGAGATCTGCGACAAGTACGGTGTGTTGCTGATATTTGACGAGGTGATCACCGGATTTGGTCGGACCGGTAAGTGGTTCGGGGCCGACACTGTGGGGGTGACACCGGACATTATGACAATTGCTAAAGGTCTGACCGGTGGCTACTTCCCGATGGGCGGCGCGATCGCATCTAAACGCGTCTCGGACGCTTTCACGGGTGGTCCGGACGCCACGTTCAAGCATATGTTCACGTATACGGGTCACCCGGCGGGATGCGCGGCGGGGCTGGCGAATATCGAGATTATCGAACGTGAAGGCCTGGTCGAGAACTGCCGAATCCAGGGAGAACGGCTGTGGGATCGGCTGCAAGAGATCAAGGACAAGCACCCGATCGTGGGTGATGTTCGAGGGATCGGCCTGTTGCAGGGGCTGGAACTGGTGAAGGATCGGAATACAAAGGAACACTGGCCAGCATCGGCGGCGATCGGCGAAAAGATCACGCAGGGCCTGATGGACCGAGGAGTCTGGATCCGGGTAGGCAGCTACATAGTCCCGCTAGCACCTCCACTAACGATTACAGCAGGCGAGGTAGATGATCTAGCAGCAGCAGTAGACGGTGCAATCGGGGACGCGGAGCGGGCGTTGGGGGTTTAGGGCTGGTCGTAAGATTCAAGATTCCCGGTAATTAGGCCCCATCACACGTTCGATCCAGAGCTGTACAAGTCGATCAGAGTCGACTTCTGGGGCCACGTTCGTGTTGGG
>JAPYSM010000174.1 GCA_029936485.1 Dehalococcoidia bacterium
CCCTGAATTCAATGGGAACCAACTGAGAGTCATGGACCGGGGATAACAATGCTTGAACGCTTCAAGGTTCCGACCGAAGACCGTGTTTACGTGACCGAGGAGAAGATCAGGGCGGCGACAAACGCTATCTTTCTCAAGATGGGTCTTGATGAGGAAGGGGCCCGGGTTTCTACCGATGTGCTGATCATGAACGATCTGCGCGGGGTAGAGACGCACGGTGTGTCGAACATGCTGAGGTCATATGTGGCCGGGTATGGCAGTGGCGCATTGAACCCAACGCCGAATATTAAGATGCTCCGTGAGTCAAGCACGACGGCTACGTGGGACGGCGATAGGGGACTGGGGGCGCATATCGGCCCTATGGCGATGCAACTGGCGATGGATAAGGCGGAGAAGCACGGGCAGGGCGCTGTCTCGGTGACGAACACCGGACACCTGGCTGGGGCGGGCTACCACGCGGCTATGGCGGCCCAGCAGGACATGATCGGCATGGCTATGACGGGCAGCGGCGGTGTGCAGGCGGTACCGACCTTCGGCGCAGAGCCGAGATTCGGTACGAACCCGATCGCGTATGCGGTCCCTGCACGCAAGATGCCGCCGTTTCTATTTGACGTCGCTACGACGCAGGTCGCCGGCAACAAGATTCGACTGGCGCGCCGGGTTGGTGCGGGACTGATCCCGAACTGGGTGGCAGGCCCGGATGGGACCGTTATCGACAAAGAGACGGACGGCATCCCGGACGAATACTTTATGCTGCCGTTTGGCGGCACGCGTGAGAACGGATCGCACAAGGGCTATGCATTTGCTGCCGTGGTCGATGTGATGACGGGTCAGCTTTCGGGAGCAGGACCGGGGTTCATCAAACAGAAAACGGCGCACTACTTCCAGGCATGGAAGATCGACGCGTTCATGGACACGGAAAAGTTCAAGGATGACATGGACGACTTTCTTGAGGGATTGGCGAACACGAAACCAGCCCCCGAACAGGAACGGGTGTTTTACCCCGGGTTGTCTGAGTTCGAGGAAACGAACAAGCGGAAAGCCGAGGGCATCCCGTACCACCGCGAGGTGATCGAGTGGTTCGGCACCGCCGCTGCAGAATTGGGATTGGACTTGGACCTGCCGTAGGGGCTTTGCTCAGGCAGATGCTGCGATCACACCGTAGGGGCGTGTGGCAATACGCCCTTACGCTACAGCGCCCTGGGGCTCTCGAAAGACCGAATTCGTGCGACAAAGGGCCGCTCGCAACCGGGAGAGGGGAAGAAATGCAACCTCCGCCCCCCCCTCGGTTTCCCAGCTTGTTAATTCAACATTTGCGTGCGATCTCTGGCAACATGTGCGATAACAGGTAAACTTCTGGGAACATCGCTTTGCCGTATATAAGGAGACCGTAATGCCGCTCTGTACTTGTACCGACGCCGGATCTTTGAAGGTCGCTGAAGACCCCGCCTGTACCCGGCCAGGCACCGCAAAACTGGTTCCGATAGACACTCAGCCCGTCGTCGGAGAAACGCCCACGGCTGCGCTGCGCAGCTGGTTGACTCCTACCCCCCTCTTCTACGTCCGGAACCACTACGACGTGCCGGAAATAGACCCTGCGATGTGGTCGCTCTCGATAGACGGCGCGGTCTCGTACCCCGTCGAAATCTCATACTCAGACCTACTCCGACTGCCAAAGAAAACTTTGCCGGCGATGCTGGAGTGTGCCGGCAATAACAGATCAGATCTTGGCCCCGGCATTCCCGGAAACCCGTTCGACGAGGGCGCCATGTCGAACGCTATCTGGGCGGGCGCTCCACTCAAACCGTTTCTGCAACAGGCAGGGATCAGCCCGGATGCTGTCGAAGTCTTATTTGAGGGTGATGATCGCGGTGAACCGGTGCCCGGCCGGGACATAGTCCCGTACCAACGAAGCCTCCCGCTCCAGGTGGCGCTACATCCTGACACTATGCTTGTGTACGAGATGAGTGGAGAGACGTTGACGCCGGACCACGGATTTCCCGTGCGTCTGATCGTGCCGCGGTGGTACGGGATGGCGTCGGTGAAATGGCTGACCCGAATACGCGTTCTTGAAAAACCTTTTGTGGGCTTCTTTCAGACCGAGCGTTACGTGATGGAAGACGAGGCCGGGATCGATCAGCAGATATCGCGCATGGAGGTCAAATCGTTCGTGAACTGGCCGGAGCACGGCACTTCACTTCCGATCGGCCGTCCCGTCGCGATCAGCGGTATGGCGTGGTCCGGGGATGGGCCGATACGTCGCGTAGACGTGAGTCTGGACGGCGGCGAGACGTGGCAGGACGCTCATCTAGACGAGAGCGGGCTTGGGTATTCCTGGCAGCAGTGGCACGTGGAGTGGACGCCTACGAATGAAGGCCACTACACGATCATTGCCAGGGCCGCCGACGACTCCGGAAACCTGCAGCCGCTTGAAACCAGGTGGAACAAACTTGGCTACTGTGTAAACGGCTCAAAGCCGGTATGTGTAACGGCCGTGTGATGTCTGTCCCGGACTGTTTCCTGACCCGGAATTAGCATTCCCGGCGCATAGCTTCTGGAACAAGTTACCACGACCGCATCAACCTCTTCGATCGTGGTGACTTGTTTACGCAGTATTTGGTTGATCACAACGCCAGTGATTCAGTCCCGCTTCAGAAAGAACGTAGATGAAGATCACCGACCTGAAGTGCACCATCATCGGCCAGAACCCCGTCATCAGAATACTGGCGTACGAGGGTATCGGACAGGTGGAGCCGGCAAGGCAGGATCTGAAGTGGCACTTTCGGCCGGAAGACGCAAACTTCTTCGATTAGTTGTGTTCTGGTGAACAGGCCTTTTGGTGGACTGGTGGTGTTGGCACTGTGAGAAAGCCTTGTCGCGTAATCGGATGTAATACTTTTATCTGAATATCGGATCAAGTTTCGTAGGCGCGTGCTGGGACGGAGACCTCATAATAGTTGTCGGCTTACGTATATGGGTGTGATAAATGTGAATACACGGCTAGATCAGATATACCCCCACGAAAGTAGAGAAGAGCGAATTTGGAAAACCTGCTGATCGTCCTGGGCTCGGCGGCCGCGCTTGGCGGATTGACGTGGTTAGGTTTCGTTGGGTCCGTGATGAGAGGCCCCAGAGGAAACGCGCTCGTTGGAGGCATCAGTTCGGTCGTGATTGGTATCGCCATCATCTTTCTGGGGATATCTATATCGGACGATTCCGAACCGGTGCAACAGTTCGCTTCAGACCCGCTGGCGTTTGCCACGGCGACAGCAGAACCGGAAGGCACGCCTACTCCTGAAATATCCCCGGAAGAGTTCTACAAGCAGGAAGTAAACGGCATTGCATTGCAGGTCAGCAGCGACCTGGGGCGGGTGATCCGGTTGCTCAGCTCTCCAAACGTGGGAAACATGATCTGGGTTAACGATATTCGGCAAACATCGGCCGCGCTCGCACGTTATTCAGCCAGCGCTGACGATCTCGCGATCCCCGAAGGAGAGGAAGAACTCCAGGAAACGCTGACCAACGTGCTGAATGACCTTGCGCGGGCTGGACGACTGGTCATCAACAGCCTGGACGCGGTTGGATTTGACAACGTCTCGGTTGCGCAACAGGACATCCTAGAGGCTCGAGATGCCCTGAGCCTGGCCGCCCCGATAATTGTAGACATCGTGTCTCAGACGGCGGACGAGCGCGAGTAGGGGTCGCCGTTTCACGGTCATCCAGAGCTGTCACCGCTGCGGCCTTCGTTTGAGATCACAACACTAGAGAGCACCGGCCACCCAGCCGATGCGTCTCGGGTCTGAACGTTAATGAACCCCAGCGATCACTTTAGGCGGGTAAACGGTGGTGGTTGTGCGACTGGAATGTATAGCAATAGTGGAAACGCCTGATATCACCCAGGTGAAGATACGAAACCGGGTGGGTGAGCACTGGCATAATGCGGATTCCTGACCTGTTGGGAGCAGGGGGTTGTATCCGATATTTCACGTGCGTGAAGCCTCCCTGAACCGGAGACGAATGAGGTCTTCTTATAATGCGGTCCGAGAGTTTATGAAATGACGTATGGCGCAATGAACGCCAGCTTTACATCCTTTTCCTTCACTGGACATCCGTTCACCAAATGAACAGAAATAGCGCTCGCTCAAACCGGAGATCCCAGAGATCCCAGAGATCCCAGAGGTCCCAAGGATTTCGGGGATCTGAGGCCGGAACTCGTCGAATAACGGATCTTGTAATAGAGGGAACATGGTTGGCCGGGGTTGTACTGACGCCCCTCATCTTCAGCCCTCGCAACTCGCTAAGCTTCTACAACGATCCAAAGTACGCCGTGCTTCACCTGGCGGCGCTGGTGATCATTGCCGTATGGGCATGGGAATGGGCCATGTCCCGGCCATCTTCTTTATGGCCGAGCCTATCTGGCGCCTTGGGTTGGGTTGGACG
>JAPYSM010000175.1 GCA_029936485.1 Dehalococcoidia bacterium
AGTCGGCTCATAACCGATCGGTCGCAGGTTCGATCCCTGCCGGACCCACCATTTCCCGCCTCCGGAATCAAAACACATCAGTATCAGAAGAGGGCGGCAAAGCCAAGATTTGCATGGTTCATGTCGGATCAGGGGAGGGATTCGCATGCTATTCCGTCTCCGTCTCCATCAATTCGATGTGGGTCTTTTCCCGGGCTGCCGGCCGCCTCGTAGAATCTCTGCGCCTCGGTCTGAGTAATAAAATCGCTGCAATCGCGGTCAGGTCCAGCCGGGTCGAATTCCTGAGAGCCGTCATCACTAGCTGCTACCCACAAGCAACCGGCTCGACTCTCCCGCGCGCTCTGCTCCAGTCCAATCAACACGTCTCTGTGCTGCCCATCCTGAGTCCAGGCGCGAGCATACCCACCTGCAACTAACTGTACGTCGATACTGTTTCCGGACGCGTCGTAGACGTAAGCGAGACGTCGATCAAAGCTGTCGGTAAGCCTCGGGCCGTCCTCCAACCTTACGTGGCTTCCTGCGAGCCTCTCCGTGGCTGCTGTCGCCTCTGAGAAGCACGCCTCCCCGCGCTCGGGAGTGTCAACGCCGTAGAAGCGGACACGTCCGATGTTTGTGTCGATGGTGTCGCCGTCGATCACCCGGTTGACGTCTACGAGCGGGCAATCCGGACAGTTAATTACGGTCTGCGGCGGTCCTGGCCCTATCGCAGGTTCTGACGACGTAGCGGGAGTGTGGCCGCTGGAACAGGCCACCGCGAGTAGAACGGCGAACACCGTTGTAGCGAAAGTGACGCGCATGTGTCACATGGTAGACCCGAAGAGGGCCTACTTCTTGAGGGTCGCTGGCGTTCTCCGTAGATAAAGACTGGTGTACATTCATGGTCACACCGGAGTGAATGCAACTGAGGTAAGTGTCTGGCCGTAAGCAGCAACCTCGGAGGTTATAGATGAAGCATGGCAGCTACCAGGAATCGTGTTCGGTATGCAGGACAAATGCCGAGGGAGTGCCAGGTCACGGAGGTGTGATCTGGGAAGACGATTTGTGGTTCGTGCGTCATGCACCTTCGCCATCGGGATTGGCTGGCTGGACGATGCTCAATGCCCAGCGGCATGTACAGGGTCCGGCGCATTTCAATGATGAAGAAGCCGCTGCTTTCGGACCGGTGCTGCGTCACGTGACACGTACATTGGAGCAGGTCACTGGTGCCCCACGCATTTATGTGGTCGCCTTTGGCGAAAGCCACCCCCACATGCACTCGCACCTGATACCGCGATATTCGAACTTGCCGTCCGAACACACTGCCTTTGGCGTAGCTGATCTCATGCGCGGAGTCGCCGGAGGGGATTTGGTAGGGGTACCAGAAGAGGATGCACTGGCGATGGCCGCAAAGATCAGTAATGCCCTCAAGGCCAGCCCACCACCGTCATGACCGCTCTCATGTCCCTTCAGCCTTTTCCGCTGTATTTGTGTGCCTGACCTTCGCCAGTGCGGATGTTCCGGGCTTAGGTAACCCCCCCCCGTAATGTCCCCGTAGGGAGCACGGGAACAGACCGTATACTTGTGACGCTGGGATCAATCGCAACCCACGCGGGTGTCTCAGCGCCACGGCGACAGATATTTACACACTGAGGATCGGAATCAACCTACACTCGTAGTGCAACTGACTGGAAGATTTTCTCAACACGCCGCAGGCTTCCGGTCGGCGGCTACGGGTCGATTTAATTGACTCGCCTGTTACGAACCCATGAGGAGTGACTTATAGCGACCTCGACGCCCCGGCCAGCGACGTCCGATTACGCCGATTTGAAACGGATACTGGCTGGCGCCGGTTTACGTGCGGCTCAGCCCCGTTTTTACATCTTCATGGCGGCGTTTAATCTCATTGCCGTTACGGCGATCGTTGCGCTTGCCCTGTGGTCGCCACATCCGGCTGTCTTGGTGCTTAGTGCAGTTCTATTCGGGTTCATGATTACGCAAAACGGCATGCTGGGTCACGATGTGGCGCACCGGCAGGTGTTCCGCAAAGGAAAATCTGTGTCGGTGGCAGGATGGATCCTGGGCAATGTGCTTATGGGCAACAGTTACTCGTGGTGGACCCGCAAGCACAACATCCACCACGCCAACCCCAACCACATCACAGAAGATCCTGACGCCAGCTACCCGATGCTTGCGATATTCCCGGAGCAGAAGGCGAGCCGGAGCTGGTATGTGATGCCGGTCATCGCCATACAGGCATACATCTATCCGGTTCTCGTGATGTTCATCTTCATCACAATGCGTTCAGCGAGCATCGCCGTGCTCTTCGCCAAGGACACACCGTCGCGGATACGGCAGGCACTGGGAATGGTGTTGCACTGGACTCTATTCGCCCTCCTTCTCACACAACTTGGTGGATGGCCTGAGGCGTTGATTTTCCTCGCCATTAGTCAGCTCTCTTTCAGCCTGTACATGGGCTCCGTCTTCGCACCCAACCACAAGGGAATGAAGATGATGGACGAGGACGAAGAACTGGACTTCATCCGAACCCAGGTCCTCACGGCCAGAAATGTACGTGGTAACTGGTTTATCGATTACTGGTACGGCGGATTGAACTACCAGATTGAGCATCACCTGTTTCCGACGATGCCCCGAAACAGGCTGGGCGATGCAAAGCCCCTGGTCGAACGATTCTGTGCGGAGCGAGGGATCGCCTACCATGAGACGTCGATAGGAGGATCATACAAAGAGATCTTCCAACACCTCAGGCGTTCAAGCGCAGGGGAGACCGCAGAGTAGGGATCTGCCCAGGGTTACTTGGCCTCGCCCGTATCAGGTTGATGCCGTCAGGACGAGGCCGCTGACCCTTCCCGAATTGGTCCGCGAGCACACTGGCCCGCTAATGGCTTACGGCAGCGGTCCAGTCTGTCGGGTATTCTCACTGCCAGTTATTTTTCTATCGGAAAACCGACGATAGAGCCCCATTCGGTCCAAGACCCGTCGTAGATGCGCATGTGATTCCATCCGAGGACCTGGGTAGCGGCAACCCACGCCAATGTGGCGCGATGACTAAGCCGGCAATAGCCCACGACTTCCGAGACCTGATCGGGTCCAGCGCCTGCGCCAGTGAATTTCTTCCGTAGTTCGTCCTGCGAGAGAAATGTGTCGTCCTCGTTCAGTAGCTCCTGGAAGAACAGGTGGACAGCGCCGGGGATCCGTCCCGTGCGTTCCGCACCGTGGTCGAACCCCGGTGACGGCATCACACGTTCACCGGAATACTCCTCGGGTGAGCGAACATCGAGCATCAGGCGACTATTGTTTTCCAAATTGTTCAGTACGTCATCGCGACCAACGCGCGAGGAAGCGTCCGCCGCCGGAGGCTCATAGGGCGCAGCGTCAAATACGGGGACCACCTGGCTAAGGGGCCGTCCCTCGGCGAGCCATTTGGTACGGCTGCCGTCGAGCAACCTCAGGTCCTTATGCCCGGCCATAGTCAACGCCCAGAACACATATGTACCGTACTGAACCTTGTCCGAATATATGACCAGCGTTGTATCCGGAGCGACACCGATGGCCCCCAACCTGTCGGCCATCTCTGCCGGCGTGACGAACGCTCGGTCACTTTCATGCCAGCTCAGGTCCTTCCAGAAGAACCGGATCGCACCTGGGACGTGTCCAGAGCGATATGCATCGTCCGTACCCGTCGCCCCGATTTCGAGGATGCGGACCGACGGATCATCTAGGTGTTGCTCGAGCCAATCGGTCGTGACGAGGATGTCTGACATGTTGCTGGCTGGTCTCCCAATTTGCATGGATAGCGGCGCTTGATCGTTCGGCAACTATTGTAGTCGTGTGAGGCAACACGCCCTCAGAGTTCCATGCAGGCCGGCACATGGTGACTAACTGTCATTTCGAGCGTAGTCGAGGGACTTTTAGCGAGTCAAACCCATAATCCCGATCCCTGGTCACGTTGAAAAGGTACTAGCGGAAACTCAACAGCCGACGACCATCAACGAACTAATCAGCCCCAGACGTTCCTGATTGAAACTCTTCAATCACCTCGAGAACCCCTCGCCCAAAGCGATCGCGTTTGGCCGCACCGACCCCGAACACGGTAAATAGCTCATCCATGTTTGTCGGCCTTGCTGATGCGAGTGCGGCCAGCGTTCGATCCGAGAACACGACAAACGCTGGAATTCCTTCTTCCGCGGCACGGGTCTTACGCCACTCACGGAGTACATCAAACAGGGGCATATCGTCGTGATCTGGACGGCGTGATTGCGTGACCGTCGTCTTGCGAGCGGCAGTAACAACTGACCGCGGGGTTGCATCCGGGTTATCCGCTTCCCACTTTTGCACCTCAACCAACAACTGCTTACCCCAGCGTCGGGCGCGAACCGGGCCGATGCCCCAGACCTCCAG
>JAPYSM010000014.1 GCA_029936485.1 Dehalococcoidia bacterium
GATGGATTTTGGTCCGACGCGTCGATACCCTCTCACCCGCCAGACCGCTGACCAATTCGTCTAACGCACCGGCAAATCCGCCGAGCAGGCCCGTACCCAGACCAGCGAGATCGGTGGCGGCGTCCGACAGACCGCGTCCGATATCCCGGGCGTTATCGGCAACGGGGCCGCCCGCATCATCGCAAGTCTCGTTGTGTTGCCTGTCGTCTTTATCTCTTGTGTTTGGCATATCCAATCCCTTGAATGCGTCCGCAGGTTAGCATCCGTTGCCGTCCCCTGGGTCACGCCGGGTGCTTATCAACACTTCGCTCAATCCGCGCCGACATCCGGAAACGCGTAAAAAAGGAACATCGCCTTGAAGATCACCGATATCACCATCGACGTCGTCACCCGTGAGGTTGGAGGCACGGGCCTCGAATCAGATCTCGGGCGTTTCGGGGGCGAGGTGACGCAGGGTGTACTGCGGATCAAGACCGACTTGGGCGTCGAGGGTCAGTGCTTCGTCGGCGATTTCCGGTCTGGCGGGGCGAGCCTATTCGACCCTATCCTCAAGGTGCTGAAACCGGAGTTGCTCGGCAAGGACGCCAGCGCCCGCGAGTGGCTATGGAATCGGCTCGGCATCCTCGGCGCCCGGCGAGGTGTGACGTTTCCGGCGTGGGCGCCGGTCGACGTGGCGCTGTGGGATCTCGCGGGTAAGGCCGCTGGAATGCCGGTGTTCCGCCTGTTGGGGGCGGCCAGCGAAGGGACGGAGGTGTACGCCACATACCCGCCGCGTCACGAGATGCCCGAGGGCTGGGTCGGCGAAGCCAGAGATATCGCGGACCGCGGATTCCGCGCTTACAAGATTCACCCAGGCATGTTGTCTACGGCTGAAGCAGTGAAGATGGTCGGTGCAGTCCGGGAGGAAATAGGTAACGAGATGACGCTCATGTTCGACCCGAACAACAACTACGACTTTAGAAAAGCATTGACGGTTGGAAGGGCGTTGGACGACAACGGGTTTCACTGGTTCGAGGACCCGGTGCCGTGGGATGACTTCGATGCGGTAGTAGAGCTGTCACGCAGGCTCGACACGCCGCTTGCCATGAGCGACCTCGCCGGTTACCTGTTCCGGGAGCCCGCCCACTACATTCGCCTCGGCGCGCCCCGGATTCTCAGGGCGACGGCGCGGAAACACGGCATCACCGGCATGCGGAAGATCGCCGGTATGGCGGAGGCCTTCGGCTTGAACTGCGAGATCGGGACGGCTGGCAACTCATCGCTTAACGCCGCCAACCTGCACGTGATCTGCTCGATAGGTAACTGCGACTATTACGAATGGTGGATGCCTGCGGAAGCGCACCAGTTCGGGCTGATCGACCACTACGGACTGAACAATCGCATGACGCTGGATGCGCCGGAAACGCCGGGGCTCGGATGTGAACTGGACGAGGAGTGGATCGCAGCGCACCGCGTAGCGACGCTTGAATAACCTCGGCCTGAGCAATAAGCGCAACCACATCATTACGGTTCGGGTGTTCAAGTAACCGAATGTTGCTGTGATTCACGCCGGGCGAAGGTTAAACTTCGCCCGGCTGTTCCACAGTATTCCAAGAGCTTCCGATGACTGACGAATTCAATGACGCATCCAACAAAGCGAACCAGAATGCGATTTCAACGCGGCCCGTTGATGTTGCTTTCGTCAGTACTGTTGGCGGTAGTTTTGACCATCTACTTCGGCGCCTGGGCGGTATCGGCCAACGTCGATGCCCGGTCCTTGCGATCGATAGAAAATTCCGGTTTCACGCCGGACGCACATGCCGCAGCGCTGGCGGACGGCGAGACCACGAGGATTGAGAGCTCGTTTCTCTTTCTCTGTCCATTCCACTAAATAGACATCTGATCTCCCGTAAACAACGGGCAAGTCATTAAAGGGAGACCTGAACTGAGTACGGAAAACGGCGCCCCAGAAATCGGCTCCGGACAGTCCATCGCCGCCGATCAGCTATCACCCGTAACGTACTTCAGGCACACCTGGCGACACTACGCCTGGGTGATCGTCATCGTCGCCGCCGTCGCACAGATGGTTGGAAGCTCCATCCGTATGGCCTTCGGAGTGTTCATCGATCCCCTAGTCGACGGGTTCGGTTGGACTCCGGGCACGGTTTCACTTGCCTACTCAGCCAGCACCGTTGTGACCGCCGTCTTTTCGCCGGTGGCCGGTTACATTGGAATTCGATTCGGCGCCCGCAAGGCGATGCTCGCCGGGACGGTACTGTTCTTCATCGGGATGATGGGCACATCGATGATGACCCAGCTGTGGCACCTGTACCTCTGGTACGGCCTGGTCCTTGGCGTCGCACAGTCGTTATTCCTGATCCCCGTGATGCCGGCCGTCGCAATGTGGTTCCGCCGCCACCTCGGGCTCGGGTCCGGGCTCGTCATGATCTCCTGGGGGCTTGGCCCGGCGATCATGGTGCAGTTGATGGCGTACTTGATCGTCTCGGTTGAATGGAAGGGGACGTTCCAGATAACAGGCATAGCCGGCACGGCGGTCATGCTGAGCCTTATCTTCCTGTTTCGTAACTCGCCGGATGAACAAGGGTCAAAACCGTACGGATGGAGGCTGGGAGATCTTCCTCAGGTCACGTCCGGAAAGAAATTCGTCGGCAAGGCCAAAGAGTTCCAGGGTCACATCAGGCACACCAACGCGTTCTGGAATCTGATCAATATCCACTTCCTCGGTTGCGTCGGGCATGCCATCATTCTGGTCATGATCGTGCCGTACGGTACGTCTCAGGGCCTTTCAGCGACCACCTCCGCAGGCGTGCTCAGTACTATGTCCGCCGTGAGCCTGCTAACACGATTCGGGACGCCCATACTGGGCGACCGCATCGGTAGCAAGGGCGTGATGTTCGTATCGTACCTGCTCCAGGGTGTCACGGTTCTGTTGCTGCTAAATGCCGACACCGTTCTCGCCTTCTACGTGTTCGCATTCGCATTCGGAATCGGATATGGCGGCGAAGGTTCCGTGTTTTCCGTGATCAACCGCCAGTACTTTGGTCAGGCGCCTCAGAACGTAACCTTTGCATGGCAACTTGCCGGCGCAGGCCTTGGTATGGCACTGGGGGCGGCAATGGCCGGGGTTACCTACGATCTGACCGGTTCATACACGACGGCGATCGTGCTCTCAGCGATCTTCAGCCTCTTGGGCGCGGCGTCGATTCTGGTGCTCGAGACGACAAAGCGCATTCTTATCCCGGATTGGGATCGTGCGATGAACGACGTCTCAACGGAGTCCGACGGATCGGCTGTGGTAGCCGGGGACTAGGCCCGAGCTCTCGCGGCGATTTTTCGTTCGATATCGGCGACTATAGGAAAGCAAGTCGCGTGCATTCCAAGCACCGATATTCCCAGGTTCTCGGCGAGGTATCCAGCTGGATATACATCAGGGATGTTGATCGACTCAAAGCTGTGAGGATGTACTTTCAGCTGCGGCACCTGTAGACGGTACGCGTCACAACCTTCGAACAGGCTTAGCTCTCCCCAGAACTCCAGTAATCCGAAATTGGGTTGAGCGCCTATCTGTACAAGCACGTGATCTACCTGGACGATTTCTTCGCCGGCCTAGGAATTGATCCACACACGTCCGTCATCCCTAAACGAGGTGACTGGGGTCTCGTAGCGTGTATCGATAGTTCGGACTTCCTCGGCGAGGACCGAATTAATCCGGACGTAGTACGGCAGGTACTGGCTGTTCTCGATCAGCCTCAGGTGCCGTTCCTGTGGCTGTGGCATAACGTAAATAACGTCACGTCCGTTGTCATGTAGCTCCGTGGCCGCCCAATCGGCGGATCGACCGCCGCCTACTACCATTACACGTTGCCCGGGAAAGTCGTCCCAGTGGTCGTAATGCCGGGAGACGTATGGTTGGTTGAACTCACCCGGCACGTCCAACCGGCGTTTTAGCGTCCGAGGCCCAACCGCGTATATAACGAAATTAGCCGTGATAGTCTGAATCTCGCTATCACCACTTCGCGTGGCCTCCAGTTCAAAACGCGGGCCACTATCGGCATCACGGGAGCTGAGCGACGTGATCGTCCAGCCTTCCCGGATTCCGGATGCCAGATCAAGTTTTTCTAGTAGTGCGTGGTAGTACGACACGAGGTCTTGCTTTATGACCAGATCATTAGGATCACGGTCCAGGCCATGGTCTTTGTAGAACTGCGCTATCGGGTACGCAGATAACTCCATCCAGTGGGCCGGAGAAAGCGTCAGCTGATTACGCGGGATATCGTTCCCCAATCCCCCCGGTGGTCCATCCGTGAATAGTGCCCAGGCCAGAGGCGCCCGCTTCTCCCAGCGCATCGGGTAAGCGTCCAGTCCGTTGTACTCGCGTTGCGGGTGATGAAGCAGGCGGAAGGTGTCGCACGGGCTGACAGGGATCAACGCCACAGCGGGCATGTCCATGCCCATCAGGTCGTCTGGAGCTGCCTCCACGAACGGCACTAGGGACGGATGCGATAGTGAATCGGGAACCGGACTGACAAGGCGAGGGCGCCATCCCGCAAGAAGCGAGGCGGCGCCGAGTCCGGCCACGCCACCGGCAATTACAACGACGTCGTGGTGTGCGATCGCGGAAGTCGTGTTGCAGCTTCATAAGGTCAGATTTGATCGGGATGCATGAACGGGCCCAGCAAGCGCTTGATGCGCCGTCCCCGGGCCGATTGATCACCAGTTCTGCTGAATCTCAGCGGACTGGACGCCGTAAGAGTAACCTAGCGCCGTCCGCTCCCCGATCCCTCGGCGGCAATACTGCGACTACATGGAGGCGAACAGAGATGGTGAAAGCGCCGATCGTTACAAGCGTCGAAGTCAACGAGATCGAATTTGAAATACGCGACGTCACGACCGAACCGATAATCGGAATACCGATCTATGAGAAGGGCTCTTCCATCCGGCGCAAGGCGCATGTGCTTCGCGTCAACACCGACGCCGGGATTACGGGTGAGTATTTCGGCGGTAATGCCGTCGAGTACGCTGCGATTCCCGGGCTCGCCAGGTTGCTGATCGGCAAGAACGCACTCGATCGGGAGTTGTTCTACAACGATGCTAAGCAAGCGTTGCGACAGCAAGCCAGCATGGGCCGGTCGCAGATCGACATCGCCTTGTGGGACGTCGCAGGGAAGTTGCTGGGTGTGCCAGTTCATCAGTTACTTGGGACCTATCGAAAAGAGTTGCCGTGCTACGCAAGTACCTACATCTCCGATTTCGACCCAGACGGACTTTCCAGCTCAGAAGCGATGGCTGATTTCGCAGAGCAATGCTTTGAACTAGGATACCCGGCGTTCAAGATTCACCCGTGGATGGGGCAGCCACTGAACAAGCAGATCGAAATGGTGGCCGCAGTGGGCAAACGCATGGCCGGGAAGATGGACCTGATGCTTGACCCGGTGTGTACTTACGAGACCTTTGGCGATGCCGTAAAAGTGGGCAAGGTCTGCGACGAGTGGGGATACTATTGGTACGAGGACCCGTTCCGGGACAGTGGTGTCTCCGCGTTCGCCCACAAGAAACTGCGGGAGATCATCAACACCCCAATCCTCCAGACTGAACACATCCGAGGATTAGAGCAGCACGTTGACTTCGTCCTGTCTGGCGGCACCGATTTCGTACGCGGCGACCCGGACTACGACGGCGGTATCACCGGCCTCATGAAATTAGCGCACGCCACCGAGGGTCTTGGTTTGGATCTTGAGGTCCACGTGGCCGGGCCGGACCGCAGGCAAACAATGGCGGCCATGCGAAATTCGAACTTCTACGAGATGGGATTGCTTCACCCGAAACACCCCGGAATGAAGCCCCCGATCTACCAGGACGGGTACGTAGACAACCTGACCGCGATCGACGCGCAAGGCAAGGTGTCGGTACCCGACGGCCCAGGCCTTGGCGTTCCGTTGGACTGGGACTACATCAACGCCCACACAACAGACCACGCCATGTATTCCTGAAACACCAACCTGGAGAGGCACGCCGGATAGCGGGAGTACAGAGTCTGTAACTCAGATCCCGTTACCGGGGCGTATTTACGCGCGCGGCTTTTTAATTTAAGCACCGGTTTCACGCTGGGTATTACTACCTACACGGTACCGGTGGTTCATCCGCGTCCCTAATCAGGGATTCAATCGTGAGAGCCTCCGCCAAAAAGCGCGTAACACGTCGCGCTTCTACTTGGCGATTTGTAGGCCATTTGGCGCATATTTAAGGACAGTAAATTTTCCTGAGGGGCCCGGGTCGACAGCGCTGGGGGGTGCTTCGACTTGGTGGGGCCATGTCCGAGGTTTCAACCGCAAGGCATGACGCGTGAGGGCGCTTGACGCCCTCACGAGATTCCGACCAAGAACGGGCATTAACACACGGGGGGGCAACGCCGTTGGGCGAGACTTTAGTGCTGGGCAGCGCGTTTATGTGGGCGCTTGCAACTGTGCTGGCAAAACCGATGCTCGGGCGTATACGTCCGAGCACCATCGTCGCCATGCACGCGTGGGTCGCTGTACTGGTCGGACTGGTACTACTCATCGCGCTCGGCCGTTTGGACGAGCTCACGGCTATTGCACCGCAGCAGGTTCTACTCTTGGGCCTGTCCGGAACATTTGTCGTTCTCGGCGATATTTTCCTGGTCCGCAGTTTCACGCAACTGGACCCCGGTAAGGCGTTCACGGTCGCGAGCGGACTGTTCGTTCTGTTCACGCTGCTGGCCGGATGGATCTTTATTGGCGACCCTGTCACACAGGTGACACTCGCCGGCGCAATGGCGATCATCTTCGGCGTCTACATGACACGAGGCGGCGCACACGACGGGCCCACAACGGCCGTTCCCGGCTCCACACTCGCGGCAACACCTACGGTCCTTCTCGCAGGTTTGATGTGGGCGGCGGGATTGATCGGATTTGACCTGGCCCTCGACAACGTCGACCCGATAGCTGGTTCAACTATCGGATACCTCTTCCCCGCCCTCGCATACATCGTGTGGGCGATCCGAGGGCATCGTTTTGAGATCATGGCCCTGGACCCGACAAACGCCAAACTACTCGCGGCCAGCGCGACGTTCGGCGGACTGGCCCTCGTGGGTTACACATTTGGCATCAAGTACGCAAATGCTGGGATCGTCGCCATCCTTGAGAGCACCGCGCCGATCTTCGCCATCCTGCTTGCTGTCGCTCTCTTCAAAGAGCGTTTGACTGCACGAACCGGCACAGGGGTTGGTTTCTGCGCCCTCGGGATAGCGTCTCTGGTTATCTGACCAACTAGCGGGCCGGAGATGCACTACCCGGCGTAAAAATAAACAGGCCCAACCGATTAAGCCATGTGGCCCTGTTTTTATTAATCAGGCGATTTGGGGCGAGATCTTTTAGTGATCGTGGCCGTGACTTGAACTTACGCCCGAGTAGTGCCGTCCAATCAAGTCGTCGCCCCAGTCACTGATGTAATCACGCCACACTGAGTGGATGTGGTTGGCGTCGTTCTGGGTATTGTCGTACTCGATCAAAAAACGCGGTCCCTGAACGGCGTAGTAGTGCGGATCACCCACACTTTGCCCGCCCTTCCAGGCGAACGTGACGGTGTCCAATCCGTCGCCCTCGATGCGCATCCACTGGTTGGTGGCGATCTCGTCAGTCATCCGGTCCACGTAGACGTGGATCAGGTTGACCAGTTTGTCGCGCTGCGGATCGTCCAGGGCCGAAAGGGCGATGCCGATCGGGTCGCCTGGCGTCACTCGGGCAGCGCTGTCGGTGATGATGTCGGAAGGTGCAACAGTGTCCGGCAGCGCAATCTTTCGCTGCTCATCCGTCAACGTATGAATGAGGTCCCGGGCCACATCTTCCTCTTCCGTCAAAGCGCGGAATCCAGCGTTCTCACCATGAAGGGAACGGGCCGGGTTGGCGCCGAAGAAGGTGGGCGTTACGGCGACGTACTCGCTGTCGACGATCGTGTAGTTGAGCGATACGTGGTGGCCGTCCACCTGCCATCCCCAGGGTGCGTTGCCGCCCGGGTCGCCGTAGATAACGAAATAGTAACGCTGCGGGTCACGAGGCCGTCCAGCGACCCCGTTGCCGTCCAGCGCTTCGTGGTCGGCAAGCGTGTGCTCTAGCGTCATGATCGAGTTGGCCTTTTCGTTGCCCCGGGAGCCAACGCTTACCTCGATCAACCTCATGGCTGCCTTGCGGCCGGCCGCGCTCATATCCATGAGTGGAACGCCTGCACGCACGTGGGGCCGATAGTCCCATTCAAATTGCTGTTCGTTGCCGAACTCGAATTGGAAACGGTTATCGCTGCCGATTTCCGCCACCAGCGCTTTCGCAGCCTGCGCCATCGCCTCGGCCGTCCGGGGCGCCAGTGCCAGGGTCGATCGTTCAGCCGTCGTCATATCGCCGCTCCCGTAACTCAGATCGTTAACTTTGATCCTGTATTCGAGCCACTTGACCCGACCGGTCTAATTCCAGTCGCCAAATAGCGATGTTGCCGTGCCGCCCATCAGCCAGGCTCGATCCCCGTCCGAGACGTCTGGGATCTGGCCGATGATCCGGGCCCCATCTACATACCCACCGTGGCTTTGAATCCACGGAAAGTCCGTCCCCCACATAAGCCGCTCGGCACCGTACGCGCCCAGCAACGCCTTCACCATAGGCCAGGTATCCTCATGTGGCATCGCACCGTCGCTCGGGCCTACGAAGCCCGAAACCTTGATCCGTAACTGCGGATGCTTCGCCAGGGCCATCAACGCATCGAAGTCCACATTTGATCCGGGCGCTCCATCCGCCACCTTACAACCACCGAAGTGGTCGATGATGGCGGGCGTTTCAGGGAATTCACTCAGCAGATCATCGACCTGATCGAAATATTTCGGAGAGACCATGAATCCCACAGGAACACCCAGTTCTCCGGCCTTCTCGTAGATTCCTTTGCCCGCGTCATCATTCATGTGCTGAAGCTGGCACTCGGCACATGTCTCGAAGTGTTTACGTCTTTCTTCAGGAGTGAGATCCAGGTGTTCGATAACACCCCGGACCCACATCGCCGGATTGAACCGAACACCGCTATAGCCCTTGTCGGTCACGAGGCGATCCAACTGGTCAACGGCGTCCATCCGTTGCGGGTTAATTAGCGCCATTCCCTTGAACCTGTCGGGGTGTGCATTGATTGCCTCATTCACGTACCCGTGATCGAAACCGTGAAAGATCGGTTGGACTATCAGCGCCCCGTCTATATCTGCTTCATCCATGGAGGAAAGCAGTCTTTCTACATCACCGGGTACGTTGGGGACACGTCCGGGAAGCATCGGGTATCGCTCGTCGTCGAGTGTCCAGACGTGGAGATGCGAATCAATTTTGGCCAAACGACATTTACTCCATAAAGGTTAGTGAGGCGCTATCGTACATTCCCGATAGCAAAAATGAATTTCCTTCGTAAACGTATGCGCTATCAGCTTTGCCAATAACGAGAGACAAGCTGATCAAACTCGGATGCCACAACCTGTCATGCCGGGACGCCTTCATTGCCGACGATACAGATATGTTCGGCTCCCCCTGCATACTGCCGATTTGTAGGTCGACGATGTTGATCTTCATTACACACATTTTGCATCGACCGACACCCGCCCCGTCACCCACCGGGAGAGGGAACGAACAGAAAGGCCCGGTCGTGACGACCGGGCCTTTCAAATGATCACCTCTATGGGGTTTAAGCCTTGGTCTCCCAGAAGATATCGCCGATCTCCTGAAGCGCTGCCTTAAAGGCAACTGCGGTGTCCATGTTGACACCGATCTTTACGGCCGACCCAAGCTGGCAGGCCTTCCACACTTTCTCGTGGAGGTCCGGGTACTTTTCGAGGTGCGGGGGCTTGAAGTAGTCGGTCCAGATGACGAGGATGTCGTCCTTCGCCTTCTTCGCGTGCTCCTCTTTCACCAGGACCTGCCGTACCCGGGTGTTCTGGGCAGCCAGGCTGTTGTCGCCTTCGCCTTCGAGCAACAACTCGGTCATGCGGATGCAGGTCTGCGCAGCCTGGAGAGCGTCGTGTGGGTCGTAGATGCCACAGGGAACGTCACAGTGGGCGTTTACCGTGGCTCTCGGGGCGATGCGATCGGTCAGGTTCGTAAGTAAGGACATAATTGTGCCTCCCGAAATCACCATCACCTTTGCGTTAATAAAGAAGCGATGGCGAAGGTCTAATGAATGGTCGTGGCTCGAAAATGCGGGGTAAATCTATCACACATCAATCCCGGATCAAGGACGATCCAAGGACGCACCCGTGCGATTGTTGAATCGATTTTGGCGGAACCTCACTGAGCGCGCGTTGGGGGTGGTGATTACGGTGACCAATATCAGCATGGAACCGACGTTTTCAGAAGGCGCTCGCGCCAAACTTGAACCACGTCGATACCGAAATGCCAAACCGCGCCGTTTTGACGTTGTGGTGGTCCGTCCTCTCGGCGTCGACCGAGAAGATATCAAGAGGATCGTCGGATTGCCCGGAGAACTGGTCGAGATTCGTGATGGTGAATTATGGATTGATGGCGAGGTCGTGAACGAACCGCACATCGCGGAACATATGCCGTCGAATTGGCTTCATACTTGGGGCACGCGTGATCACGAATACATCGTCCTGGGTGATAATCGGGCGGCACCCGGCATCACCGACAGTCGCAGATACGGCCCCTTGAACGCAGACGCGGTCATTGGCCCGATAACGCGTCGCCTCAACTAATTTCGGCTCGTTGTTTCGCGTTCCGGTTTATGCTTCGGGTCGTTTCGGTCGACTCAGTCATCCCGCAACGCAATATCGAGGTTCCAGGAGAACACTTTGGGCAAGTACTACGACGAGGGCATCCTCCCGGACGAACTACGACGTGCCTTTGATGTGTATGACCGTATTTCAGAGCTGGATGTCGACCTCGGAACCTTTGAGAACACGGTCGTATCGCTGGCCGGAGCCAACATCCCCAGCGCCGTATTTCACGAAAGCGGGCTCGTCTACCTCTCCGGCATGGTCGCCGGCAGCCACCCAATGAACGACGGCGGTAATCGTGTAAAGCACGGACAGGACGCCGGTACCGAGATCGCCAACGGCCATCTTAGGCGACTGCACTGGGCGATCTCCTGCGGCGGCGAAGGTGGCGACCTGAACGACGTTCTCTACACCGTCAAGGCACTTGGCATGGTTGTATCAACCGACGTGGAGTTCGGTTCGGGTCCAGCCGTGGTCAACGGTTTCTCCGGCCGATGGCAATCGGTCTTCGGTGGCGCGCTTAGCGAGTTTGCCGTCGATGGGGACGACCCCGGAGGCTATGCCGGCGTTCACGCCCGGACGGCCATAGGAGGCTTTACCGGGCGGTTCTCACTTGAAGCAGAGATCATCGTCGCCATCGCTCCGGCCCTTGCTGAGGCGATCATCCGCAACCGTGGCTGGATCTTCCCGCTGCCCCCGGTGATGCTAGATAAGGTCGTCGCCGCACGCGATTAACGTCCATCAATCGATCCAGGTAACGACAGGAATGAGAATGCACTTAGGAACACAGGTCGGCGCACGCGACGACACGGACTTCGAGGTATGGACGCAGCTCGGTCTGAAGAATGTATGCGCAGACCCGCCCGCCAACCCGCATGACTGGACTCTCCAGTATCTGAAGGATCACCGGGAGAAGGTGGAGTCCTTTGGCCTGTCGCTTGACATGGTTCAACTGCCGCTCAGTTCTCGGCCGGTGGAAGAGAACCAGAGCCCGGCAATAATGCTGGCACAGACCCCTGATCGGGATCGTCAGATCGAATCTATCCAGAACATCATTCAGATGGTGGCCGAGGCCGGGATTCCCGCCGTCAAATACAACATGAACCTTATTGGCATCCCGCGCACGGAGCGGACCGAAGGACGGGGCGGCTCGTCCAACTCAACGTGGCGATACGCAGAGGCCGACCCGGATCAGGCACACACCATCGCAGGAGAGGTCTCGTCGGACGAGTTCTGGGAACGAATCGACTACTTTCTGGAGCGTGTGGTCCCGGTCGCCGCCCAGAACAAGATTCGCCTCGCCTGCCACCCGCACGACCCGCGCACGCCCGACGGCTTCATGGGCGTTAACCGCGTACTCGGGACGGTCGAGGGCCTCAAGAAGTTCGTCTCTTTGCACGAGAACGAGTACCACGGACTGAACTTCTGCCAGGGCACCGTGTCAGAGATGCTGGACAGTCCAGGCGAGGAGATTTACGACGTGATCCGTTACTTCGGGTCCCGGGAGAAGATCTTCAACGTCCACTTCCGAAACATAAGCGGCCGGGTCGGAGATTTTGTTGAGGTGTTTCCGGATGAGGGCGATGTGGACATGTTGAAGGCCATTCGGGCCTACAAAGAGGTCGGATACAAGTACATGCTTATGCCGGACCACGTGCCTGACATCTCCGGCCCGAACGGGAGCGGCGTGGCCTTCGCCTTCTGCTACGGTTATATTGCCGCCCTGCTTCAGGCAGTGAACGACGAGGATTAATCAGGATTCAGATTCGAGCACCAAATCAAATCCGGTGAACCGGCGGGAGGAGAAACATCTTGCGCACAATCGACGCAATGGCCCTTATCCTGAAAAAAGAGGGCATCGAATTCCTCAGCGCCTTCCCGACGACCTCGGTCATCGAGGCGATAGCGGCGACAGGTGTGCGCCCGGTTATCTGTCGTCAGGAACGCGTCGGTGTGCACATCGCAGACGGTTTTGCGCGTGTTACGAACGGCCGCAAAGCGTCGGTGTTCGCCATGCAGTACGGCCCCGGCGCGGAGAACGCATACCCGGGCGTCGCAACAGCGTTCTCAGACTCCGTGCCCATGCTGTTCCTGCCGCTGGGGCATCCATCGGCGCGTGAAAGCGTCACGCCGATGTACAGCTCCCTGAAGAGCTACGACTCCGTGACGAAGCACATAGAGCGTATCAACTCGCCGGAACGGGTGGGGGGCTCCCTTCGACGGGCCTTCTCTGCGATGCGCTTGGGCAAGCCCGGACCAGCCATGCTGGAGATACCCGCGGACATCGCTGAGATGGAGGTGGATGGGGCTGTGGTCGACAGCTACGTGCCGGTCAAGACAGCCATCTCTGGTGCGGACGAGGACGACGTGATGGAGGCGGCGAAGGCACTGGTGGACGCCAAACGGCCCCTCATCCTTGCCGGGCAGGGTGTTATGTACGCCGAAGCCAGTGACAAGTTGACCGAACTCGCTGAACTCCTCCAGGTCGCCGTCAGCACCACGATGGCCGGGAAGAGTGCCTTCTCCGAGATGCACCCACTGTCAGTGGGTTCGGTTTCGGAGGTTATGAACGGCGCTGGGTTGGACTACATGAGGGAATCTGATGTCCTGTTTGGCATCGGCACAAGCTTCACCATCCAGGGCATGGTGACGCCATATCCATCCGGCAAGATCATGATCCACGCGACGAACGACCCGATAGACCTCCACAAGGACTACATCGCGGATCACCCGTTGCTCGGCGACGCCCGGATCGTGCTGCGCCAGATGATCGACGCCTGTAAAGAGTTGGTTTCGACTCGGCAACGCGAAACGCCGGACACCGCCGATCGCATCTCCGCACTTCGGTCGGCGTGGTACGGAGAGTGGGAGTCAAAACTCACATCAAGCGAGTCCCCTATCACCCCGTACAGGGTCCTCGGCGAGTTCATGAGCAGGGTCGATCCGTCCGACGCCATCGTCACCCACGACTCCGGCAGTCCCCGTATGCAGATCATGCCCTTCTACCGGTCTGACGGCCCCCGAAGTTACCTCGGCTGGGGCAAGTCACACGGACTCGGCACCGGTCTAGGTCTGATCATGGGAGCGAAGTTAGCGAAGCCTGAGAAATTCTGCGTCAACTTCATGGGAGATGCAGCATTCGGTATGACCGGCCTCGACTTCGAAACTGCGGTGCGCTCCAACATCCCGATTTGCACCGTTGTCCTGAACAACGACGACATGGCGGTTGAAGTCCCACACATGGAACTCTCTAACGACCGATTCGGGTCGCGTGCACTCTACGGACGTTACGCCGATATGGCGCGTGCGATGGGCGGATGGAGTGAGCGGGTGGACGACCCAAACGACGTTGGACCCGCGTTAGAACGTGCGAGGAAGGCAACCGAAGACGGTAATTCCGCATTGCTGGAATTCGTGACCAGTAGCGAGATGGCGAAATCTAACCTGAGAGCCTTCTCATGACCGGGAACATCTTTGTGTCGGACGGGGTAGACGGACTGTCGATCAAACGTTGTTTCAGCCCATTGATGCACGGCTACACCAACCAATAGTAACTTTCAGTCGTTCCCGAGATACTATCCCGAGGAAACACGCGTTTTAGGCAGGGGACCTTCTACTTATCCCCTCGGTTGCAGATGGCCAGCTCGATTGTGGGTGGCATCCTGCTGCTTATCGCTCTCGGGGTATTCCTGAAGATCAAGATGGAAACCGTACGGGAAGAGCACTAGCGTAGTTAATCAACCGGAGGCCGTACGCTACCGGCCGCGGTCTCCGGTTGCCATCTTGTAGGCGTAGTCCAACGCCGAGATCATGTTGACCTCGCTCGCGACGCCCTGCCCCGCTATGTCGAATCCCGTACCGTGGTCAACCGACGTCCTGATGATCGGCAACCCGACCGTTACGTTGACGCCCTCTTCAAATGCCACCAGCTTCACTGGTATGTGACCCTGATCGTGGTACAGCACGACGACGATGTCATAATGACCATCGACAGCCATCCTGAACACGGCGTCCGGTGATATCGGGCCTGTGGCATCGATCCCTACTGCACGCGCCTGCTCGACGGCCGGCGCGACCTCTTGCGCCTCTTCTAAACCGAACTGACCGCCATCACCCGCATGCGGGTTCAGGCCAGCCACGGCGATCCGTGGGTTCTCAAACCCCATTTGCTTCAGGTGTTCGTAACCGGCGCGAATAGTGTCCACAATACGATCAGTCTTGACTCGTTTTACGGCTTCTTCAAGTGTTACGTGGGTGCTGACGTGGATAACCCTAAGCACATCGGACCCAAGCACCATAAAGTACTTCTTCGCGCCCGTTAGCTCTCCCAGAAGTCCCGTGTGGCCGTCGTACATGTGGCCGGCAAGTCGCATGGACTCCTTGTTCAAGGGCGCCGTCACAATGGCGGATATGCGTCGATCCATCGCCAGCTTTGCCGTGTGAGCGACGTACTCGTACGCGGCGTTGCCGCTGTAGGGGTCTACTTCACCGATCCTGACCAGTGCAGGATCGCAGTTCCGCAGATCTATCACCGGAATGGTTTCATTGCTGACCGCGGCTGCTTCTTCAGGTCCCTCTATTGCGGCAACACTCCATCCGGGTGCCCACCTCGCCACAGCGTCCGCCACAATCCTCGCGTCGCCTACGACGAGCGGGATTGATCGGTCCAGCCCTGCCTCATGCGGAAACGCCTTCACCGTGACTTCTGGCCCAACTCCACCCGGGTCTCCGAGCGTGATGGCCAGGATTGGCTTGTTCACTCTGTGACACATCTTTCTACTGCGATCATTGTTGAACGTTTGTTGACTCGTCTTCCGGGCGTCTACAGGTGAGGTAGTCGATTACATCGATCAGTATTTCCTGGTCCCCAAACGCTCCAGCTTTTGTAACGACACGGACACCGTCAAGCAATCCCCCGTCCACGGTGCCGGCGGGGATACCGGGGAAGGGCTGGCCGTGCATCACGATACCAGCGGCGCCCACGGCCCTGAGCGCCGCCTGCGCTGTGTCTCCGCCGATTATCACAATCGCGCCGGGGCGTGTACGCCGTGCAACCCTGTAGCAGATGGCGCCGAGTTCTCTCACCAGCTTGGTCGGGACATCGACATCACCAGTCACGTCCACCTGGAACAACGACACGGCTGCATGTTTCCCGTCTTCCATTGCGCTCACCAGTGTGCTGACAGCGTTGTCCCGGGTTTCTCGTGACAGATCCTCGTCCAACAGCGCAACTGGATCGATCTGAAGCCATTCGACAGGCCGGTTGTCCGACGCTAGCTTCAGTTGATATCCAGTCAGACTCCGCTGGCTGCCAGAGACGATGAGCGACGGTGCGGTTCTGTCTCCTGTATTGCTGGCAGACTCGGGCGGACCATGTGACTCATCGGACAATATTTCGGCCAGCGCGTTCGTAACGCCAGCAGAGCCCGAGAGGATTACCTCCCCACCCGCGTCAACAAATGCGGCGGCAATTAATTTCATATCTTCATCGCTCTCAGCGTCGCAGACCGCTAATACCGGGGGGCGATCTGACAGTTCGGCGATTCTGCGATGCAGACGGCCATCAGCACGAACGTCATTCAGCGAGAGGACGGTGGGGCGGATCCCCGTGTTTAGCTCGACAAGTTCCGCAATATCGCTTGAGTTCACCGGGGTCAGCGGGTCACGCCCTACTTCGGTCTCGGGCAGCGGAATGTCATTCACAAGCACCTGTCCGCCGCTGACGATCCGGCCCATGGCGGGGAATGACGGCGCTATCAACGCCAGCCGCGGCCCGGACCATACTCCCTTCTTACCGAGGTCGCGCGGATCTGATGGCTCCGGGGACAATCCGGCCCGCGCTTCCATCCCGGCGTGGCCTCTCAGCGTGGAATCGATCTTGTTGACCAGCAGCCTGAACCCTGTCGCTCTCAACTCCTGGACGGCCCTTGCCGCCTTATCGAACACAGGAAAGCGATCCCCATGGCGTGTGTCCACATTCAACGACAAGACGCGGTGGGTTCGAGCGTCGTCGTCGGGAACTATGCCAAACACTGAAACGTATGTAGACATTCCGGCGGCAGCGAACGGTGCAGCGGCATCAAGGGCGCCGGTGAGGTCATCGGCGTAAATGCCGATACGTAGTCGCGAAGTTTCTCTGGCGTTCATCAGGGTCTATCGGCCCATGAACTCAGGCTTGGTCTTATTTACGAATGCATCTGTGCCGATTCTGAAATCTTCAGAGTCAAATGATCGGAACTGCGGTCCGTTCGGGGCGTCTACGTCCACACCGGTTAGAGACGGATTAGCGAGCAAGGTTTCGAGGATCTCTTTGTGTGCAGAATGGGACACAGGCGACAACGATGCCATTCGCGTGGCAAGTCCGTACACATCGTCAGCCAATTCTTCCTTCTCGACCACACGCATCAGCAACCCCATCGCCAGCGCCGCATCGTGACCCAGAATCTCCCCGCTCAACACGACATACGCGGCGTTTGCCGGGCCAACGATCGCTGCGAGTCTACGCATCTCCTTGAAACCAGCAACCACTCCGATACGTGCCACCGGAACGCCGAAACGAGATCCTTTAGCCGCTATCCGAATATCCGTGCATGTCGCAAGCTCTAGCCCGCCGCCTACGCACACTCCCTCGATCATCGAGATCGTGGGCACGGTCAGCGATGCAATCGTATCAAGTGCGCCTTCAAACACTTTTGCATATTCGATCGCAGATGCTGAGTCATGTCTGCTCTTCTCGAAATCGCCGATGTCCGCGCCCGCAGAGAATGCCCTTCCACCCTCACCGCGGAACACGACCACTCGCACGCTTTCATCGCGCTGAAGTTCGTCGGTGTGCGTCGATATCTCTCCCCACATCTCCAACGAAATAGCGTTCATCTTGTCCGCACGATTTAGAACAATCGTTGCGACCGGGCCGTCGCGTTCTACTAGGATTGTTTGTTCGGTCATCGAATCCTATTGGCCTCTCGGAATAATCTTTTGATCAAATTTGTTAAGCGTCTTTGCAATTATGCAACCGCAATCTAGCGTTTTTAGGCACAATCGCGTCGACGCAACGGATATATGGTGTCGAACATGACATTCATCAGGAGTACAGGATGGCATTAAGGGTTGCAGTAAGCGGCGCAACCGGGCTGGTGGGAAGCGCTGTGTCGTTTGCCCTGCGGGCGCGGGGTGACGATGTGACACGTCTCGTACGTCGTGTTGCGGCCCGGACCGACGATGAGGCCAGGTGGGATCCAGTTTCGGGGCATGTAGACCAAGACATCCTTGAGGGCCACGATGCAGTGATCCATCTTGCCGGCGAGCCCATCGCCAGCTGGCGATGGGGTGATGCAAAAAAAGAGCGCATACGTTCCAGTCGAGTTGACGGGACACGACTTCTGGCGGAGTGTCTGGCCCGGTTAGAGCAACCACCGAGCGTATTGATTTGCGCCTCTGCAGTCGGGTATTACGGAAGTCGCCCCGGAGAGCAAGTCAACGAGGAATCAGAGCCGGGGGATGGGTTTCTTGCTGACGTGGCGGTCCAGTGGGAGGCCGCATGCGCCCCGGCCTCGGAAGCTGGCATCAGGGTCGTGAACACCAGATTTGGTGTAATCGTTGATCGCAACGATGCGTTGATAACGCGCCAGCTTCCAATGGCACGAATTGGTCTGGGTGGCCGGGTCGGCAACGGCAAGCAGCACATCAGTTGGGTCGCCATCGACGACGTTGTCGGAGTGATCCTGCATTCGCTGGACAGGCCTGAACTTTCCGGTCCGTTAAACGTTACATCACCCAATTCAGTGACCAACCGGGAGTTCGCCCAAGCCCTCTCAGCGGCCGTAGGACGCCCCGCACTTGGTTGGATGCCCGGACCAATAGCAAATCTAGTGTTTGGTGAAATGAGCCGTGAACTGATTCTCACAGATCAGGATGTTCACCCTAGTCGGATACTGGAGTCTGGGTATCAGTTCATCCACCCGGGATTGGAGTCTGCATTGCGAGCGGCGGTGGGGTCGCGCTAGGCGGATAATAACGCGTGGCCGAGCGCCTTCTGTACAAGCCAACCCCGTTAGTACGACACGAGGGCATGTTCCCATACGCCACTATCGTGTGATCATGCGCGCCCCTTACCCCCCCTCGCCCGCCATTCGCCTCAGGACGTAGTGGAGGACGCCACCGTGGCGGTAGTAGTCCCACTCGATACCCGTGTCGATGCGGAGAATAGCGTCAAATTGCGTGACCTTTCCGTCATCGGTCGTAGCGCTGACATGCACCGTCTGACGTGGCTCGAACTCACCATCCAGTCCACTAATTGCAAACGTCTCACGTCCGGTCAGGCCCAGCGAGTCAGCGCTGTCGCCAGGCGTGAAAGTGATCGGCAGTACCCCCATCCCAATCAGGTTGCTGCGGTGAATTCGTTCGTAGCTCTCGACGATGACGGCGCGCACGCCCAGCAGAGACGGGCCTTTGGCCGCCCAGTCGCGGGAACTGCCCGTTCCATACTCTTTACCGCCAAGAACGATCAACGGCACGCCCTCTTCACCGTACTTGTTCGCTGCCTCAAACACCCGCATTTCCTCGCCGTCTGGCAAGTGAAGGGTCCAGTCGCCTTCACGCCCCGGCGTCATCTGGTTCCTTAATCGGATATTCCCAAATGTGCCGCGCACAAGTACGTTGTGATTGCCTCGACGCGCGCCGTAAGTGTTGAATTCCCGTCGCGGAATGTCGTCGCCAAGCAGTAGCTGTCCGGACGGAGCAGTTGGAGGGATAGCCCCTGCCGGCGATATGTGGTCTGTCGTAACACTATCGCCAAGCCTCAGAAGGACACGCGCTCCAGAGATGTTCTCAACGGGCGGAGCATCGGTAGGCATGCCGTCAAAGAATGGCACACGCTGTGCGTACGAAGATCCCGGGTCCCAGGCAAACCGGACGCCTTCAGGTACCGGAAGTGCCTTCCATTCGTCCGAGCCCTCAAACACGCCGGAGAACCCTGCGGCGAACTCGTCCGCCGTCACTGCGCTGTCCACTGCGTCGGCGATCTCCGATTGGGACGGCCAGATGTCTTTTAGATAAACCTTGTTGCCGTCTTCATCGGTTCCAAGCGGGTCTCGAACGAGGTCTACATCGACTCGCCCGGCAAGCGCATAACCCACGACCAGCATCGGGGATGCCAGGTAGTTGGCTTTCAGTTGCGGATGGATACGGCCTTCAAAGTTACGGTTTCCGCTCAGAACACCAGCCACAGTCAGGTCGTTGTCATCGATTGCCTGTGCTACAGGAGCCGGGAGCGGACCGGAGTTGCCGATGCACGACGTGCAGCCGTAACCGACCGTGTGGAAGCCGAGCCCATTCAGGTCTTTAGTCAGGTCCAGGGAATCCAGGTATCCGGTCACCACTTTGGAGCCCGGAGCCAAACTGGTCTTGACCCAGGGTTTGCTCCGTAGCCCCTTCTCCAGTGCTTTTCGGGCCAGAAGTCCCGCGCCGACCATCACATACGGGTTCGAGGTGTTCGTGCAGCTGGTGATGGCGGCAATGGCCACTGCGGCGTCACCTAGTTCCACCTGCTGGCCATCCATATCGATCGAAACACCGTTCCTGAATGGGGCAGCCAATCCGGTCTCTCCCGGACGCACGCCCTCCGGGAACGCATCAAAGAAGTTTTCTTCCACACCACTCAAAGTGACGCGGTCCTGCGGCCGTCGCGGCCCGGCCAAGCTGGGCTCAATAGTTCTGAGATCAAGTTCAACCGTCGACGTGTATTCGGGGTCCGGCGTGTCGGTTGTGTAGAACAAACCTTGCGCACGGTAATAGGCATTTGCGAGGTCTGCCGCCTCGCCACGGTTTGTCAGACGCAGGTACCGAAGTGTCTGTTCGTCTACTGGGAAGAAACCGGCGGTTGCTCCGTACTCAGGGGACATGTTCGATATCGTTGCGCGGTCAGCTACCGGCAGACTCGCCAGGCCGGGCCCGAAGAACTCGACCAGTTTCTCGACGACGCCGTGCGCTCGAAGCATCTCGGTCACGGTAAGCACAAGGTCGGTGGCCGTCGTGCCTTCCGGCAACGAGCCGGTTAACCTGACTCCGACGACCTCCGGCACCAGCATGTAGTACGGCTGCCCAAGCATCACAGCCTCTGCCTCGATGCCTCCCACACCCCATGCGAGCACACCTAGGCCATCGACCATCGTCGTGTGGGAGTCCGTACCGATGCAGGTGTCGGGGTAGGCAACGCGTCCGTGTTGGCCGTCCTGGGTCAGAACCGATGGCGACAGATATTCGAGGTTCACCTGGTGGACGATGCCCGTTCCCGGGGGTACGACCCGGAAGTTGTCGAACGCCCGTTGTGCCCACCGGAGCAACAGGTAACGCTCCCGGTTTCGCTCAAATTCGCGCTCTATGTTCATCGCGAGAGCGCCTTCGTTTGCGAAGTAGTCGACCTGAACCGAGTGGTCAATCACAAGATCGGTCCGGATGATCGGGTTTATGACCGACGGGTCACCACCTGACTCGGCAACTGTGTCACGCATTGACGCCAGGTCAACGACCGTCGGAATTCCGGTGAAGTCTTGGAGGACGACTCGTCCCGGAAGATAGGGGATTTCTTTGATGGGGGTAGAAGATGACGCCCAGGATGCGACCGTCTCGACGTCTGAACGGTCCGCCACTCCGCCGTCCGATTGTCGCAACGAGTTTTCCAGCAGAATACGGATGCTGAACGGAAGTTTGTCTACATCAACTAGACCCTGTTCTTTAAGGGCCGACAGTCGGTAGTAAATGACTTCACCGGACGGAGTTTGAAGAGTCGTCCGGGCATCGAAAGGACCGTTACCGTTCGCCATTCGCTATCCACTTTCCAACTGCCTATCTTCGGTCGTAGGCGGCCGTATTGCACGCCGCCCGTTATTTCGTGCCGCGACTTTACCAGCGAGAGACCGTGTCTAGTTCAATGCACTCGTATTTACGCTGGGCCCCATCGCGATGGGACCAGCTACGTTGTAGCATCCCCGGGTCTCTGGCAAGTACAAATCGAATTCACACCACCTCGGAATCAACATGAGCCCAGAACAATCGAAGGAAGCGGCATCGTTGGACCTCCTTGCCGGATTACGGGTCGTTGAACTGGGCCTCGGCCTGGCGGGGGCGGTGTGCGGTCAGTCGTTTGTCGAAGCAGGGGCAAACGTGACCCGGCTATCCGCCGAGGCTGAAGACGGCAACGTCTGGCTTGCAGTTAACGACGGCAAGCAACGCACGGGAAATCCTGCCGAGTTCGATAGATTTCTCAGTGCCGCTGACCTTGTGATCGTGGACAGAACGCCCTCTGGAGCATCCGCGACCCAGGGTGTCATCGATGAAATACGATCGGACAACTCGGGTGTATTAATCGTGTCAATCACCCCATTTGGCCTGACAGGTCCAGATGCTGAATTCACCGGCGGCGATCTTGTTTCATTCCATGCCTCGGGCATGGGACGGCTTCTCATAGGACAGGTCGAAGACCCGAAGGTCGAACCTCCCGTAAGGGCTGCCGGAGATCAGTCGGCATTCGTGGCAGGTACCACCGCGGCGTGCGCAGCGATGCTTGCCCTCGCCGGAGAGCGTCCCGATGGCGGTGAGTTGATCGATGTATCAACGCAGGAAGCACTGGCGTGCATGGCCGTCCGTGAACTGGCAGCGCCGGCATATGGAGAGCCGTCTCAGCCGCGCCGTCGCGATGGAGACGGAAATGGTTCGACCGTCAGCATCATCCCAGCATCCGACGGGTTCGTTGCGATCTCCCCCCGTGAAGATCGGCAGTGGCAGGCGTGGCTCGGTGTTATGGGGGATCCGAACTGGGGCGCAGATGAGCGATTCGGCACGAAGGCCGATCGTGCCAGGAACTGGGGCGAGCTTCACCCGTTGATCACCGAATGGAGCGTCAGCCACCCCAAACAGTGGATCTACGAAACGGCACAGGACGCGCACGTGCCGTCGTTTCCACTGGCTACGCCGGGCGATCTGCTCGAATCTGCACAACTGCTGCACCGCGGGTTCTTTACCGAATTCGAACACCCTACCGCTGGCCCACTCCGTCGACCTGGAGTGCCTTACACAGTGCACCGATCATCGAATGGAAGATCTGCCGGGGCTTCCTATCAATCGCCCGGGATAATCCCCCGCACTGGGGGGTTGTCGGGTATCCGAGTGTTGGATCTGAGTTGGGTGATCGCCGGGCCGACCTGCACCCGCTATCTGGCGGCCCTTGGGGCAGATGTTATCAAGGTCGAAACAAGTAGCCGAGCTGATCCGGGACGTGCGTCCGCATTGCACGCAATTTTGGGCAAATCCAAGCGGGCCATCACCCTGAACCTGAAACAACCGGAAGCCGTTGAGGTAGCACACCGGCTGGTCGCTGAATGCGATGTGGTGGTCGAGAACTTCGCGACCGGAGTGTTGGATCGGCTCGGGCTTGACTATGAATCCCTCAGTGAGATACGACCCGACATCGTCCTGTTGTCAGCATCAGGTTTGGGGCGTACCGGGCCGGACGCCGGCCGCGTCGCCTACGGAACACTCATCCAGTGCTACACCGGTTTTGCCTCACTCAATGGATACCAGAATACTTTGCCTCGGGTCGGTTGGGCCTGGGCCGATCCCTTATGCGGCCTGAAGATGGCGTTCGCTATCGGAGCAACGCTTCGGCACCGGGCCAGGACCCACGAGGGTGCCCATATCGACTTCTCGATGGTGGAGTCGTTGTTGTCGACCATGCCGGGACCGTTGATCGATCACCAGTCGGGCCGGACATCACTGGGACAGATAGGCAACGATGACCCCGAAATCTATCCACACGGCGTCTACGCCTGCGCTGGCGACGATGAGTGGGTTGCGATTAGCACCGCGTCTCCAGGCGAATGGGAAGCGTTGTGCACCATCATTCCGGAATTGATCGCCCGGAGTTCTGACAGCCTAAAGATTCGGATGCGGGATGCTGCACAGATTGACAGGGTCATCACCACCTGGACCTCAACACGATCGGCAAGGGAAGCGACTCTCACGCTCCAGAGCGCCGGTGTCTCCGCAGCACCGTCGCCAGATTCCACGGAGTTGTTCTGGGACGCGCATCTGCAGGAACGTGGTTTCTATGCGAATTCTACGGACATGGACGGATCAAACCGCGTGTTGCCCGGATTGCCGTGGCAATGGACATCAGGAGAACGGCCTGTTCAAGCACCGGCTTCGGAGCTGGGCGCTGATACCGACGCCGTGTTGGTTGACGTGCTGGGTATGACCGATATGGAAATCGCTGAGCTGCGGCATACGGGTGCGTTGACATAGAGGGCCGCCCAGGAATTGCCGGACAGCGCCGGTGCGACGATGGTTCCATGCAGGGGTGGTGTCGCTGTATGCCGCTGATAATGAGATTGCATTCCCGAGCAATATCGTGCCAAGAGGCTATCGAAGGTTCGGAACAGCGACCAGTTGTTGATGACGCGCTATCCACGTTCTTCTTATGCGGAAACAATTGAACCGGAGGAGGGGCAAGCGTCTCCGCTACAAATTTGAATTGGACCGATTTTGGTGCGCAATTCGAATGGGATAGGCGTATTGCCTTAGGCCCCTACAACACGATGCCTTGGGCGATGGCCGTGTCCGCCAATACGCCCAGATAACTGCCCCCTCGGGTTAGTACTCCCCGGATTTGTATAGCTCTTCGAGTCGTTCCGCCTCTTCCAGTGTCGGGTCCGAGAACGCTTCTCCCTTCTTTCGTAGAGCTCCCGTGAAGTTCGCTGGGCGCTTCTCGTTGAAAGCTTTTCGGCCCTCTTCCCCGTCCAGTGTGGTCTGGATGAGCAACGTATTCATCAGCGTCTGCACCTGCCACGCTGTGTCCACGGGAGTTTCTCGGAATCGGATTACGAACTCCTTCATCATCCGCACCGCCACCGGTGGCATCGACGTCAGGCGGTGTGCCAGCTCATCCGCCCTATCCATCAGGTTCTCGTGCGGCACCACCTCGTTGATGAGGCCGATTCGAAGCGCCTCTTCGGCGCCGAACGGTTCGTCCATCAGCAAAATCCGCATCGCATCCGCGTAGTTCACCTGTCGGGTGAGAAGCGTCGCACCCGGACCGTTCCCTACCCAGCCCTGTGATAGCAACGCGAACTTGAACCTGGCGTGCTCGGCACAGGCAATTCGAATATCGGTCGACCCGAGCACAAGGTAGAAACCAGCGCCTGCGGCCCACCCGTTTACGGCGGCGACCACCGGCTTCCAGATCTGCGGGTAGTGATCACCCATTCGTCCATCAACACCTGTTGTAGCCCCGTTGACGGTTCCCGAGAGGGGCCAGTAAGTGCGTTGCATCCGCAGTCTTTCACGCTCTTCATCTGTGACATCCGGCCTTGGAGCCAAGTTGTGGCCAGCACAAAAGTACTTATCGCCTTCACCGGTCAGGACCGCAGCTCGGACATCACGATCCTCCCAGACCTCTTTCCATGCATCCGAGAGGGCGTCGGAGCTGGCCTTATCCAGGATGTTCGCCTTGTCCGGGTTGCTGATGGTGATGTAAGCGATCTGGTCACGCTTCTCGTAGATGATGGCCATGCTTGCGGTTCCTCTTATTCGCCGGGTGCGATTCTGATGAGTCTGGAATCTCAGGGGTCTGGATCAGGCCCTGTTTCGAGGTCATATGAAAATCAAGTCGATGCACTGGACGCGAGTGCCACGCCTTTTCGGTGCAATGACGTTGTAACATCGTGCGCCGCTGACCGCAGCATTCTCCAGAACATCGGGGCCCCTTGAACTCTCCTAACCTCCGACATCGCATCGCTCGACACACGCCGTTTTTTTATGGCTGGGCGATCCTCTTCTCCGCCGGATCTGCGGTGTTCGTCCGTAACGCCGCGGCGTCCCTGACCCTCGGCGTCTTCATGTTTCCGATGGCCGAGGACCTCGGCTGGAGCAGGACGCTTCTGGCTGGATCTGCGAGCGCGGGCGGCATTGCAGCGATGTTCGCAGCGCCAATATCGGGATATTTGATCGACCGGTACGGTCCACGCACCGTCCTACTTGGCGCCGCCTTCATCCTCGGGTTTACGACGATGGCTATCGGCTGGTGGATCACGCCCATCAGCTTCTACATCTTGTTCGGTATCGGGCGAGTGATATTTGCGGCGCCGGTCCAGATCGGGACCGGGACGGTAGTCTCTCAGTGGTTTATCCGTCGCCGCGGTCGAGCCAACGGGATACTCGCGTCGTCGCACTCCGTTGGCATGGGGTTGATGCCGTTCTTCGCCCAGATACTCATCAACACCGTCGGATGGCGGGAAGCGTGGTTCTGGCTGGGCATCGCCGTATGGGCCGTCGCACTGGCGCC
>JAPYSM010000176.1 GCA_029936485.1 Dehalococcoidia bacterium
CAATGGCAGCGAACTCACTTTGACAAAGGACGTCATACCGCCTTCTGAGGACGACGTGGCGCTGTTCCTTCACACGTCTGGTACGACCAACCGGCCGAAGGGCGTGCCGCTAACGCATAAGAACTTGCTGACATCGCTCGCCAACATCAAGGACACGTACGCTCTGACGCCCGATGACGTGGCGATGGTGGTGATGCCGCTCTTCCACGTCCACGGCCTGATCGGCGTGGCGCTGTCTACCCTGAATTCCGGCGGATCGATCGTAGTTCCCTCCCGTTTCTCCGCAAGCACCTTCTGGGCCGACCAGAAGAGCACTGGGGCGACCTGGTATTCTGCGGTTCCGACGATCCACCAGATCCTGCTGATGCGTGCCGACGATGACAACGCGCCCCACGAGAGTTTCCGGCTGATCCGATCTTGCAGCGCGGCGCTTGTGCCGTCGGTATTCAACGACCTTGAAGCTCGCTTTGGCGCTCCGGTTCTTGAGGCGTACGGCATGACCGAGGCCGCGCACCAGATGTCATCCAACCTGCTTCCCCCGGGCGACCGCGTACCGGGCTCGGTTGGCATGGGAACCGGTGTTGAGATCAGCATCATGGACGAGGCCGGGAAGATGATGCCCCTTGGAGAGCGTGCCGAGGTGGTGATTCGTGGCGAGAACGTGACCCACGGTTACAACAACAACCCTGAGGCCAACGCCGAGGCGTTCACCGACGGCTGGTTCCGTACCGGCGATCAGGGAATCATGGACGCCGACGGTCGACTTACCCTGACCGGTCGATTGAAGGAGTTGATCAACCGCGCCGGTGAGAAGATTTCGCCGCTCGAGGTGGATGCCCTGCTGCTCGACCACCCGGCCGTAGCAGAGGCGGTATGTTTTGCGGTTCCAGATGTGAAGTACGGCGAGATCGTGCAGGCGGCAGTGGTGCTGTCCGGCGACGCCGATGAGGCTGCGATCCAGGCGTTCTGCCGTGAGCGGATGGCTGCCTTCAAGGTCCCGGAGCGGATCTACATCGCTGACTCACTCCCGAGGACGGCGACGGGCAAGATCCAGCGCCGGCACGTTTCGGCGGCGTTCGCACCGCAGGACTAGGTGAATAGGGGCAAGGCCCCCTGCACACCAAAATCCCCAATTGGAGCCTACGGGACCAACTCGACCGGCGTGAACTGGATTAGTACGTTTTTCTCGTCGTCCGTTACCCAACCGTGATTGCCATCATGGGCGATGCTCGTCGGGTGCCCGCCGATATCGTGCGTTTCGACGATCGTTCCGGTGCCGGAGATTCGGGTGATCGTTGCTGCGTCGGTCGATACCACCCACAGCTCGTTACCACTCCACGCCAGTGCCAGGGGACCCGTTGGAACACGGGTGAGGCTGGAGAAGTTACCGGCGGGCGTGAGGCGCATCACCTGGCCAATGCCGCCGAAAGCGATCCACAGGGCATCCGGGGTGGACAGGAACGCCGTTGGGTTTCCCGGAACATGTTCGAAATCCCCGATGTCTATCTGGTCCGGGTACTCAAACGAGCCGACAACATTTCCATCCGGGTCGATTCCCGTGACGGTGAGCGTTTCGCCATCGATGACAAGCACCTGTTCCGGCGTTTTAGTGATCGCCCCGGGAGAGACACCGATCTCAAGTAACTGGGCCAGCGCGCCCTGGAGCGATATTTTGGAGACGGAGCCGCGTATCGGATCCGAGACCCAGAGGTGATCTCCAAGAAAAACGAGTCCAGCAGGCTCCAGCCCGACCTGAAATTTCCTTACGACGTTCGCATCGGCGTCCAACTGCGTCACGGAGCCGTCGCCTGCGTCTAGCACCCAGACGAACCCTGCGCCCGAGGCGAGCACGGCCGGCTGACCGCCCACATCCGCCGTGTCCAGACGCTGGCCTTCAAGTCCGTAGCTCGTCACGGTCCCGAACCCGGTTTCCGCAACCCACAACCGCTCGCCGTCAAAGATGGCCCCGGTTGGTTCCTGGCCTACCTCCCACGATCTGGACTCGATCGTTGGTGTGGGTACCTCGACTACCAACTCCCCGCCGACGTCTCGGTCAGAACTGATCTCCGAGACGATGGCGATCGCGGCGATGATTGCAATGCCTGCGATCAACATGCGCGGCAGCTTGCTCCGCCACCCGCGGGCGTTCATACGGTGCACGCCTGATCAGTTTCACGTCGGTTTGCCGCGGCTATCTGTCCTGACATTTCAGCGTTCAATCTGGAACCACCGTGGCCGATTGAACGGTGTACTCGTCAAGCCGGTCCGCGTCCGGTTCCGGCAGCCCGTTCATAAACGGCTTGAACGTGCGCGCTTCGGTCAGTTCGTTGTCCGGCTGGCTGAGGTCACGCTCGTAAAAGCGGGAGGATGGGAACAGGTCGCCCGGGTAGGTAAAGTTGGGCAATGTGGCCAGCTCAATGCAGATCGCGGCTCCGAGCGCACTTTCCAGCATGCCGCCTACCCAGACGGGCACGCCGGCGTCCCGGCAGATGTCGTGGATGGCGATCGAGTTTGCCAGTCCGCCAACACGACCCGGTTTAATGTTGATGTAGCTTGCCGCGCCGATGTGTAGAGCCTGTTCGACCGCCCGGATACTGATCGCGCTCTCGTCCAGGCAGACCGGCGTCTCGATCTGCTTCGCCAGCTCCGCATGGTCCAACAGGTCATCGAACGCTAGCGGCTGCTCGATGAACGCCAGCCCCAACTTGTCAATTTCCTTGAACATCGGAAGGTCGTCCAGTGAGTAGCCTCCGTTGCAGTCGATGTGGAAGACGGTGTCCGGGAATGCACCCCTTACGGCCTTCAACATGTCGAGGTCCCATCCCGGCGCAGCCTTCAACTTGACCCTCGGGAACCCGGCATCCACGGCGATCTGGATGTTGCCGAGAAGCATGTCGATCGAGTCCTGTATGCCAAAATCTGCGCCCGCCACGACCTCACGCGTCTCGCCACCGAGCAGGGTGTGCAGCGGTATGCCGGAAGAACGGACGAGCAGCGCCCATGAAGCGATCTCCAGCGCCGCTTTGGCGAATGTGTTGCCCTTGAATACAGATAGGAGCCTGTTGAGATCGTCAGCGTCCTCGAACTCACGCCCAACTATCTGCGGCCCCATGATCTCCGAGAGCAGGTAGAAGACGCCGCCGGCGCTTTCGGTGAGGTAAGTAGGGGCGTGGAGGGGCGACGATTCCGACCATGCAACGTTGTCGCCGTCGGTGGCCTTCACGAGCACGGCCTGGATGTCGTAGTCCTCGCCGTAGGAAGTTCGCCACGGGTATATCAGTGGCATCGCTACGTGATAGATGTCAAGCCGGTCAAACTTCATGGCGTTTCTGATGATCCCGTGGGAGCTTGGGGAGTGTTGCTGGCTTTGCCCGGTCAATCCAGTTCCGGGTGTGGTTCCTCTATGTTGCAGCGAGTTTATCGTGCCCGAACGTCCCGCCGGGAGATGTCACGTGTGAAGAACTGTCACAAGAGGGCGCGTCACGCTGTCTCATGACGTGTAAGATCGGGACAGTCGCCCATTTTTCAGTGTTCTGGAACGTACGCGCACGTTCAGATGGTCTTTCGGGCTAATCGGAGTGCATCGATGGTTGCCGTGAACCCGCCTGTGAACCCACAGGGAAGATCCCAGGTACAGCTCATCAGGGATAACGCCCGGGACAGGGTGTTATGGCTGGCGACCGCCATCATCCACTGGGCCAACAACGTCCGTGAGAGCACGGACGGATCGAAGGTCGGCGGTCACCAGGCTTCCTCATCGTCATCTGCGGCGATCTTGAGCGCTCTTTACTTCGAGACGTTGAAGGCAGAAGACCGGGTGGCGATCAAGCCACACGCGTCTCCTGTGTATCACGCAATCCAGTACCTGCTCGGCAATCTGGACGTGAAGTACCTGCCGACCCTCCGGGAGTTCGGCGGGCTTCAGGCCTATCCGAGTCGAACCAAGGACCCGGACGCTCCCGATTTTTCGTCAGGCTCCGTTGGGTTGTCTCCCGGCGCGGTCACGTTTGGTGCGCTCGCGAGGGACTACCTTGACGGCCACAATCTAGAACCCACATCGGGCCGCTTCTTTGCACACATGGGCGATGCGGAACTGGATGAGGGCTCTATCTGGGAGACGGTAACGGAACCCGCTATTCAGGGTCTCGACCGTTGCACCTGGATCGTCGATCTGAACCGACAGAGTCTTGACCGCGTGGTGCCGGGCATCCGCGTTGCACGGTTCATGGACATGTTCCGGGTGAACGGCTGGAAGGTGGTCGTCGCCAAGTACGGGGAGCAGCTCACGGAGCTTATGGAGCTGCCGGGCGGTGAAGCGCTCAGGACTCGTATCGAC
>JAPYSM010000015.1 GCA_029936485.1 Dehalococcoidia bacterium
ATGTGTCAGTCAGGGAACCGATTACGCCGTCAATCCTCGGAGGCCTTTTTGTCAGATTTACGGAGTTCCGGGTCGGTAGCGACGGCGATGAATTTCAACAGCCCGGCGATCGCGATGATGGACCCGCCAAGAAACAAAGGCATTCGCGCCTCCGGGCGCTGAACGATTAAGCCATCGCCCAGTTGGATCGCCGCCAGGACGACTCCGGCAACGGTGAGCGCCACATAGGGCAACAGGTTCCGGATCATCGGAGTCCCCCGGCTATTTAACCGTTCCATCGATCTATAAATTTCGGACTTGGTCCGTTTTCACGAACCGGCCTATCGGACAACCCTATCTAACAACAAGGTTAACGAGTCTCCCCGGGACGTAGATGCGGCGAACGATCTCGGTGTCGTCCGTGTACGCCTTTACACGGTCAGACGCGAACGCGGCCTCAAACGCCTGTTCCTCTGTGACGTCTGCAGCGAGTTGCAATTTTTCCCGGACCTTGCCGTTGATCTGTACGACGACCGTAATCACTTCGTCAGCAGCTAGCTCTTGATCCCATAGGGGAAGAGATTCGTTGTGGATGCTGAACGAGTGACCGGTCCGTTCCCAGAGTTCCTCCGCAATGTGGGGGGCGAGTGGCGCCGTCAACAACAACATGCGTTCCACGGTGTCGGACCATGCCGCAGCGGATATCGCTCCGCTGTCCCACCCACGATTCATCTCGCTCACGAGTTCCATGAGTGCCGCGATAGTGGTGTTGAACTTGAATCGCTCAAGATCCTGGATCGCGCGGCGTGTCGTCTTGTGCGATGCCCTAAGAAGTTCACGATCGGCTTCCGTAGCCCCTAGCTCGGCAGAAGAGAGCTCTGAAGTATCCCGGTTTGCCAGATCCCATAACCGGTTCAACCAGCGGGTGATGCCAGCCAGCCCATCGTCACTCCAGTCCCCTCCCTGATCCCACGGGCCAAGGAACATCAGAAAGCAGCGAATTGTATCCGCACCGTAACGATCAACCAGAGGGTCAGGTGGTAGCGGGTTGGAGCGCTTGGATATCTTCTTATGGTCCTTGATTAAGAGACCCTGGTTGAACAGCCTTGAGTACGGTTCGTCAAAGTCGATCATCTTGAGATCGCGCAGCGCCTTCGTGAAGAACCGTGCGTACAGCAGGTGCATCACGGCATGCTCCGCCCCGCCCATGTACTGATGTACTGGCAGCCATGACTTCACTGCATTCGGCTCAAACGCCACTTCAGACGATTTTGGACTTGCAAATCGGAGGTGGTACCAGGACGAATCGACGAACGTGTCCATCGTGTCCGTCTCTCGCTTTGCCGACTCGCCGCATTTGGGGCAAATGGTGTTAATAAATTCGGCGTCATCCGCCAGTGGGGAGCGGCCTGTTGGCTTGAAGTCTGCCTCGTCCGGCAGGCGTACCGGAAGTTCACTGATCGGCACGGGCACAATCCCGCAACCCTCGCAGTGGATGATCGGGATAGGGGTACCCCAGTAGCGCTGTCTGGACCATTGCCAGTCACGCATTCGGTACGTAACACGGCGTTGGCCCATGTCATTGGACTCGATCTTGTCTGCGATCTTCTCCAGGCCCTCTTTGTTGGAGAGGCCGTCGAACTCCGCGGAGTTGATCTGAGTCCCGGGCGTCAGATACGCTTCGTTCAGGTCTGACCCATCCCAGTCGTCGGGGGCGATCACGACCCTTATCGGCAAGCCGTATTTCTTCGCAAATACGAAATCACGATCGTCGTGGGCCGGCACGCCCATGACCGCGCCGCTCCCATAGGTTGCGAGGACGTAATCCCCCACCAATATCGGCACGCGTTCCCCATTCAGTGGGTTCGTCGCGTAAGCGCCCGTGGGCACGCCGGTTTTCTCTCGCTCCGTTGACGTACGATCTATCTCAGGAGTACGGGCCGCCTGGGCGATATATTCGGAAACCGACTCTTGTTGTTCGGCCTGCGTCAATTCCTCGACCATCGGATGCTCCGGAGCGAGCACGAGAAACGTCACGCCGTACACCGTATCGATGCGCGTGGTGTAGGTGGTCAGGATGGTCTTTGACAGGCCGTACTCAGAAATATCGAACTGGAAGTCGACGCCTTTTGATCGGCCGATCCAGTTGGTCTGCATCAGCTTTATTTTGTTTGGCCAGTCGATGTCATCCATCTGAAGGAGCTCTTCTGCGTAAGCGGTGATGCGGAAGAACCATTGGTCCATCTCTCGGCGCGTGATGACTGTGTCGCAACGCTCACAGGCGCCATCGAGCACCTGTTCGTTGGCGACCGTGGTCTGGCAACTCGGGCACCAGTTGGCGAATCCGCGTGACTGGTAGGCTAGCCCAGCCTCGTATAGTTTCAGAAACAGGTACTGGTTCCAGCGGTAGTAGTCCGGCGTGTGTGTCGCCAGTTCCCGATCCCAGTCATAGCTGGTTCCCATCGCCCGGAACTGCCTCCGCATGTTGACGATGTTTTTCTCTGTATAGATGCGCGGGTGGATGTTTGAAGCGATCGCTGCGTTTTCGGCCGGCAGTCCAAAAGAGTCGAACCCCATCGGGTGCATGACGTTGTAGCCCTGCATGCGTTTAAGGCGGGCGTGGGCGTCGGCGCCGGTGTACTGGAACCAGTGGCCTATGTGCACATCCCCGGACGGATACGGGAACATGACAAGCGCGTACCAGTTGTCCTTGCCGGGAACATCATCAGGCACCCGGTAAACGCCTTCACGCTCCCATCGCTCCTGCCATTTCGTCTCGATAGCGGAGGGCTCGTAACGGTCCCCGTCGGTGGCCGCTGTCGAATCGCGTTCCTGGCGACTGGGAATAGTGGTCAAGTGGTAATTCCTGGGTGTCCTTGGGATATGTCCGGAAAGTTCAGGGGAGACGCCGGTTCATCAGGTTGAAGTGCGGAAGCGTGCCCGGACTCGAAGCTGATTATCGTAGAGACGGCCATTCTAGCAAGTAGACCCAGCTACACGTTTCCTACGATAGAAACTGCCGAGTTCCAGCCACAAAAACCCGGCTCCCTCATACAAGGGGCCCGTGGCGCAAAGAACGCGTCAAAGCAACCGTGGAATCAGTCCTCTCGTGAGGTATGTGGTATACAGGTAGTTGGGGATGACTGAAGGTGGCCCAATGGCACAATTAATTCAGGAGCGGCACATGGCTGACGTCTCAGTAAAAATAAACGACAACGGTCCCTACGTAATTTCCGGCGATGTGACCATCGTCGACGTTGAGGGTAAGAAGTTGTCATGGACCGGAAGCGCTGTGGCGCTGTGCCGCTGTGGTGAGTCAACCAATAAGCCGTTCTGTGACGGCACACACAACAAGGCGGGCTTCTCGAGCGAAGTTCGGGGCTAGAAGTGCCCCACCGGGCTCCTTGCCTGGATAAACCGGATAAGGCAGATCATCAAACGGGCGGTCTTAACCTGACCGCCCGTTCACGCGCCCCGGATGTATGGGATCAAGGGTTGAAGACGTTAACTGGCGACCCGTTCAGCCATGCCTGTACGTTTTCGAGTGAAGCGGCCATGAAGTAACGGAGCGTATCTCCGGTTGCGTAGCCGAGGTGCGGCGCCAGCAAGACGTTGCCCAGCCCGAGCAACGGGTGACCGCCGGGCAATGGCTCGATATCGTAAACGTCCAGCGCGGCCCCTGCGATCACGTCGTTTCTTAGTGCATCCAGAAGCGCTGTCTCTTCAACGATCGGACCTCGAGACGTGTTGATCAGGTAGGACGTGGGCTTCATCATTTCGAATTCGCGAGCAGTTACCCAGCCCCGGCTTAAATCGGTGAGCGGGACGTGGATCGAAAGAATATCGGACCGAGAGAACAGCTCGTCCCACGAGACGTACGACGCGTTATTCGCGGCGGCGCGATCGGCGTCAAGCGTCGGGCCCCATGCGATCACGTCCATATCGAAGGCGTTGCCGTAGCCGGCAACAAGGGTGCCGAGGCGACCCATGCCGAGGATGCCGAGCGTCTTGCCACCGATGCCCTCGGCGACTCTCGTCTGCCACTGCCCTTCTCGCATCTGCCTGTCTTCTATCGCTATGTGGCGCGTCACGGCCATGATCAAGGCCCATGTGAGTTCTGAGGTGCTGTTACCACGTGACGGCAAGCTCGTAGTAATGCAGACCGTGATTCCCAGCCTTTTGGCGGCGTCCATATCGATGTTTGCCTGCCGTGCGCCGGTTCCGGCGATCAACTTCAAGTTGGGCAGCCGTTCCAGTACTTCCGCCGGGAATCGCGTACGTTCGCGCGTTGTGACCAGTATCTGGAACGGCGCGAGCCTATCCACAAGCCCATCGTGATCGAGGATCGTATCGTCGAAGATATCAATCGATTCAACCGGCAACGATGCCCAATCGGCCGCCCCCTCAGCAAGGTGAAGATAGTCGTCGAGAATCGCGATTCTGGTCATTTAATTGTGGTCTCCGAATTGTTGGGTTGATGGGTGGATGTAAGCAGAGAAGATCTTGCTGCAACTTTCTGAGGCATTTCTGCGGGGTCTACAATCGACGCCTCGTAGGCCCGTGCTTCCTACACGATCAGAGAAGAGGCGGCGCGTTTAGCGCACGGCCTCTCCCGCAAGTACGCCGGTCACCTTCTCGTTCTCTACAGCCAATTTGCCGTTCACGAAGACGTATGGGATGCCAGATGGATGGACAGCCGGGTCTTCGAACGAGGACTGGTCATTCACGGTGTCCGCATTGAACAGGACCAGGTCCGCAAAGTTGCCGTCAGCGATCACCCCACGTTTGTCGATCTTGAAGCGCTGTGCCGGGTTCTGGGTAACGCGCTGGATCACCTGTTCGAGCGGCCGGTCGAATCGGCGACGGAGCCGGCCTATAAAGCGAGCAAAGCAGCCGAAAGCCCTTGGGTGGACGATGCCGACAAGCGGCGGAGCTATCGGGATGGAGTCGCTGCCGATCATGTAGTCCGGCCGGTCCAGCAGGTTCATCACGTCTTCTTCATGCTGACGCCAGATCCGTACGCTTGTCGGCGGGATTCCCCGAAACCCGATGCCCATCTCCTCTTCCACCATGAGTTCCATCACAAGTTCTTCCACAGAGGTCCCCTTCGCTTCCGCCGCGTCCTCAAATGTCATGCCCACCAGATCGTCGTTAGAACCTTCAGATATGGCTGTGAACATGTTGCCGCCCATGGGAGTTATTGGCGTCTCTTGGAAAAACTTGATCAGGTCTTTGCGGGTCTCCAGATCTCGCAACCGCTCCATCATGGCGTCCGATCCACCTTCATGCACCCAGCCCGGGATGAAAGTGTGGGGGAAACTTGAGCCTACTGGGTAGACATAGCACTCAAGCGATACGTCCACGCCCTCTGCCTTGGCGGCGTCCACCGGATCCATGATCGACGCGATATCGCCGATGTGGGGCGGGGCGGTGCGGTAGTGTTCAAGGTGGACCGGGACACCCGAGCGACGCCCGATCTCAAGTGCTTCAAGTACACCCCCGCCCGCGTATCCGCGTTCAGGATTGTGATTGCGCAGGTGCGTGCTGTACGGCAACCCGAACTCGGCGGCTACCTCACAAAGTTCCACCAACTCGTCAGTATCGCTGTACGCGTTCGGGTAGTAGGACATTCCCGTTGAAAAACCGCGAGCCCCCTGCTCAAGTCCTTCCCGAAGCATGCCCTTCGCTCGATCCATGTCGGCCCCTCTTAAGGGAACGTCGTTCATACCAACGGCGGATATGCGGACCGGTCCGTGGCCGATGAAGGTGGCGACGTTGCATGAAGTCTTGAGGTGGTAGTTGCTGAGGAACGCGTCTATCGACGACATATCCAAGTCTTCAGGCGGGAATCCCAGAATGCCGGACAGGTACTTCCGGTACATCAGGTAATCGTCGTGAGAAAGTGGAGCGTACGAGAGTCCATCAGGGCACAGTATCTCCGTCGTGACGCCCTGGCGGATGCCGCTCGCATGCTGACCATCGAGCAGGAGTGCACCGTCAGAGTGGGCATGGACGTCGATGAACCCGGGCGTGACGGTCAAGCCGGTGGCGTCTATCGCGTTGTCGGAAGTGGATTCCGACAGATCACCTGTGGCTGCGATCTCTTTACCCGAAATACCGATGTCAACCTGTGCGCCGGGCGTGCCGGTTCCGTCGATCACGGTGCCGCCAGAGATGATGGTGTCGAATTTCATTGTTGTTCCTTGATCCTCGGTAAGTTGCCGCCGGTATTAGTCCGTCAGCAGTTATTGAACCTTGCCAGCATGATGGTCCCATTTGCGCCAGACGTGGATTGAAGTTTTCTGCACCCTCTCTCAGACGGAGAGGGGATTCTCCCCAGACAGGTCCGCACGGAGACTACTCTGGTGTTAGAGCCTGCGCTAGATGTTGAGGTCACCTGGCCCGATAACTGCGGCACACCGTCCCAAAACACTTCCGCTAAAGGGATAAAACGTACCTGTAACAAACGGCCACGACCCTATCGGTTGTTGATCGGATCTTGTGAGGACGAGCAGTGTCGTACCTTCTGCGTCGCGTTCTCCGATCGATCGTTTTGTCCGTTCCCGCATGAACTCACCCTGCCACGAATCCGGAAGTAATCTCGTGGCCGATGTTATGACTAAATTAGTCACGATATCGACCAGATCATGGCCTTCTCGGTCGCTGGCAGCTAGCGAGTGCCATTCATGGGCGATCAATCGGCGGTTTGAAATTCACTCATGATTTTTGCCTTCACGGCATTATCAAAGATTCGCCGGGACTGATGTGAGGTCACGTGCTCGGTATGCAAGACTGACACTGTGTGATTAGCACTGTGCGTGGACGTGGATCCCAGCCGTAATCGAGGAAATTTTTATATGAACCAGGACGCAACGACCAAGGGGTTCGTCCGAAAGCTATGAACAACGCCGGGACATCAGGCGGCCCGTTAATCGTCGCCAAGGATTTGCGCAAGCGTTACGACGATATCCAGGCCGTAGATGGCGTGTCTTTCGAGGTGTACCCGGGTGAGGTTTTCGGCATGCTCGGGCCAAACGGAGCGGGCAAAACGACCACCGTTGAGATACTGGAGGGGATGCGGAATCCGGACTCCGGTGTGGCGCTGATCAACGGGATCGATGTCACACGTGAGCCGATGCGCGTGAAGAAGATCATCGGCGTGCAACTTCAGGCCAACGCTTTCTTTGACCGCCTGACGTTGTCCGAGTTACTGAAGCTGTTCGGCACGCTTTACGGACACAGCGTCTCATCACAGGATCTGCTGGACCGCGTCGATCTGGGAGAACGCGGCAAGTCGCAATTCAAGACCCTTTCCGGCGGCCAGAAGCAACGCTTCTCTATCGCCGCCGCATTGGTTAACGAGCCCGCCGTTATGTTCCTTGATGAACCTTCTTCCGGACTCGACCCACAGGCCCGTCGGAACATGTGGGAATTGATCAAGGGCTTACAGACTGACGGAACCACGGTGATGCTCACGACGCACTACATGGAAGAGGCCGAGGAGTTGTGCGACCGCGTGGCCATCGTGGACAGCGGCAGGATCGTCGCGCTAGACACGCCGCTGGCGCTTGTGGACGGGTTGCTTGAGACCGGTTTCCGGAATGAAAGACCCACGCGTGAGGCCACGCTTGAGGATGTTTTTATCAGCATGACGGGCCGGGCTTTGCGAAATGAGTAACCCCAGTAACCTCGCGCACAAACGAGCCTCCACATGAGGATCGCCCTGAGTCTCACGGTTGCCTCCCTGAAGATGTATTTCAGGAACCGGCAGGCGATCTTCTTTTCGCTTTTCATTCCTTTTTTGATCATGGTGATCTTCGGGCTACTTGATTTTGATCGATTCAGCGGGGCTGATGTCGGAATCGTCGACCAGGCCCAGAATGAAGCTTCGGCGGCGATGATCCTTCAGTTAACCGATCGTCCAGACGAACTTGTGGACATTGAACTTGGCAGCCTCGGCGAAGAAACGAAGCGGCTCACGGACGGCGAGATCGACGCCGTGTTCGTCATTCCAGCGGGCTTCGCCGAGCCGGGCGGACCTGTAACGGTGTCCGCGACCACCGATGAGCGGTCGCCGCAGCGTGCTGCACTCGCCGTGGCGCTGCTGGACCAGATCCTCGGAGATCTCGAATGGCAGGCAGCCTCCACGCCCGAGGTCACCGATTCCAGCGTGACAAAGGGCCGCGCGAAATTCGGCACAATATCCCTATCAACGGTCGAGGGCGATGACCGGGGCTACACCGCGTTCCTGATTCCTGGGATCGTAGCGATGTCGATCATGCAGCTCGGAATATTCGGTGTCGTATTCGCGTTGGTGCAGTATCGACAGCAGGGTGTACTACGCCGACTAAAGGCCGCACCGGTAAACCCGGCGCAGTTCCTGTTCGCGCAGATATCGACCCGATTGTCCATATCGGTCTTTCAGACGTTGATCCTTCTGCTGGTGGGGATGATGCTGTTCGATCTCGCGGTGGGCGACGGCGACGTCGTTTCCTGGCTACTTGTAATAGCGCTGGCGTTGTTCGGCGGCATCCTGTTCATCACGATGGGACTTGCGATCTCAGGTGTGGCCCGTACCGAGGAGGTGGCGGCGCCGGTCACGAACCTGATCTCGATGCCGATGATGTTTCTGTCCGGTGTGTTCTTCCCGCTGGACGCCCTGCCGGGAGTGGTGACGGTTGTGACGCAGTTCCTGCCACTCACGTTCCTTGTGGACGCTATCCGGGCCGTTGTGACGGACGGATCCGGGATCACGGATATCTGGGGTGAACTGGCAGGCCTGGCGGCCTGGAGCGCGATCGTGTTTGCAGCCGCCACCCGGTTGTTCCGCTGGGAATAGCCCCCAGCAGGGGATTCGTTTTGGGGGTTATGGGCTGGGGTGTCGTGGATGGGTTGAAGCGGCCTATGACGATACCCCATCGGGTCGATATCAATCGCCCCCTACTATGTGCGTGTGAGGACAGGCGTTTCTACCCGTCATTCCGACGCAGGCGGGAATCCAGAATGTCCTGCGATCAGAGGGTGAACTCAGGAGCGCGCTCTGACGCGCTGTCATTCTCCGGGACGACCCTCTCAGTTTTTCGTTTGGCTCCAGGAACAAGCTCTCTTCCCTTCTCCCGGGTGGGAGAAGGGAAGAGAAGCGAGCCCCCGGGTCGGTGCACGGTACCAACCGGGGGCTCGCTTCTAAAAATGTCTACGGCTCACTACCTAGCCCGGATTCCTCTTGATTCTTGCAACACGGCGGTAAACCCGTCCCTTCTCACTATTCACAGGAATAACCCCGGTAGTCCCGGATTCGTTGATGATGAACACTAGACGTTACGTTCTCTAGTGGCTAGTCTGTTGTACAAACGAGTTGACAAGTGAGCGCTTGATAACATGGCAACCGCAAAAGGCATATCGGTCGGTGAGCTATCACGGAAAACCGGGGTCAGCACGGCGACCATAAATTTCTACGTAAATCGGAATCTTCTTCCGCATCCGGTCAAGACGGCACGTACGCGCGCCTTGTACCCGCCACAGATGGTCGAACGGATCGCCCGGATCAAGGATTTCCAGGACCGCGGCCTTCCGCTCGCCGTTATCGCCCGGATCCTTGACAATCCCAACCCCGCCGCTGAACTCGGTTTGTCCGGCACGCCCACACGAACAACACGCGGACCAGTCAGCCTGGCGGACTACCTTGAACAGACCGGAATAGACCGGGATGTGCTCGCACGATTGATCGAGGCCGATATTCTTCGCCCGGGACGAGACGAGTCCGGACTGGTGTTTGATCGCGCCGACCTCGCAGCCGGTCGGGCCGCCGCCCGTCTACTGAACGAGGGCGTCGAAATCGAGACGATTCTGCGGCATGATGAGTTTCAGCCGGTGTCACGCGCCGAGGCGCACTTCCTGGCGGAACACCTGGCAGAGGCGATGCAGTTCGAGCCTTCCCAGCGAAAAGCGACGGCCGCACGCGCCGCGTTCGCTACGTTGCGTGACTACATGAGGCTGCGAGAGCTTGAGACCGCTTATCCGGGCTGGGACCAGCCCTCTCGTTAGAGGGCGTTTATCGCTTCCGCGACCTCAAAGTCGAGGCCCGTCAGTCCGCCCATATCGTGGGTCGATAGCGTAAGCGTCACGTGGGTGTATCGGATGTCGATATCCGGATGATGATCCCTTGACTCGGCGATCTCGGCAACGCATTGAACGAAGGCGATGCCTTCCATGAACGACGGCGCCTCAAACGTCTTGGAAATGCTATCGTCAACCCGCGACCATCCGGGGACAACGGCAAATCGCTCCGAGACCTGATCGTCTGTAAGTCGTGATCGGCTTGTCATCGGTACCTCCAGTAGATTCTGCCGTGCCTAGTCCCTTTATCTCCGAGACCCAAAAATAACCAGTCGTTCAGCCCTAGTCCTGGTTGGGGTTTACGCGCTCCCGGACGTAGGTGAGTATGGTTTCAATACCATCGGGGGGAGCTCCGAGCGAGACAGCAGTTTCCACGTCAGCGGCCACGAGGTCTTCCTGGCCTAATGCTGCGTGCGCCACGGCGCGATTGCCATACGCGTCAGAGTTGGATGGGTCCAGCTTTATCGACCTGTTTAGGTTCGTCACGGCTTGCACAAAGTTACCCAGGGACAGATAGGCAGTGCCCAGGTTGAACTGAAGTGTCGCGTCTTCCGGCTCGATCTGTTCAGCCTGCTCAAACGACTCCGCGGCTCGATCCGGGAAGCCAAGCTGCGCGTATTTAAGGCCGCGTTGGAACCAGCTCAGGAAATCATCCGGGGCCGGTTCGGGATCCTGAGATGGTTCGATGTTTTGATCGCTCGGTTGTAAATTCACGCAATCACTTTACGACGAACAAGAGATCACATATCGTTTTCCCCCGTAAGTTGTGGCATTGGAAGACGGAAGCAACAAAGGATTAGGTGTCCCGGCGATGATGAGAGAGGTATCCATGCGCCTGAGTAACCGATGTCGGTGCGCAACGCTTCCGCGCGCTAGAATCGCCTAATTCCTGTCGGCGCCGGCGCAACACAACGGCCAGACCGGAATTCGCACCGCTTCTCAAAGCCGCAAAAATCGCCGGAGAATTTCATCAGATGCGTATCGTGCTAATCGGTCAGCAGGCGTTCGGTCAATCGGTACTGAACACTATTCTCGAAACGGGCAAGGACGAGGTCGTTGGGGTTTTCTGCTCTCCAGACCAGGAAGGCCAGCGGGAAGACCCACTCAAGGCCGGTGCCGTTGAGCACGACATCCCGGTGTTCCAGCCTAGTCGATTCCGCAGCGATGAGGCCATCGAACAGTTCAACGGGTTGTCGCCTGATCTATGCGTTATGGCCTACGTGACGGACATCGTACCGATGGAGATGATCAACGGGCCGACCCACGGCACCATCCAGTACCACCCCTCGCTGCTCCCGCTCCACCGCGGGCCGAGCTCCATCAACTGGCCGATCATCATGGGCGAAGAGCGGACCGGACTGACAATCTTCTGGCCGGACGAGGGCCTGGATACGGGACCGGTGCTTCTCCAGAAAGAGATCGTGATCGGGCCAGACGACACGCTCGGGTCCGTCTACTTCAACCACCTGTACCCAATGGGCGTAGAGGCGATGATCGAATCAATAGACCTTGTCCGGGACGGGAACGCTCCGAAGATAGTCCAGAACGAGTCGGAATCGACTTACGAGAGCTGGGCAAAAGCGAAAGACGGTCGAATCGACTGGTCCCTGCCCTCCCAGCAAATATACAACCTGATACGCGGGTGCAATCCCCAGCCCGGCGCAAGCACGACTCATGATGATGAGAGGCTGCGGATATTCGATTCCGGCCTCGGTGAGTCCGTCGATACGAATGCCGCGCCCGGCGCTGTCATCTCGTTAGGAGAGCAGGGCTTTGAGGTCGCCACCGGCAACGGCACTGTGATGGTCAAACGTGTGCAGCGGCGCGGCGCAAAAAAAGAATCGGCCGCAGAATTCGCATCTACAGCCGGACTTAAGATCGGTGATCACCTCGGGTGAGGCCAGCGGTTGCCCTCGAACCGCCTTGTGAAGGACTAAGGGTTTACCCAGGTATTGGGCGATTAACGCCTGACGTCTGAGCTACCTGAGGCTGCCGCTAGTACCTCGGCCTCTGACGCCAGGTTGAAGTCGCCGTGGATGGTGTGGGCGATCGCCCCGGACGCCGTCGCAAAATCTGCGACCTGTTGCGGATTCCAGCCGTTCATGACACCCCAGATCGCTCCAGCGGCGAACCCGTCGCCACCACCGACGCGATCCACAATCGCAAGCTCGTGCCGGCGGCTCAGGGCGATCTCAGACCCATCGAAGTACACGCCTTGCCACGAGTTGTGATCGCTTGAGTGAATATCTCGAACGGTCAGGGCCATCTTGGCGAACCCGTATTTGGAGACGGCCTTCTCAACGAACGGACGGTACGCGTCTGCGCTCCGGTCATCGGGCTCGATGTTGCCTGACATTCCCAGCATGATGCCTAGGATGGGATCACGCGCGCTCCCGATAGCAACGTCCACGTACTGCATCAACGGGCCCAACCGCTTCGCACCCTCCTCCGGGCTCCACAATGCGCTCCGGTAGTTGAAATCAGTGCTGACGGTCATGCCCGCAGCTTTAGCCGCTTGGCAGCCAGCTGCCACCGTGGCGGTCGACTTCTCGGAGATGGCACAGGTAATGCCGGAGAAGTGGAACCAGTCGCGTCCGGCGAGCGCAGATGGCCAGTCCACCATCCCGGGCTCGATCTCTGACATCGCCGACCGCGCCCGGTCGTACACCACGGCGGATGGTCGTACCGATGCACCGATCTCAAGGTAGTAAAGGCCAAGACGGTCGCCGCTCCGAACCACTAGCGAGGTGTCCACACCGTACTGCCTGATGTAGTTCACACACGCCTGCCCGATGTCATTGTCCGGGATTCTGGAGATTAGCGCCGGCTCGACCCCGAACTGTTCTAAGGCGACCGCCACGTTGCACTCGGTGCCGCCGTAAATGGCGTCAAACTGGCGGGCCTGCGTCAGTCGTTCACTCCTCGGTGTAGTCAGGCGGAGCAGGACTTCGCCGATCGTCACAAAATTAAGGGCCATGCCGATGCATCGTCTCCAGTGAATACGGCCACGTTGCATCGATGGCCGGTAAGTTGATTGGCTTCGTCAGGACTAAAGGACCGTGCCGTACACCTCGTCGGGGATCACTACGATGGTGGCCCGGTTTTCCTTGACCATCGCATCGTCGTACTCGTCCCAGTCAGGGTGTTCTTTGCCTGCTGCGGCGCGATACACGTCTCGCATCGCATCACGGAGTTCGTCCGGAGTGGCGGTCTTTGAAGAGATGATCTGCGCCCGCCCCTCCAGCACCACGTAGCCCCACCAGTTGTCTTTGGACGCGAGAAGCGAGCAACGGGGATCCCGTTCCAGATTACGCAGCTTTGCACGATCCTCTGTGGTGGAGAACGCTACGCCGTCTTTATATGGCCCGGCCGTGACAATGCTCATCTGGATGGCGCCATCACGCCTAAACGTGCTCAAGACGGCCTTGTGATTCTCGGATACAAATTCGATGACCTTCGGGTCCAGTGCCATGATGAGCTCCTTATTGTCTTGGCCCGACGTTGGCCACTATCGCTCGCGTAGTTCTTTGATGGTTCCAAGCACCCCACGACAGCGCTCTGAAAGTGTGTCCCACGCTTTCTCCGTGACAATGTCTGAAGAAACGAGGGCGGAGCCCATGCCGACCGCTGGAACGCCAGCATCGAACCAAGCTTTCAAAGAATCCCTTGAACCATCCACGCCGCCGGTCGGCATTATCGATGACCACGGCATTGGTGCGCGCGTTGCTTTAACAAACGCTGGGCCACCGACAGAGTCGCCCGGGAACAGTTTCACTATCTCGCAACCAAGTTCTTCAGCGTGCGCGATTTCGCTGACCGTGCCACAGCCCGGCATGTACGCGATCTTGCGCCGGTTGCACAGCCTCGCCGTATCGTCGTCGGTCGCCGGGCTAACGATAAAGTTTGCGCCGTTCGCTACGTAGAGCGCCGCAGTCGGTGCGTCCATCACGGATCCGACGCCCAGTATCACGTCCGGCGCGTCGGAGGTGGCCCAGCGGTCCAACTCTGAGAACACCTCGCAGGCGTGGTCCCCGCGGTTGGTGAACTCAATGGCCCGAATACCACCCTCCCGGCAGGCGATGACTATAGATCTCGCAACATCAATATCGGCGTTGTAGAAGATCGGCACGACGCCAGCCTTGTGCACGCTGTTCAGGACTTCAAGTCGAGTGTATCGTGCCAAATTTTGCTCCGCCAGGGTCTGGTTCGAGGTAAGCCCCCGTTCATGTGGATACAGGCCCGGTAGTGTAACTCCGGTCCCTGGACCGCCTTCGACTCCGAAATCATGACTTCATCCTCTGATTGCCATCTGAAATTCAAGGGACGTGATCTGATACCACTTTTTCGATCGCCATCCTGAGATTGGCCGCCGCTCGTTCGGGGTCGTCCGAGCCAAGAATAGCGCCGATCACCGCGACTCCTCTCGCACCTGCAGACACAACCGCACCCGCTCGTTCGGGATTGATGCTTCCTATTCCGATGATCGGTAACTGCACCGAGGCAACGACTTCGTTGAGCAGATCGATCGCCACGCCCGATTGGCCCGGGTGTGACGCCGTGTCATAAAGCGTCCCGAGCAATAGATAGTCGGCGAGATCCATTTCCGCCTTTTTTGCGCCGGCCAGTGAATGCGCCGACCGGCCTATCAGCCAGTCGTCCCCGCCAACACGGCGGGCCGCCTTCACGGCCGGGCCACGCTCCCCCAGTTGTACGCCTCCGGCATCGACAGCGAGCGCCACATCGACGCGGTCGTTGATCACAACGAGCGCATCCTCTCCGATAGTCTCAATCACCTCGGCCGCCAGATTGAAGAAGTCCGTTCGCTCCACCTCCGGTGCCTGGACCTGGATCATGTTGACGCCCCCCCCCGTACTGCGGCGCTGATGGAGCTGAGCAAGATTGACGTGTCATCACCCGGGTCAAGCGCCGTCACAAGACAAAGCACTCGCTCAGGAAGCTGCATCGGAGGCATGTATCAGTCCTTCATGCGTCAAGGAGGCGCAAGCATAAGCCTTAGCCGGGATACGGCCCGCCTGGTAGGCCATGCAACCGGCCTCCAAGCCCAGATTGAACCCTTCCTCCCATAAACCCGGGATCGGCCGCCATGGCGATCGTCCAGGTTGAGGCGTCGGATGGCTATGGGATCACCGTGCCGGACGCCTCAACGGAGGCAATGAGGTCTTCAGTAGATCTGTGCTTGCCCATTCCCGTCATCAAGCGCGACGTGAAGTTCTTGCCGCCGATCGTTAGTTGGTCGCTCATCTAATCGATCCCGTGATCCGCAGTGCGGGCAATATCTTGGATGCGTGAACATCCAAAATTGGGAACCCTCGATGGGATTCCCTACGCTGGCATTAACCAGATCAGGTTCAGGGTCGGTGGCAGTGCCAACCACTCTCTCAGCCTGGCTCCCAAAGCGCAGATGCAAGATCCGCGCCACTCGTTTCATTGGCCGAAGCGTAAATCCGTTGGGGCGGATGGTCAAATGCCCTTCTTGCGCAAACGGGTCACCGGTCTCATCCCCGAACGCCCCTGATTTTTGACACGATGGTATTCTGGCCGCCCCTACCCCTATCTTGACCTACTAGCCCGCATTACTGGAGCTGCCTGATGAGTCGTGTCGTTTATTACTCGGAACCTAATGACCGCGTGCGGCTTGCTGAAGATCTGGCACCAGACGATCTCGATGTTTCGGTGATCGATCCCGACCTGCCCTGGGATGAGCGGAAAGAGCTTCTGGCCGATACCGAGGTGTTGATACTCGGGGGGTTGGCGATGCCGTACGAGGAGCTGATCCAGCTTCCAAAATTAAAGATGCTCCAACTCATGAGCGCCGGGTATGACCAGATCGACGTGCCAGCGGTGCGAGAACAGGGCATCTTCGTCTCCAACAACTCGCCACAGATCGCCCGTTCCGTCGCTGAACATGCCCTTGGACTCATGCTGACGGTGCAGCACAAATTCGTGCCCGGGTTGGAGGGCGTGCGAGACGGCTCGTGGCGCAACCCGGTACGGTCCGGTGTGTACGAGATCGGCGGTAAAACCATCGGGATCATAGGACTTGGCAACATCGGCAGACTCGTTGCGACGATGGTCCGAGGGTTTGGTCCGGCCGAGGTGATCTATCACGACACGGCGAACATCCCAGCCGAGGTCGAGGCGGAACTGGGGGTGCGACGCGTCGGGTTTGAGGAGTTGCTTTCGACTTCCGACATCGTGACCGTCCACGTGCCTCTGTTCTCCGAGACGCTTGGAATGATGAACTCGGACGCATTCAACCTGATGAAGGAGTCGGCCATCTTCATCAACACATGCCGCGGGCCTGTGCAAAACGAGGCGGATCTGATCGACGCCCTTAACGATGGCCAGATTCGCGCCGCTGGACTGGACGTGTTCGAGGTGGAGCCGACGCCGGCCGACAATCCCCTGTTAGCGATGGACAACGTGGTGGTTACGCCGCATCTCGCCGGTTCCAGCGAGGAGCGCGTGGAGCGGGCGCTTGTGTTCTCGTACCAGAACGCACGCCGGGTGATGGCGGGAACGGAGCCGAAGGGCCTATTCGAGGTGCTGACATAAAGGGCGCGCATCGCAATAGGGAGTGGAAGGCCAGCGCTCTCGTCCTAGACCTGGACGGAACGCTTATCAATGCGCAGGACGCGCTGTCCCCTCGGGTGATCGAGGCGGTGGGTCGTGCCTCTAAACATGTGCCGGTGGCGATCGCTTCAGGCAGGGAGCCGGCCGATGTGGCCCGCTACGCCCGGGAGCTAGGGCTGAGGACACCGCAGATATCCGATAACGGCGCCCGCATCCTGAACCCGGTCGACAACTCGACCATCGAGGCTCACCTGTTGGATGAGGCCGACGCACGGTCCATCATTGCAGCGCTTGGTCCCCGTGGGATGCGGTTCTTCGCCGTCGATGACTGGCATCTTGCACGCAGTGTCGCCGATATCGAGACGTGGCAGATAACAGTTATCGCCGCCTCTACTTATGACCGGGACGCGCCGAAGGACTTTCAGGAAGCGACTGTGCGGGCCGCGGTGGATCTCGCCTCAGAGCAGGTGGCGGCGATCCTATCGGTTGGGGCCGACGGAAAGCGCTGGTACGTGAACTACACCCGAAAGGGCGTCGACAAAGGCACAGCGCTGCGAAGTTGGGCGCGTCGCCTGGGTGTGTCGCTGGACGGTGTGGTTTTCGTCGGCGACTCGCTCAATGATGTCGAGGCGTTTGGTGTGACCGGGCTTCCGGTCGCTATGGGAAGCGCCAGCGATGAGGTGCGGGCGGCCGCCACCGAGACCGTGGGGGACGTGTACGAGGACGGGGTGGTGGAGGCGATAGAGCGGTTTATTGCCCCAACAGGACAGTTATTTTAGGTCCCAGTGTGGTTTTTATTTGGGGCCGTTTGGCGGGCGATTTGATGTGTCTCAATGTTGGGAAGTGTAGGTCTTCTCCCTTATCCCAGCTTTCTCCCGCTGGGTAAAAGGATCTTCGAATTCAGGTCGTCGGGCTTAATCCTGGGGTCGGCCTTCGTTTGATTCCGCAGCGACATCAGCACCCGGATCACTGCCCGATCTCAGCGCTCGGACGCTGGCGCTTAGCGCGCTTCTCCACACGTTCAGCTCGCGCCTGAGTGCTGAACGGAACGGTCGGCCGGACTCGCCGATGTTCCGGTACTTGCGCTGACGATGTCTCACCAGCGTGCGACCGTGCCGTTCAACAACATCTGTGATCTCGATCATGAGCGCCCTTTTTAACAGGCGAGAGGCCTCCAGGGGATCGGTGTGTGCGCCGCCATCGGGCTCTCGCACGATCTCGTCTATGATCCCCATCCGACGACTGTCGATAGACGTGAGCCTAAGGGCGCCAACGATCTGATTCGCCGCCGCCGAATCTCGCAGTTCCGCCACCGCCGCCCGTTCAGGAGATATCGGTGTATAGATCGCGTTCTGCAGCATCAACACCCGATCGGTCACTGCAAATGCAAGTGCCGCTTCACTTCCGCCCTCCCCGATCAGCACGGAGATTGTCGGGACCTCGACGTCCAGCAGGGTCGATATCGTCTGCGAAATTGCGTGCGCCTGGCCTCGTTCCCACGCCTCCAAATCAAGCGCCGAACCCGGCGTGTCCACGAGAGTCACGATCGGCAAGTTGAACCGGGCCGCAAATCGGACAGCGCGTCGGGCTTTGCCGAAGCCTTCCGGCGTGATCGAACCACTTGCGGAAAGTCCTTCCGGCGTCTCGTCATCGGATGACGAGATCATGCCGCTTGGCGGCGTTTTTTCCTGTCCGATCACGACGATGGACTGGCCGGCCAACCGTGCGATGCCCGTTATCACCTCGGGCGCGTCGGCGTACTGGCGGTCGCCATGAAGCTCTACAAGGTTGGCGAACACCTGGTCGATAAAGTGGCGCGCCGTCGGGCGTTTCGGGTGACGGGCGAGTTGCACCATCTCCCACGCCTCCATGCGCCTCGGGTGTATCCGTGGCGGACGCCCGCGTCGTCGCTTTGCGAGACCGAACTCCGGCCTCAAGAGCTCAAGTACGGTGGAAACGACGTGCTTGATTCGTTCCCGGTCGACCACTCCGTCCAGCATGCCGTGCCGGAAATGGACCTCTGCAGTGTGCTGTCCGGTAGCTACGGTTCCACCCATCTCTTCCTTGATGGCCCGGAACGGGGCGAAGCCAACGTGCGCCCCGGGCTCTGCAAATATCAGGTCAGCCTGCGTCCCAAAGGATGCGTACACCTGCCCGGTCGCCGGGTCGCCGAGGACGGAGACCAGTGGCACGCCGCGTCGATGCATCTCATTGGCGGCGACGGTCGTCTTCGCCATCTGCATGAGCGAGAGGACGCCTTCCTGGATGCGCGCTCCACCGCTGTTGATGACGGCGATGGCCGGAAAGCGTTTACGCGCCGCCAGCTGTAGCGCGAGCGCCACTTTCTCGCCAACAACGAGGCCCATGCTTCCGCCGAGGAAGCCGAAGTCCAGAACAATCAGGACCGTCGGAGTGCCACCGATAGTGCAGACGCCGGTTATGACAGCCTCGGTCAGGCCCGTCCGGTTTTGGTCTTGCAGCAGCCTGTCGCGATACGAAACCCGTGCCGAGAAAGAGAGCGGGTCGAGCGATTTTATCCAGCGAGATGTCTCTCGAAAGGTACCTCCATCAGCCAGCATTTCCACGCGCCTACGGGCAGACATAGTGTAGTGGAACCGACAGCTCGGGCAGACCAGGAAACGGTCGTAAGTAGGGCTGTCAACAAGGCTCCCGCCACAGGCGAGACAGGTCTCCCGAACGCCTCCCAGGTCGAGTTCGGGTTGATCAGTGCTGCCAGGAAGATCCTGACCGGGGAAGAGTGGGGTGATATTGGTCACGCGCAGCCTCGTGCCCCCAGCTTACCGCGCTTGCCCAAAAACGGCATCGCCCGCTGTCTCCGTTGCGGACGCGTTCAAAGCGCTTTGCGGGGGAATTTCAGAGCATCTATATTTGAAACGTTAAAGGACCGGCCTTGGTTTGCCCGGCTCGCCGATCCCAACGATCCCTGCCTCTTCAAGTTCATCCATTAGCCGAGCTGCTCGTGGGTAGCCAATTCGCAATCGGCGTTGCAGTAGCGAGACCGAGAGCGTCTTGTGCGCCGTCGACATCTCAGTCGCCTTGCCGAAAAGTGAGTCGCCGTCGTGGCCGCCGTCACCAAAGTCGCCCGTGTCGGCAGACATTGTCACCGGTTCGATACTCGGCATCTTGGGGCCCTTAACCGCCTTCCAGAAGTCGACAACGGCCGTGACCTCGGGATCGCCGAGGAAGGCGCCCTGGATGCGCATTGGCTTTGGCTTGTCGATCGGCAAGAACAACATGTCTCCCTTGCCGAGCAGCTTCTCGGCGCCCGGTCCGTCGATGATTGTCCGGGAGTCGATCTGCGACGAGACGCCGAAGGAAATACGGCTCGGGAAGTTGGCCTTAATGAGGCCCGTTACAACGTCCACAGACGGTCGCTGGGTGGCGACGACCAGGTGTATGCCGGTGGCGCGGCCAAGCTGAGCCAGCCTGCATAAGAGGCGTTCGACCTCTGATGCGGAGGTCAACATCAGGTCGGCAAGCTCATCCACCATGAGGACCAGGTACGGCATCTTGGTCGTCGCCTGATCGTTATAGGCAATGATGTTGCGGACGCCCGCACTCTCTAGCACCTTGAAGCGTTCAGTCATTTCCTCGACGAGCGCCTTCAAGATGCCGACCGCTACGTCGGCTTCCACGACAGGGGCTGCGTAAAGATGGGGAACGCCGGTGTACGGCGTTAGCTCGACCCGCTTGGGGTCGATCATCACGATCCGAACTTCCTCCGGTGTCCTACTCATAAGCAGGCCGGTGGCGATGGTGTTCATACACACGCTCTTGCCGGAACCTGTCGCGCCCGCAATCAGCAGGTGCGGCATACGTGTCAGGTCTATGACCACGTTCTCGCCGCCACTGCCAACGCCCAGCGGTATGGGAAGCGGTGCTTCAGCGATGAAATCTTCGTATGCGACCGATTCGATCACGGTGCGCAGCGTGACTGGCGTGGGCCGGGAGTTCGGAACCTCGATGCCAACCAGGGATGCCCCTGGCACCGGCGCCTCAAAGCGCAGGCTTGGCGACGCCAACGAGAGCGCGAGGTCTTTCTCGCGGGCCAAGATGTTATCCACGCGGACGCGCTGCCGGCCGGAACTTCGTTCGTTCCCGGGGGCCTGTTCTGCCACGAGTTTCGCTGAACCGCGGCCGCGGCCCCAACCAGGCACGATGCCGTACATCGTCACTCGTGGACCTTCCCTGACATCGCCCACGGACACTTCGATGCCATGGTCGGCGAGGGTCTCGACGATCAATTCAGATGTGGCCTCTATCTCGGACTCCGGCACGCCTCCCGCCGGAGCGGTTTTTAGGATGCCGATGTCCGGCAACGGCCAGGTGAAGGGTGGCACATGGAGGAAACCGGGCAGGATGGGGGCCAGAAGGCCCGGAACGCCGTCGAACGTCCCATCCTCACCCATCTCATTATCCAGACCAAGTGAATCGTCCTCATCGTCTATGAGTGTTTCTACATCCGCCGTAATCGTGCGTGCCGTGGGATCAACAATCTTCTCGGCCGCCGGGTCCCCTTGAGTTACAAGAAGATCAGGCCGGACGTTCCCGGTGAGGGGAGGTTCTGGTTTGCCCGTGGTGAACGACGGATACTCAATCTGATCAGCTTCCGTGCCCACGGCTGCCTCGTTCATAAGTTCTTCGGCCGTTGGTCCCGTTACGCCACGGTTGGCACGCCATGCCAAGATGCGTGAAACGATCCCGGCGCCGGCGACGATCAGTAGCACGCTGAAGGCGACCAAGCCGACCCATATTCCATGAACGGTGATCAAGGCGTGGCGGGGTAGTGAGCCAGCGGCGGCAATAAGAACAAGCACTCCTACGCGTGAAAAAGCCAGCGCTAACTGGCTGGATGTTCCACCAGAATCTGACCAGTCCAGCGGCCATCTGGCGACGTAGTTGCCGAACGACCCGCCGTACGACTGGTTGATCGCTATCTCACTACTGCTTGAAAAATAGTTGGGTACTTGCAATGAGCCCAGTACGCCAACAATCGCTAGGCCGATGAAGGTGGCGGAGAAGGCGTAACGCCACTGGGTCTTGAGCAGATGAGGGGCGACGTTCAGGATGATTATCGCTGCCGCAGACCACAAGAGCAGCGGGATAACCGACCACCCGAGGTGGAATTTCAGGTCGTTGAAAAACAGTGCTGCGAGGACGGCCAAGGTCGCGATGACGATCACTGCTGATCGCGAGTAGGCGTTTTTTAAGGTACCGGTGACGCCGATAGCGCTGTACGAATAACTACCCACTGTGAGGCGACGCGTCAGCGATCCAACTGTTTGGATAGCTCCGCCTAACATTGCGCCTCCTCAAGAAAATAGCCTGGGGGACGCTATTTTTAGCGATATCCCCTGAACAGTCGTGCGGTAATCAGTCGCTTCCGGCCCTCGCTGTGCGTCCAACGGTTGGGCAAGATTTCATCTCACACATCGAACGCCACCGGGATGATGGTCGGCCGACGTCGTGTGCGCTGGCTGAAGAACCGGGCTACAGTCTTCTTAACTGTGGCCTCGACCTCGTTCCACTGTAGAGATTTACCGGATTCCTGGTCAAGAACGGCTGTCAACTCATCTATTGCATCTTTGAATAGTGTGTCGGCTTCCAAGAAGTGAACGAATCCGCTGGAAACGATCTTCGGCCGACCGACGACCTTGCCGTTTGAGTCACGACCCAGAATTACTGTGACGAAGCCGTCACGGGCCAGCAGGCGACGTTCAACGATCACGTTACCGCGTTCGTCCCAGACGCCGTGGCCGTGGATGAAGACGTGCCCGGCGGGGATCTTCTCAACCACCTCGGCGGTGTCTTCCGTCAGGCGCAGCACGTCGCCGTCCTGCAGCAGGAATGCATCATCCTGATGGACGCCGTGTTCTATGGCCAGATCCACATGTGCCCGTAGCATCCGGTACTCGCCGTGGATGGGCACAAAGTGCCGGGGTTGCAGCAGGTTGTGGATCACTCGCAGCTCTTCGCGGGCCGCGTGCCCGTGAACGTGGACGTTACGTGTGTTGTGCGTAACCACGTGAGCGCCCTGCTCCACGAGATTGTTTATCAGGTTGCTGACAGACGTCTCATTGCCAGGGATTGGCGTGGCCGAGATGATAACGGTGTCGTCCTCACGGATATCCACATCGTTATGCGTCCCAGTGGCCATACGGGCGAGTGCGGACTGAGGTTCTCCCTGTGCACCGGTGTTCATGTAGATGACCCGGTGATCGGGCAGCCCGAGGGCGTCCCGGGCGCTGATGAGGGTCTCGTCCTTGATTTTCAAGTGGCCGAGGTCGCGTGAAATCTTGAGGTTGTTGACCATGCTGCGGCCGACGATGGCAAGTCTGCGGCCATGAGCCTCCGCTGCATCCGCGACCATCTGTATACGGGCGATCTGGGACGCGAAGCTCGCGACCAGCACCCGGCCCTCTGCATTCCCGATAATGTCATGCAGTGTCTGTGCGACTTCACGGTCTGAGCCGGAGTAGCCCTCGTTTTCGGCGTACGTGGAGTCAGCCATGAGCAGGAACACGCCGTCTGCGGCGATCTCCGCCATGCGTCCGAAATCAGTCGGTTCGCCGATGGTCGGGTCGTTGTCCAGCCTGAAGTCTCCGGTGTGTATGACGGTGCCAAGCGGGGTCCGCAGCGCGATGCCCATGGCGTCCGGGATGGAGTGGCACACATCGAACCACTCGGCCTCGAACGTGGTCCCAAATTTGAACACCTCTCCCGACTTCACAATGTTCAGATCTGCTTCACGCAAAACCCTGCGCTCACGCAGTTTGTTGCGGATCAGCGCCATCGCCATTCCGGGCGCGTAGATCGGTACCGGCAGCGCTTCCATGATGTGCGGCAACGCGCCGATGTGATCTTCGTGCCCGTGTGTGACGAGGATCGCCCGAACGCGGTCAAGATTCTCAACGAGGTAGTCGATGTTCGGAATAACGATGTCGATGCCCGGCATGTCGTCTTCCGGGAACAGGACCCCGGCGTCAATGACAACGATGTCCTGTTCTGTTTCGAGGACCATCATGTTTTTGCCGACTTCGCCCAGCCCGCCTAGCGGGAGAACTTTCAGCGCTTCGTTAGCCATGTATCTCCTAGTTATTGAGGGGTGCCCGGCGGTCACCGTGCCTATGTTCACGACGGCGGACGGGTGTTTATTTTTAATGGGATTGAATTGGCGGTCAGTAGTGCGCCTATTGTGCGGGATACGGGCCCATATGCGAGGCTATGCGTATCCCCGATATGGCCTGTTAATTCCAGATTCGGGGCATTCAGGAGCGTCTGGACTGCAGATGGTCTCGCTAGAAGAGCCGATCCTGGTCGGTTTCGTCCTCGACGGAAGACTCCGTAGGAGCCGGTGAAGTGGTACCCGCAGGGACAGAACCATCTGTCCCTGAAGATGCCTGGCTACGGGTCGCACTCATCTCGAGCGATTGGAGCACGGCCTCGGGAAGTTGGCGGATATCGTTCTCAAGGGTCTGGCGCAGCGTGGTGGATCGCAGCGCCGCCGCCGGGTGGTAAAGTGGGAAAATGACGATGTCCCGCCACACCGTGGCGCGGCCATGTTGGTCTGAGATGCGGGCGTTCGGCAGGAATCGGTTCATCGCATGCCTGCCGAGTGTGGCGATGACGTACGGTTTTAGAAGGCCGATCTGGGCTTCCAGATAGGGCCTGCAGGCGCGGACTTCTTCGGGGAGCGGATCTCGGTTGCCCGGCGGCCTGCATTTAACGACGTTGGTGATGTGCACGTCTGAACGAAGTAGTGGTACGACGCCAAGGAGCTCATCCAGCAACTTGCCGGCACGCCCTACAAATGGGCGACCCTGCTCGTCTTCATTGGCCCCCGGCCCTTCGCCGATGAACAGTATCGATGGAGAGTCTGAACCTTCACCGGGCACAGCGTTTATCCGGGTTCCCACCAGACCACACCGCGTGCAGCTTCGTACTGCGGCAGCGATCTCCTCGATTGAGGACAACTCACCGATGTACTTGTCGGCACCTGTGGATTTAGCATCCCCGGCTGCGATATCTGGACCGTTTGGCGGTTCAGTCATGCTGAGCCTCGGCCTCCCCGTACTATTCGGTCGGGGCGTTTACTCCTCCGTATCCCAGACAAATGCCCCAGGCCAGCGTCGCGTAAGTGCCGGTTAGACGGAGGTTGAGCGCGCGAGCTAGTTGCTCACGCCCTTGCCTTCGAGGTATTCGACGACATCGTTTACGGTGTTCAGGCCCTCGGCCTCTTCGTCAGATATTTCCAGCGGCGTGTCATCGCCACCGAACTCTTCTTCGAGAGCCATGATCAGCTCGACCACGTCAAGCGAGTCAGCTTCGAGGTCTTCCGTGAAGGACGACTCGAGTTGAATGTCATCGGGCTCAACGCTGAGTTTGTCGGCCGCGATATCTCGCACCCGCTCGAAAACCGTCGCCATTCGCGACCTCCGTAACAGTAGTTCGTTGTCGATATTTGCTGTGTGATCGGTTCTGTTCTCTGATTGCTGGGCACACACTATTGGCGAGCACCAGCGTGCGGTCAAGTATTTATCACCTTGATCCGACGGCGAACTATCGTAGCACCGTCCCGAGCACACCGTTAATAAACCGTGGTGAAGTCTCTGAACCGTAGAGTTTTGCGATCTCCACGGCCTCGTTGGCGATCACCGCAGGCGGCGCTTGATCATCCCCTTCAAACGACAATTCTGCCAGCGCGAGCCGCAGGATTATGCGATCTACCCGGTCTATACGGGCGACGGGACGGGCCGGAGCGAGTACCGCGATACGCTCATCGAGGGTCAGGCGATTGGCCTCCACCGATTCGACCAGCGTCGTCGCAAATTCCAGAAGATCATCCGCGAGACCGTCACGTTCCACTACCTGACGTAACGCCAGATCAGCAGGGTGCCCGATACTGTCCGCCTCGTACAGGGCCTGTGTGGCCGCTGCACGTGCAGCACGGCGTCCTGACGGCGCCGGCGACTCCGTCTCGGAGTCTGGCTCTATGTGGATGAGGCCGGGCGTCTGCGGAGAAAGTATCTCGGGCGGCGGCTCCGGCTGTGGAATATCGTCGCCGCGTGAGTCGTACTGCGGGACGACTTCATCCGAGTCCGCGGCAAAGTTTCCCTGGGGTACAGGGTTCTGTGGTCTTCTCGGGTTCTGGGGCCCACCGGCCAAGGCAACCTCGTTACTCGATGCTTGAAATCGGCGCTTCCTGCCAACTTTTAGCTGGCGAGCGCTACCACGGACTCCATGTCCGATATGTTTGACATGGTGGCCTCACGGTCGATACGCCTCATCATGC
>JAPYSM010000177.1 GCA_029936485.1 Dehalococcoidia bacterium
CTCATGAACGAGAAGGGAGGCGAACAGCAACAACGCCGCCAAAATCGCTGTCACCCAGTAGGTGTACGCATGCCAGTGAGGGTAATCAGACGGAAACCAGTTGCTCGCAAGCGTCCAAGTGATCAGGGCGAACGCGAACAGCCACGTGTAGTGGACGCCGATATCGACACCGGCAACCGTCGTGAGTTTGAACGCACCCTTCATGGGTTCATCTTTCCTGAATGGATGTTTCCAACGCCCCTGAAACACTTTTCTGACTCAAGCCTAGACCTGATCTTCAAGCTCTACTATGTCGTGATGGACTTATACCTTGTCAGACACGGCGATACCGAGCTCGGTCCGAACGGCCTTTATCCAGACCCCGCTCACCTGAGTGAACTCGGTCAAGCCCAGGCCAGCGCACTCGCACCAAAGCTGAAATCGATCGACCCGCACGTGGTGATCACGAGCGGCCTCGAGCGGGCCGATGAAACGGTCGCGCCCTACGTCGCATCCTCCCAGATCCAGCCAGAATTCGTTCCTGAATTTGACGAAATCGGCATCGGAGACCTCCGCAACCATGACCTTGCAGTAGTGAAGGCAAAGCTCTTCCGAAAACCATTCATCGCCGACTTCTCAGAGTATGACGGTGAATCTTCAACAGAATTTGCGGGACGAGTAATCAACGCACTGCAAACCCGGGTTCTGGCTCGTTTCGACAATCAGCAACGCGTCGCCCTTGTCATACACGGCGGGCCTATCAACGCGATCCTCGATTGGATCGAGCACGGCAAGTTCACCGGTTTGCTCAACTGGAACATAGAGACGGCGTCGATAACGTTGCTGAGACAAGAGCCGGCCGGCTTCGAGATCGTCTACGTTTCAGACACGTCACATCTCACGGACGTGACCTATCCGACCCTGGAATCACCGGAGGCCTGATCGCCGCCGCTCTGGCCGAGGGACTCCATAAGTTTAGTCATCCCGTCGAACCACTTCTGTTGTGTCGTGACGTCCCAGTTCGGGTCGAAATCTGGGTATTTTTTAAGGACCATCTCGGCGATAGAAACGCTCGCGGCCTGCGGCGAAGCAGCTACCATTACCGGTGTCAGCTGGGACGAGGAACGCTCTACCGACTGCTGCCGGGATCTGGTGGAACCGCTTGAAGCTCTTCTAGATACATGCCGTCCAGCCAGGACGTATGACGAAAGTTCAAGGCCCGCGTCCCGCGCCGCCTGGATGAAGAACGCCTCACATTTGGCGAGCACGCCCTCCTTGGCACCGAAATTCCGAAACGCTTCTCTGAATTGCGCCCGGGTCGCCCGGGTCAGATCCAGAGCGAACACCGGCGGATAGTGGCGTCGCAACAGCGTCGTCAATGCGGAGCGGCGCTCATCACCCTCCAGGCCCGCCAGATGTTCAAGATCCTCAGTCGGTCGACCATTGTCGTCCACAAGCTCCAGAACCCGGAGCGCTGTCATTAGCTGGATACCCGTACTTCCGGACGCACGCTGGCCCCAAACGCTTCTATCTATTCTCGCAGGCATGCCCTCCTTGAGAAATTCCAAGAAATTTCGGAACGTCCGGTACGGAACATATGGGGGTATCGTGGGGGAAGGGGATGTCACGTTTATCACGATGGGAAATTGGGAAGGGTCAATCGTAGCGGTATCAAACTATCCCAGCCCAATTCCAAAGTCAATGCATATTCGGAACGTCTCCATTTTAATTCTGGACAGTTTTGGAAACTACTCCTTCGACCGTTCAGAATGTACTCAGTTCGACCGGGACCTCCTCACATCCCAATCGGGGAGCGAGATAACCTGGCAAACACATCATCAAAAGCGGGAGGCTGGCATGCTCCTACCGGTCCAATCCATAATTCCAGACCCCGATCAGCCGCGCAAGCTGCCCCGTAAAGGGCGTAGTGCGAACACGTCGGATGACCTGCGCACACTGGAGTTGCGTCAACCTCTCATCGTGAGGTTCAACCCGGCTTGCGATAGCGACCTGGACGCTGCCCCCTACGTCATCGTCGTTGGTGAGCGCCTGTGGATGGCGGCGCGCAGAGCCGGACTAACTGACATCGACGTACAGCTCCGCGCCGGCATCGATGAGCAAGAACTACGGGAACTGCGGCTCAGCGAAAATTACCATCATGAGAAAATCCCGGCCATGCAGCTCGGGCGCGCCTTCCTTGAATACAGGGAGGAGCACTCCGTCACGCAGCAGGAACTTGCCCGCCGTACCGCGATCACACCGGGGACGATTCACCACTATGAGAGTCTGATCCGAAACCTAGACCCGGAGCTGGGCAAGAAAGTCGATTCCGGCGAGCTCACTTTTAAAGAAGCTCGTAGCATCGCAGACATTGACGACTACGCCCGCCAACGTGAGATCGCCGGCCCATTCGTCTCCGGGCAGTTGAGTTCCGTATACGTTGAGCGGATCGTCGGGCGCGCCAAGAACTTCCCGACCAAGTCCATCGATGACCTCCTGGATGAAGTGGTCAACGGCGCGAAACCCGCCCCAGAGCCTGAGCCCGCACCTCTGGCCAGAGCGCCGGAGCCGGTGATCCATCAGCGGAAAGACCTGGAGGGCATGCTCCTGCAACTGGCAGGACAGCTCGATAGCCTCCCGCTTCAGACGATCCCGGAGTATCGACGCCTCAAGCTGGTCTCGACACTTCGGATCCTGGATAGCCGAGTTCAGCTTGCTCTGCACCACCTGTCCGGTGCGCAGATCGCAGGCGCCGGCATGCCACCAGGGCTGGTGGGAGCGGCGTCCCGGAGATAGAAGAATACGACAAACCCAACCGGCGCTTCTCGGCCCCCCAGCCCACCCAGTTGAAACGCCGGACCCTCGACCCCTCCCCACCGCCTCCGGGGAGGGGTCTTTTTTCACGCCATTCAATAACAGTCGTATTTTTGGCCGATTTTCGATTCCCTAATATAGATGATCGTGCGTTGCAATATGTCCGCGTTAACGCCCAGATAACAGAAATATAAGTTAGCGCCGATTTACTGGGCAAATATTCTTACAATACGCCTTCAATAAAGCGGCGCGGATTATCGATCATCACGCTCTTGATATCAGCGTCCGTACCGCCGATTTCCTTGAGATAAGGCAGAACATTCCGGGAAATAAACAAGAACTTGTCCGGGTTCTGGGCCATCCGCTCAGCAAACGCCTGCTTGGAAGCGATCCGCAACTGCACCTGCGCGTCGTGTCCGAGCATCAGGCGATCACCGTAACCGACGTCGATGAGGGCTTTCGTGGTCTCGGTTCGGGTGCGCCAGTCAGGCATACCTGGTCGGCCCACCGGGTGATACCGGTCCATCCCAATCCACACGCCCTTATCGAGAAGTCCCTTCAGGTAATCCAGATCCGTCGTGTCGTTACTGTGGCCCACGCAGACACGATTCAGGTCTACGCCCTCATCCTCAAGAATCTTGACCTGCTGATCACCCACATGTTCCGGCGCCCAGGTGTGTGTGTATATAGGAGCACCCGTCTTCTGATGCGCCCGCGCCGCCGCCCGAAGAACAATCTCGCCCTCCGGCGTGACTCCCCCAACGTCGTTGGCGACTTTGATGATGCCCGGCTTAATACCTGTCCCCTCAATCCCTTCCACCAGTTCACGCACATAAAGGCCAGCAATTTCGTTCGATTCCGCCGTCCAGAACACGCGCGGGATGTCACGCCAGGTTCCGGTCGCGGCGATGATGTTGACACCGCTTCCGCGCGATACGGCCTCGATCACACCGATATCGCGTCCTAGATCATGCGTCGTGAGATCAAAGATCGTCCGTAGTCCGCCTGCATACGCGTCCTTAAAAAGCCGGATTCCCTCGGAGATCGCCTCGTCCCGGGGAACGAACTCCGGAAAGGTCGCCTGAATGCCTGCCGACGTAATCAGAACGTGCTCATGGGACAAGGTGACCCCCATATCCGAGGTATCTATCGGTCCAAGTACTGAATTGACCGTCGTCATCCATATCCTCCAGAAATAATTTAACGGGGCCGTTGGCGGCGCGAGACTGTATCCTTCAGCCTGGAGTCTGGGGGGTGGCAATATCGGGAATTCTAGCCCCCTTGGATGGCGTAGTGATATCGGCGGCGATTCTGCCAGCGGTAGCATTGTGTGCCCGCCCGATACACGTGTCCGAGCACCTCTTCCCCACGATTGGGACCAATCCAGTCCTATAAACAGGAGCAACACACTTGGCTGAATACCGCATAAACAAAGCTAAAGAGAAGCTCCGGGCCGGCGG
>JAPYSM010000016.1 GCA_029936485.1 Dehalococcoidia bacterium
GTTTTGATGCGACGCGCTCCTTGATCTGTTCCACGATATTCTGTGAAGCGTCGTAGATCGCCGAGGCCATGGATCGCGTGACCCGGCTTCCTCCGGCGGTTCCGGAGTATTGAATGCTGCTGGTGTCGCCGGTGGTGATGTGGACCTCTGACGGGTCCAACCCCAACGTCTCCGCCGCAAGCTGTACAAAGCCGGTCCGGGTGGACGAAAGGTCCATCGTCCCCACGATCAGGGAGATTGTGCCGTCCTGGTTGACGATCATCCTGCAACTCGAAACGCCTATGCCGTTTGGCCACCACCCGATTCCGATGCCCCGCCCGGCATTTTTGCCCTTGAGTGGCGCGGTGTAGTGCGGGTGGGCCTTGGCCGCCAACAGCATCTCCTCGATACCGATGGCGGTGAACTCCATGTCGTTCATATTCTGGTCGCCGGTTTTGCTGATATTGGCGAGCCGGAAATCGATCGGATCCATGCCGAGCTTCTGTGCCATCTCATCGACTGCGGATTCGGCGGCGTAGGACGCCACTGTTGCGCCCGGCGCACGGTACGCGGCGACCCGGGGCGTGTTTGTGACTACATCGTAGCCGTCGATGCGGGCGGCTTCCGGCTGGTAAGGGGCGAATGAACAGAGGCAGCCGATCGCCACAGGCGCACCCGGGAACGCCCCCGCTCCGTAAACGAATCGGGCCTGAACGGCCTTCATCTTGCCGTCGTTCGTTGCGCCAATTTTTACGGTGACGGTTGCGGCTGCGCCGGGGCCTGTGGCCGTAAGCACCTCGGCCCTGCTCAGGACGATCTGGACCGGCTTTCCGGAACCTTTGGATAGCATGATGCAAAGCGGCGAGATGCGGGTCTGTGCTTTCGCTCCAAACGCGCCGCCAACCTCGGTTCCTCTGACGAGGATGTTGCCCGGCTCCAACTCGAGGATGTTGGACAGCTGGGTACGGTGGTCGAAGATGCCCTGGGTGTTCGCCCAGACCTCTATAGTGCCGTCGCTGTGATACCAGGCGGTCTCTGCCTCGGGCTCGATATAGCCCTGGTGGACGATAGATGTCTTGTAGGTTCGCTCGACGATGTGGTCTGAGGCTGTAAATCCTGCGTCAACGTCACCTCTTCCCAGTTCCACGTGGAGGGCGACGTTGCTTGGGGCGTCCGCTTCTCCGCCGATCGATTTGGTGAGCATGTCGTGGTGCAACAGAGGTGCGCCGGGCGCCATCGCTTCTACCGGATTTTGAACTGAAGTTAGAACTTCATATTCGATCTTGATCAGGTTGGTGGCCTCTTCGGCGATGTCGGCCGTTCGTGCGGCGACCGCCGCCACCGGGTGCCCCTGGAACAGAACCTTGTGGCGGGCGATCACCAGTTCTGACAGGTAACGAAGTGAGATGTCCACCTCGCCAGTGCCAGCAGAACCGCCGGCCTCGATCGTAGGGAAGTCGGCCCCCGTGACCACGGCTTCAACACCGGGGAGGGCCTCTGCGGCAGAGGTGTCTATAAATTTAATGTTGGCATGCGCGTGAGGACTGCGAAGAATCTTCGCTTGCAACAGGCCGGGAAGGTCGATATCCGCTCCGAACTCGGCGCTACCGGTGACCTTGGGGAGGGCGTCGACCTTTGCCAGTCTCTCGCCTGATAGGTTGATCTGTTCTGTGGTCCCGACCATGTATCGACCTCGAAGTGTGTGTGCTTTTCTTGCCGGACGCTCCGGCTACGCTAGCCAGTTGGTGTGCGATGGTAGCAGAGGCCGTTACGCGTGGGTGTGCAGGGCCATGGTGGCGATGTGAGATTCCGGCGCTGTGCATAAATTCGCCTGGTATCGTATGTAGGAGGGTATTTTGTACGTGCGTCAATTCGGCGCTAAATGGCAATACGCTTTCAAGGCGAGAGCACGTCTGGCGATGGGATCATCGACAGAGCGGCGTTCTTCAAAAGAGTTGCATCGGCTGGGTGTGGCGCTTTCAATCGACGGTAACCAATAACTAGATTTCGACGGGCCGACAAAAGACCTTAAGAATGGAGGCGGGAATGAAAATTCTCGCCCCCATTTGTTTTCACCTCTTCACTATCTCCAAAGCGCTTGTATGTGATGCCTGAGGTTTCATTAAACCGAGGCCTTTGAGACCAACCAAGCATTGTTAATGTAGCTGCTCGGCGAAGTAGCTGTCGGTATCGGGGAGCATGACGGTTACCCATGCACTCGCGTTATGGTGGGAAAGGCGACACAAGCCGTCAAAACGAGAATTCCAGGTCAGCTCGATGATTATTCGGTGATTGTGGATGAGACCGGGCCGATCAATGCACTCGACGGACAGTACCGGTACTGGGAGCGGTTTTCACTTACAGCGCTTCCAGCTTCTTGCTGGCCACCGCTGCCGTCTCCAGTCCGGGCGGTGTGCCTGCTGAGCGTCCCAGGTTGATTGCCTCCTGGAGTGAGTCTCTGGCCGCAGGGGTAATTCCGTCTGCAACTTCGAGTTCAGATCGGCTAATGGCGGCTTGCGCGGCCAGGACGATGCCGTTTGCGGTTCGGGATCGTTTGCCAAGCTCGATGGCCTCGTTTAGCGACGCAGCGGCCTCTGTGGGGCGATCTTTATCGAGCAGCAGAACACCTAGGTTGTATGAACAGACGGCGGCGATGATTAAAGAGTCTGGAGATCCGGATTCCTTGCCAAGCGTGGCGGCGTCTCTATAGGCAGCTTCCAGTTTGGGATCGGACAGATCTGCCAGACTCGTCGCAAGTCCATATGCCGCAACAGCGGCGCGCTCAAGTGCCCGTGGTGAACCGGAAGCCGTGCCGAATGCCATAGCTTCACGCCATGCGTCTGCTGCCTCTGTCGGGCGATCGGATTGCACCAAGTGAACGCCGAGGGCCTGCGCTGCCCGCGCCGCCGTTTCCAGCCCCCTGTCTCCAGCTGCGCGCCCGAAATCCACGGCATCTCGCCAGGCGGCTTCTGCCTGTTCGGGGACGCGGACCTCGAGCAGCAATGCCGCAAGGTTATGGGATGCGCGGGCCGCCCAGACGGAGCCTCTTTCGGTTTTGGAAGATCTACCCAGTTCGATGGATTGTCGCCACGATCTGTCCGATTCAGCGTTTCGGCCACTATCCGCATGGAGAACGCCGAGGTTGTGTGCTGCTCTGGCTGCCCATGCCATTCCATCGCCGGGCCCGGACTTTTCTCCCAGTGCTATCGCGTCACGACAGGCCGATGCGGCTTCACCGAATCGACCCGTATAGCGAAGTACTACCCCCAAGCCGGATGCCGCCGCTGCGGCCCATGCGAGCGCTTCTGGATCTTCCACTATGCGGCCCAGTTCGACCGCCTGGCGAAAGGCTTTTTCCGCCCCTGAGTCACTGCCACGGTGTCGGAGGTCTTCCGCGCGCTCGTACTCTTTGCGAACGGCTTCGGCGTCGGTCATCGAGTTGGCACCTGATTGGGTTTTACGTGAGGCGCGTTCATTAAGTTCAGATCCATCCCGTCAGGGAGTTCCACCGGTAAGCAACCACTTGAGTCGGCACGTAATTATCCAGCCATTTCGCCCCGTGGAGCGAGTACATCTGAAATATTTTCAAGGCCAACAGCACCAACAACCCAGGTTGCGAGCCGATTGAGTGTAAGTTCGTGGTTCGGCCACCAGTGCTGTAGCGCCGCCACAAATAAGAACCAGAATGCAAATATGTTCGGAAAGACTATCAGGACGGCTCGTGAAGATGTGATCTCGAGCGCCATTATCCCGATGATTTAAAACTTGAACAGTTCGACGGCCACGTTTCGCTTAATGCCGTCCCATTTGCGCGCCAAGTACAGAAAGGAGAGCATTTTCACGAGGTCCGCCTACTTGTCGAACTCCTGGTAGTTGCCGACTCCGCTCGGTTGGAACAGGTCGGGAAAGTCCATCAGATGGCGATTAAGGAGCACCGTGAATGCGGGCCCAACCGAACGTAAGTGCACCATGATCGTTATCTAGTGCCACTAAACGACAATCGATCTTTGCACCTTGTGTACCTTTTGTGTGAACGGAGCGCCGGCGACATCGACCACCCACAATTTGTGGCCTCTATTCATAAAGACGACGTTTTGTGGGCAAAAGTTTCGGCTAGAGGCCTCGCTCCACGTGCAAGATGGGAAAGCGGAGTTACAATCCGGCGACGCTCGAGACAATGCGCGACTGAAACCGCGGGTCGTCAGATATCGATCACTTGAAATCACGGAGACCACTGAACGTATGAAGTACCGACGTCTAGGCAGCTCCGGGCTGCTCGTGTCCACCATCGGCCTCGGGACCAACAACTTTGGCGAGATGCTCGGCCGTATGGACTACGAGTCCGCCAAGGCGGCATTGGACGCCTGTCGCGACAATGGAATCAACTTCATCGATACCGCCGATTCATACTCGGGTGGTATCTCTGAGGATTTCATCGGTAGGGCCGTGAAGGACTACCGGCAGGAAGTCATCATCGGCACGAAGGCCGGGATGCCATGGGCCGGCAAAACGAACCGGGAAGGTTTGTCAGCTGCCCATCTGAAATATTCGGTGGACCAGAGCCTCATAAATCTCCAGACCGACTACATTGATCTGTACCAGATGCACATAGTCGACCCGCTTACACCGATTGAGGAGACCCTTAGAGCCCTCGACGACATCGTCACGGCCGGCAAGGTGCGCTACGTTGGATGCTCAAACTTCATGGCATGGGAGATGGTGGAAGCCATCCATGTGTCTCGCCGGTACGGCTGGCCGGAGTTTGTCAGCAACCAGCCCGAGTATTCAATGCTGAAGCGTGACGCCGAGACGGAATTGATCCACTCGAGCGCGAAGTACTCGACGGGCATCCTGCCTTACTTCCCGCTCGCTTCCGGATTCTTGACCGGCAAGTACAAGCGAGGCGCGGATCTTCCGGAGGGCACCCGTCTCGCTTCGACGCAGCGGATGGCGGACGCACAGCTGACGGAAGCTAACTTTGACGTGCTAGAGGCTTTGGAATCGTTCGCCGGGGAGCACGGCCACACAATGGTCGAGCTGGCGTTCGCCTGGTTGCTTGGCCACCCGGAGGTTTCTTCCGTAATTGCGGGAGCGACTCGTATCGAGCAGATTGAACAGAACGCTGCTGCGAGCGAATGGGAGCTTACGGCCGAGGAGATGACGGAGCTAGACGCTATTCTGCCGGGTACGCCCGGACCGGGAGTTGGCAACCTTCCACGAAGGCGTGGACTTTAACTCGGTAGCTCTGATCCCTTAGTCGCTCTTTAGCAAATTAGGAGTAACAGGTGCCCGAAGGTCGACACATTCTTGCGATCGATCAGGGTACGACCAGTACGCGTGCCATCGTTTTTAACGATGAGGCGCGCCCCGTAGGTTCTGCCCAGGTTGAACTTGAGCAGCACTTCCCGCAACCGGGCTGGGTGGAGCACGACCCGTCGGAGATATACAGGGGCGTGGTAAGCGTTGCCCGGCGCGCGGTTGCAAAATCCGGCCTTGGTTTGGATGAGATCGCGGCGATTGGTATCACCAACCAGCGCGAAACGGTCGTGGTGTGGAACCGATCTACCGGCGAACCTGTATCGAACGCGATCGTGTGGCAATGCCGGCGTACGGCCGATGACTGCGCTGAACTTATTGGTGCCGGGCACGCGGCCGACATACGTGGTCGCACGGGCCTCGTCGTGGATCCGTACTTCTCCGCCACAAAACTTCGATGGCTGCTCGATCGAATCCCGAATGGTCAGCGCAGGGCGGAGGACGGAGAGCTTTGTTTCGGCACGGTCGATTCCTGGTTGATGTATCGGCTCAGCGGCAGGCAGAGCCACGTCACGGACGTTAGCAACGCATCCCGCACGATGCTACTGAATATCCATGACCTTGATTGGGATCCGGCCATGTTGGCATTGTTCAACGTGCCGAAGGCGATCCTCCCGGAGGTGCGGCCCTCTGCCGGAGATTTCGCAATCACTGACGGCTCGGAGTTTGGTGGGGAGATTCCGGTCACAGGTGTTGCCGGGGATCAGCACGCGGCGCTTTTCGGGCAGGCTTGCTTCAAGAGTGGGATGACAAAGTGTACGTATGGGACGGGCGCTTTTGTACTGACGAATGCCGGGGGTAGGGTGCCATCTCCTGAATCTGGAATACTGGCAACGGTTGGCTGGCAGGTTGGCTCCAAACGGACGTATGCAAGTGAGGGTGGCGTTTTCGTTACGGGAGCGGCCGTGCAGTGGTTACGGGACGGGCTAGGGATCATCGGTTCGGCATCTGACACGGATGATATGGCGGAGATGCTGGGCGACAACGACGGCGTGTATATGGTCCCTGCGTTCGTCGGCTTAGGCGCGCCCAGATGGGATCCGGGTGCGCGGGGCACGATAACCGGGTTGACCCGGGGTTCCTCCGCTGAGCACCTGGCGCGTGCGGCGCTGGAGTCGACGGCCTATCAAGTGAGGGACGTAATACACGCGATGTCTCCGGCTGGCCGGACTTCTTCTACCCCGATCCGCGCGGATGGCGGACAGACGGCGAGTCGATTTTTGATGCAATTCCAGGCGGACATCCTGGATAGGCCAGTAGAGGTATCCGAGATCGCTGAAACCACGGCGATCGGGGTAGCGTTCCTGGCCGGACGTGGAATCGGACTGTGGCGCAGCGACGGTGAGCTCACGCGCCTGCTACGAACTGGGGCGCGTTACGATCCGGCCATGGCGGAGGGGCAGCGGGCGCGCCTTATAGCGGGCTGGTATGACGCTTTGGAGCGTACGGCCAGCGTCATCGGTTAACGGGTCATAGGACTCTTAAGAAACAGCACGGTGTCAGGAACGGATCAGGCGGCCGAAACGTCCTCGACGGATTTTTCTTTAGTAGCATTTCCAGCAGGAATCTGTTCCGGTACGAGGGATCGTACCCTTGAATTCGAGGCTGATAGCGAAGCTCTGCTAGAAGATGGCAATGCACTAATTAAAACCTACTCCCGGAGTTAACCCTAGGTTACCGCTTCAGGTTGTTCGTCCAATTCCGCATCCGGCACTGTCGCTGGGGCCGCTGGGGCGACGGTCTGAAGAACTGCATATGTATCCAGGCCGGGTCGTTGTGTAGCATTGCCTTGTTTTTGAATGTAGACGCCCGGCGACAGTCACCCACGGGTCGAACTGAATCCACAGATTGAAACATGAATATGAAACTAGGATTGAATCTCTCCGGCGTTGTTCATTCAGATAAGGGCGAGCATCAGTCGGTCGTATACCAGGGATGCGACACGATGGTCTCCACCGGTGCCTCTTCGAGTGGTGGCGGGACCCTGTTTGCAAAGAACAGTGATCGCCCGGCGGACGAAGCGCAGCCTCTTGAGTTACATGCGGCAGAACGTTTCGTTGTATCTGGAACGCAATTTGTGGAGATCGATGGTCCGGCTGCAGCATTTCGGCATATCGGCTCCCGTCCGGACTGGTGTTGGGGGTATGAACACGGGTTCAACGAGCACCAGGTGGTGATCGGCAACGAAGCGCTTCCCACTCTTCTCCCGGAGACAGATGAGCCGAAGTTGGTCGGTATGGAAATAGTGCGGCTAGCGCTGGAGCGTGGATCAACTGCGCAAGGGGCCGTGAACGTGATTACGGGCCTCGTTGAAAAGTATGGGCAGGGCAAGTTTTCAAATGACGCTGGGGTGCGGACTTACGACAACATCTACATGGTGGTTGACCCCGGCGAGGCATATGTCGTTGAAGCTATTGGCCACGATTGGGCGGTCTGCCAAGTGTCCGGCGTACACAGCATCAGCAACGTCAGCCGAATGAATGGCGATGCAAGAATATCGGCGGGTGCACAGGCTACGGCGATCCGCCACGGTTTGTTTCACCCGGACCGGGGGGCAGATTTCGCATGGTCCGCTGCTTACTCTGCGGTCGATAACGCAAAGTCTGGAGCGCGTCGACAGTCCCGGTCATCCTCAATCCTTGCGCATCACGATGGCGGGATAGATTTCGGCAAACTGATGCTCACGTTGTCTGATCACGGTGCCCCGGAATCAGACCCGGCTCAATTCGAGTCGATTCCCGGCGACCTCCGAGGGATCTGCACGCACCCGCAGCACGAGGGTGGTGTGACGGCCGCAAGCCTCGTAGCGGATCTGTGCGCTGACGAGTCACGCCTGCCGGTCTACTGGTGTGCGATGTATTTGCCGTGCATGGCGCTGTTCTTCCCCGTGTTCATAGAGGGGGAGTTACCCGAGGCGTTGTCGATCGGTGGGAGCAGCCACTCAGAAGAGAGCCCGTGGTGGATGTTCCATGCACTTGGCCAGGTCGGTTTTGCCGCTGGGCCAGACCGAATGAAGGAGATTCACGAAGGTTGGTGGGATCTTCAAAAAGGCATGTTCGGATCGGCTTACGCAATGGCAGCACAGGGGCGAGAAATGATCGACGCCGGCGACAAGGACGGTGCAAACGAGATGCTTACCAGATATATGGTGAGTAACGCCGACAACATGCTCCGAGTGGGACGCGAAATGCTCAACTCCGGGGCAATTCAGCCGAGTTGATGGAGTTCAATCGAAGGGATGCCTTACTGGCGGCGATCACGGCATGTGGCGCCGCGGCGGAGGTGCTGTTGGCGCGTTTTCGTGATGCCGGTGACACCACGCTTGAGCGCAGCTTTAAGTCGGACGGTGGCATCGTAACGAACGCCGATATTGCAGCAGATGAGGTGATTGTGGAGGCGCTAGGAACATACGATGTGACAGGACGAATCGAGTCCGAGGAGAGTACGACGGGTGCAGAAAACTCGGAACTCCGCTGGGTGGTTGATCCACTGTGCGGCACTGCGCCGTACGCCGCGGGGTTGGGGCACTGGGGTGTGAATGTGGCGTTGATGGATAGATCCGATCCTCTGCTAGGCGCCATCACTGTGCCCACGATGCGAGAGACGCTGACCTCCGTATCTGGAAGAGGTGTGTCTCGAAATGGCAAGTCGTGGTCTCCAGAACCGCCTTTCGGAAAATTATCCGAACAGCTTGTTGGCCTTGAAATCAACGGTTCTGAGCTTGCGGCGCAGAAGATGAGCGATGGCAGTCTGAGCTGGGTACGTGGCGTCGATCACACGACGACCTTTGCATCGATGGCGTACCCGCTCAGCCAGTTATGTCTCGGAAGGCTCGCCGCGGTTGTTGCGTATGGCGTCGGCACGGTGCACCTCGCCGCCGGGCTGGCGATTGCTCAGGAGCTTGGTTTGAAGGTCACTGACGGCTCTGGTGATGGTTTGGACTGGACCACGAAAGACGCTTGGCCCGTAATGATCACCGCCTGGCCCGATGCACACGAAGGGTTACTGGAGTTAATGCGGTGACTTTCCGGCAGTTTCGCGGCGCCTCATCCTCCGGAATTTTGAGTAACAATCCAACTGATAACTCTGCTATCTGAAGGAGATAAGACATGAGCACGGATAATCCGCAGAAGCTGCTTACGTTGGATGAGGACTGGGATCGCGCTGTTGCCGTGGCCGCTCACCCGGATGACCTCGAGTATGGCGCCGCGTCGGCGATCGCGCGCTGGACAGACCAGGGTAAAGAGATCTCGTACTTGCTTCTCACGCGCGGGGAGGCGGGAATCAATGGCATGCACCCACGTGATGCAGGGCCTCTACGCGAGGCGGAGGAGGTGGCCGGGGCTGCGCAAGTCGGCGTGACGGTGGTCGACTTTTTAGACTACACGGACGGCGTCATTGAGTACGGCATGGACCTTCGTCGTGACATCACTCGAGCGTTCCGGAAGTATAAGCCGGACATCGTGATCAGCGGAAATCACCGATTGTTATTCCCGAGCGGGAAGTTGAATATGGCGGACCATCGCTGGGCGGGGCTAGGGGTGCTCGACGCGGCGCGAGATGCTGGAAATCGCTGGATATTTCCTGAGCTACTGGCAGAGGGTTACGAACCCTGGGATGGTATTCGTTCGGTACTGACCGGTGGATCCGGGAGCCCGACGCACGGGGTGGACGTAACGGACTCGCTTCCGCGCGGGATCGCTTCGTTGAAGGAGCACAAGAGGTACATCGAGGGCTTATCGTTCGATTTCGACCCCGAGGAGTTCCTCACATGGGGCGCAGCGGCGGCCGGAGAGCGACTCGGCGTGGACTATGGTGTCATGTTTGAGGTGATCGGTATCTAGCCCGCGTGCGGGTTTTGTTTGGACTAACCTCAAGAACATGGATTTGATATGCCGGTATGTCCTGCGATCGCTTATTAACGTCAGTATGCCGTCGACCGGGCAAGCTGGTACCAAATAATGCAGATGAACATCTCCTTGACCGGCTTATGTGCGGGGCATAATCTCGTGCGGCTACTGATAACACTTGAAACAGGTGGCAGCTAAGACTGCCAGAGGAATTTCATGGGACACATCGTTAATCACGTTCATCTGAAGTCTGAAGACCCGGGGAAGACCGCCGACTGGTTTGTTAAGGCGTTCGGCATCGAAATTCGCTCGGACGACTTGCGGGATGCCGGGGGTGACCGATTCCTGCGCTGCTACGACGGCAACGGGTTCAACATCAATATTTCCGGTCAGCGTGACAAGCTTGGCGAAAAGCTGGACGCGGCTAGTGCCGAGCCTCGCTTCGGCCTAGAGCACTTTGGGTTCGATGTCGACGACATGGACTCTGAGCTTGAGCGGCTCACCGGCCTTGGCGCCGAGCTCAAGGAAGGCCCGATTGACGCTGGCGGCGGATTGAAGATCGCTTTTATCTCAGTCCCTGGCCGGATCCGGATCGAACTTATCCAGCGGCCTTAGCAGTCAACCGAACTTATAAAAGACGCCCGGGCATAGAGGCTCGGGCGTCTTTTGTTACCCATTGATAGTGAGACGTTAGTTGGCATTCGAGATAAACCACATTCATTTGAAGGCACCGGACCCTCGTCGTACCGCTGAGTGGTATGTCGAGGCGTTCCAGTTTGAGATCCTCAGCGATACGGTTCGCTCTTTTGGCGACCGTCGTCTGAACTGCCAATCTCCGGGCGGGTTGATCGTGAACATATCGAGCGCCCGTGACGGTGAGTCGATGGCGGAGGGAGACGCCGGGACGCACTGGGGACTGGAGCATTTCGGCGTCAACTCCGATGACCTGCTGGCGGATATCGAGCGGCTGGGCGCACTGGGCGCTCCGTTACTTGAGGGACCGATCGATGTGCCTGGCGGCAACCTCATTGCGTTTGTACAGGGTCCTGACGATGTGCGGATTGAAGTGGTTCAGCAGCGGTAATTACCAGTTGGATAGGGGAATTAAGGCCAACTAACAGGCTCAACATAACGCTTGTTGGAGTGGCCGAACCGGTTGTTGCGCCGGAGCATCTGCACGCCATACCAACTGCCGAACGCATGAACCTTCCTGCATTTCCGGTCTGAGAGAAAAGTTCGTTCCTCCCTCGAGAATGCCAAGTCTACCGGGAACAGGTTTACGGAGGCTGGAATCGCGAGGCGACTAGGAGGGGAGACGGGGAGTTACTCGTCATCACGCGGGCGTAAACCTGTGGTAGGGCCAGAACCGGTCGAAATCGGCTACCCTCACGACCTTCGACCATGTATCGGCAGCTAGATCCTTACGAGGAGTGCCCTTTTGAGTTCTGGAATGATCACGGACATTGAGGTCATCTCGTTTAGGATGCCCACGAGTAGTCAGGGCACAAAATGGGGTTATGGGGAGGTTGCTGCTGAGCACGATGGCGTTCAGTCGATTACCCGTATCTCGACCGATAGTGGCGCCGTTGGCTACTCGACCGGAGGTGTGCACTCTTACTTCTATGGAGCGTCCTCGGCAGAGGTGGAGTCGATCATCAAGCCGATGCTTATCGGCCAGGATCCATGGGACAGGGAGTTGCTCTGGAACTGGATGGCGCAGCATCGCGGTATCTCGGAGGGGCTGCTCGGCAACATCGATTCGGCGCTGTGGGATCTGGCTGGCCGTGCGTCAGGTGTTTCTGTGGCGAAGCTGCTGGGTCGTGCTCGCACAAAGGTGAAGGCGTACGGCAGTACCGCGCCGAACCTTGGTGGCCCGGACGTGTACGCTCGTCTGGCGCGGGCATGCAAAACACGCGGCTATCAGGCGTTCAAGGTTCACGCCTATATCTTCATGGACCCAAGGACAATGACGCCAACTCCAGGCAAGCCCGCTTCGCCGCGTGAGGATGTCGAGATTTGCGAGGCTGTGCGGGACGCGGTTGGTCCTGACATGCTGCTGATGCATGATCCCTGGGGCGTTTACTCGTATCAAGAGGCGGTGTACGTGGGTCGTGAACTGGAACGGCTTGGATTTTATTTTTACGAGCACCCTATGGATGAGCGACGGACGGAGCCTTATCGCCGGCTGTGTCAGGAACTGGACATTCCGGTGTGCTCTCCGGAGTTAACTGACGGTATGCACTACAGCCGAGCGGAATGGCTGCTCCAGAAGGCATCGGATATCGGGCGTATCGACGTTAATTTTGGCGGAATCACGGCTTGTAAGAAGGCCGTCGATATGTACGAATCGTTTGGGGTGCCGTGCGAGATGCATGTCGGTGGGCACGGAAACGCTGCCATTCTCGGGGCAACAACTGAGGAAACCTGTGAGTTCTTCGAGCGCGGGCTGTTATATCCGGGTGTGGACTACGATGTGCCGCCCCTGTACCTGAACACGCCATGTGACCCGATGGATGAACACGGTTTTGTGCACCTTCCAGACGGACCGGGGTTGGGCTTCGATTTCAACTGGGATTACATCAACGACAACCGCCTCAGTGGCCCTGAGATTTTTGTTGACGGTCCGGATGTGGGTGTTGGCACCCGCCAAGCTCTTCCCTAGGAGACCGGATGAAAATTATCGATACGCATCACCATCTGTGGGACCTGGAAAATAACCGCTACCCGTGGCTTCAGACGCCGATTGATCACTTTGCAGGCGAATACTCAAAAATTCGGCAAACGTACCTGGTCAAAGATCTAATCGCTGATGCATCTGTCGGGTCGTACGAGCTGGTCAAGTCAGTCCACGTGCAGGCCGAGTGGGATCACGACAGGGACCCTGTTGGCGAGACGGCGTGGTTACAGGGGGTCGCTGATTCCCCTGAGTCAAACGGGCTGGTCTCGGCAATTATCGGGAACGCAGATTTCTTTTCATCCAATGTCGAAGACGTGTTGCAACGACACGCAGCGCACGCCAACTTCCGCGGCATTCGTCAGATGTTGAACCACTCGCATGACAATCCCGGGTTGAATTTTATCGATCGCGGTGACGCAATGGACGACCCTGTTTGGCGGGATGGTTACCGCTTACTGGCGAAATTCGAGGCGTCATTCGATCTACAGGTATGGCCTTGGCAGCTTGAGATGGCGGCCCGGCTTGCTTCCGATGTCCCCGAGGTGCCTGTGATCCTGAATCACACGGGGATGCCGTACGCGAACAACGCCGCCAGCCGGAGGCAATGGGATGTTGGGATGCGGTCGCTTGCCGCCACAGGCAATGTCTCGGTCAAGATATCTGCACTTGGGATGGCGACGCCGGGATGGACCGTTGAGGATATTCGCCCATACGTGGAGGGAACGATCGAAATCTTTGGCGTAGATCGCTGCATGTTCGCCTCCAACTTTCCTGTGGACAGCCTGACGAGCGACTACACGGCCATATGGTCGGCGTACGATGAGATCACAAGCGGGCTGCCGGACGAGGATCGCAGGAGGCTTTTCCACGACAACGCAGTGAAGTTTTACCAGCTGTAAGTCGTCGAGCGATGTGTGTCGTTTCGTTTGGATGGCACCGATGTGGAGGCGGTAGTAGTGGTCGATTGGTATCGACCCGAAGGCGGTTGGTAATTCGCTCCTACGGAGTGAGGCTTGGATTTGCGAACCTGTCTGTCCTGTCATTCTTCTCCTCGGACTCTGAATGGCAGTCCTCGGAGACGTCGTCGCTGGTAAGAGGGTGTGGTGATGCGACGGGCGTGGTATCCATGGCTGCTCAGGCGTATCTTGGCGTCCACGAAAGAATTTCAGGCAACCTACATCAGTTCGGGAGGCCATATGGCGGGCGAAGAGAATCTCAAGGAACGAATCAGGAGCGGCCAAACAACAATCGGCGTGCAGGTCCCATACAACGCCACTAAGTCCCAGATCGAGGACATCTATGGCAAAGACGACCAGTACAATTACATTTCGGTCGACAGTCAGCACAATCCGCTGAACGAGACCGATCTGGTGGCCGTCTCTCAGGCTGCACAGGACCTGAGTATCCCGGTTCACTTCCGGATCAAGAACACGTACTACACCTGGCAGATCGGAAACTGGCTGGACCTTGGCCCAAGCCTGATTGAGGTTCCGCAAACCGAGACAGAGGCGACTGCACAGGAAGCCGTCGACTACTTCTACTACCGGCAGTTTGGTCGCCGTAGTTGGGGTGGCGCACCCCGTGTGGGGATCGCCGAGAATCCGGAGCGGCTTGACTACGCCGAGTTTTGGAACAATTACGGCGTCCTGATGCTGCAGGTCGAGTCGATTCAGGCGATCTGCAACATCCCACGACTCATTCGCCCGGGCGTGGACCTGATTTCATGGGGACCGGCCGATCTGACGTTTGACCGCGAGGCGAATACCAGCCACCCGCTATCAGTGTCAGACGATGCTTGTGTGGAGTACGCGGCAAAGGTGCTTGAGGGTACGGACACTAAGCTCATGATCCGTAACTACGACTGGACACTGCGGGACAAGTACATCGGGATGGGCGCTACGGTTCTTCTCGAAAGCCCCAAGCCTTAATAACGTAATGACCTCCTGGTCTGATCGCAATGCAGAGCTGGATCGCGAGCGCTCAGGTCGGGAGATCGCCTCACTCTGGGACGCCGATCCTGGCTCTCTCAGGCTGGTGAACGACAGTATCAATATCGTCTACCGGTTCGAAGCGTGTGGTCGTGGCATGTTTCTGAAGGTGTGCGCCGCCGCCAACCGCTCGATCACGGAGCAACGGGCCGCGGCGGAGTATTTGCGGCATTTGGCGGGCAACGGTGCAGACGTTTGTGCACCGATCTTGTCCCGGAATGGAAGGCTGATCGAGGAGTTTTGGGAAGGGGGCAATGCCTTCCTTGGTTGGGTGACCGATGAGGTGCCGGGGCGGGTGATATCGCTTGATGCCCCGACCGTTGCGGAGTTTCGGGCCTGGGGCGTTGCATTAGGCAAAATGCACCGGGCTGCCGAGTCGTACGTGCCTTCTCCTGAACTTACGTATCTGACCTGGAAAAACCTGTGGGATCAGACGCGCGACGGCATGGACCGGGAGGACAGTGAACCGGTCTGGGAGGAGTACGAGCAGCTCACTCCCTGGCTGGTTTCGCTGCCGGAAACTTCGGCCGTGTACGGGCTGACGCATACCGATATCCGCACGGAGAACGCGATGTGGGACGGTGCGCAGGTCCGTATTATTGATTTCGATGAGCCTGTTTATCACTGGTATGCGTCTGACATTATGCGGCCGTTTTTGGAATTCGCCCGACTGCCCGCGGATCGCTTCGACCCCCTCTTTGATGCGTTCCTCGCTGGCTATCGTGCGGTTCGAGAGTTTCCCGATACATGGGTCGAAGAACTACCGCTATTCGCCCGGATGAAGAATCTCGGGTTTTACTGGTGGATAAGCGTAAATAGCACGAAAAAGGGAGACCGGTACGCTGAGTGGCTGGAGGGCATCAAGGTTCGGTTTGGGGCAACCCGATTGCGGTTGGATTAACGTGATTGTTCCACCGTCATTGTGTAGGGTCGGATACCCGGATCGCTGGTCTTTTTGGGGGCCTCAGGACACGCTTGATGTGCAGCAAGAGCTGGTTGAACGACTAGTGTTCTTACTCATCCCAGCCCTCAACCTCTGGGGGAGAGGCTCTTCGCTCCACCTGTTAAGCGATCACCTTGAAGTCGTAGGACGTGGTGTTCATTTCGCCACGCTTGAATCGATCCATCTTGAGCGCCCTGATGTTCACGGTGGAGGCAGCACCATCAAGCATTAGTTCGGCCATCACGTTTCCGACCGCGGGAGCGAGTTTGAAGCCGTGGCCGCTAAAGCCGGTGCAGATGTAGAGACCTTCTATACCGTCGACCTTGTCGATCACAGGGTGGAGGTCAGGCGTTGACGTATACAGCCCGGCGTACCCGGTGAAATACTCGGCTCCGGCGATTCCGGGGAGCCGTTTCGACAGCCGGAGCCACACATCCTCCAGGTAGCCCATGCTCGGCCGTGGGTTGTAGGTGTCTGGGTCCGCGTTCTCCTCCCGGTTGCCGTTACCTACCAGCGTTAGATCGGCTCCTTCCGGTCGAAAATAGGTCATGTTGCCCATATCCGCCCCGCCGGGATGGAAGGGCAGCTCTTCGAGGTTTCGCTTGAGCAGGAACACCTCGTGTCGGGTGGCTTCCAATGGCAGATCGATCCCGATGCCAGCCATGAACCTTTTCGACCACGGACCCGTGGCCACGACCGCTGTATCGGTGATGTAGCGGTCTTTAGCGGTGGTCACTGCTACCACGCGATCGTTCTCTATCTCTACCGAGGTAGCGGGCGTCTCAAGCAGCACCGTTGCACCCAACTCACGGGCGCGGGTTGCATATGCAGTCCCGGTGCCTGAGGGATCGGCGTGGCCGGAGCGCGGCTCCCAGGCGAAGACTTCGTCGTCGTACTGCGCGAACGCCGGCGCAAGCTCGTGCGCGTCCTCGCGCGAAATGATCTGGGTGTCGATGCCGACGCCCCGTTGCAGTGCGATATTGTGGCGCAGCCCATCGACAGCGTCTCCTGGCACAAACACCATGTAACCCGTTTTTACGAATCCGACGTCGCCGCCTACGACCTCATCAAAATTCTCATAAGTGTTCAAGGACTCCCACGCGAGGGCAGCGTTCACCTCCGTCGAGTAGTGCATGCGGATGGCACCAGATGAACGTCCGGTGGAGCCTGCGCCGAGGGTCGTGCGCTCAAGAAGTACGGGATTCTGGATGCCGCGCGAGACTAAGTTGTAAAGGATGCTCGTGCCCATGACACCGCCACCGATTACGACGGCATCCGTTGTAATGGTCAAGGTTTCGCTGACTCCATTCGGATAAAGATCACGTTCAGAGTGTCATCGTTCATTTAGTTTTTCGACAGAGGAAGGCATTCTCTTTTTCGAACGTTAGGATCTGTTTCTTGGTATCGAGGCCACCCGCGAATCCGACAAGGTGCCCACTCGCACCTACGACGCGATGGCAGGGCAGGATGATCGAGATCGGGTTTCGACCGTTTGCGGCGCCCACTGCGCGGGCGGCCTTCGGCCTTCCGAGCAGTGCCGCCTGGTCACCGTAAGTGGTGGTCGCTCCGTACGGAATAGAGACGAGCGCCAGCCATGCCTTTTCCTGAAATTCGGTACCACGTAGATCAAATCGCAGATCGAATGACTTTCGCTCGCCACCCAGGTATTCCTGTAGTTGATTCTGCGTGGCGAGCAATATCGGATGGTCCGGTTGATATGTGATTTCATCTGGTAGTGGCACCCGATTAGCCATTTCAGCGGGCCACCTCACCGCTCGGAGTCCCTTGTCAGTGGCGATGAGCGTCAACTCTCCGAACTGGCTTTCCAGAACCGTTATGTAGTGTCGGTCTTCGGTCATGATGTGAGGGATCCTTTGCGCAACCGGAGCGCTGCCTGCAAGTCCCGATCAAGTTTGTATGCCAGTCTCGGCGGTTGTTCTGATTGGTCTTCACCTGAATCGAAACGGTCTTAGAAGCGTCGATGCTACGGGCATTCCGCAGTGTCAGGGAAGCGATGTAAATCCGCCATGATAATTCGGCGGCGACTAGATACTCACCATCTACATCGACTTGGATGGTACAAATGGAGTGTCACCGATGCTAGGTCTTTGATCCTAGGCCGTTTCTGGCAAGATTCGAGACAAAGAATTTGCCGAAACTCGTTCATTGGTCAGAATTGCGCTCAGTTAATCAGTTAGCCTGAATCCTCACCGCGCCGCTGGTGTGGATTGGCCTAGAGAGGAGAGCCTTGCGATGCGAGGTGTGGGAGTGCTTGAGTTCGGAGGACCCGAACAACTTCAAATAGTCGATCTTCCCGAAGTCCATGCTGGAGCAGGTGAGGTGCGAGTCAGGGTGCATGCTGCTACGGTAAATCCGACGGATACCGGCCTTAGGAATGGGTCCAGAGCTGTATCCATGGCGCAGATTGAACCGCCCTACATTCCTGGAATGGATGCCGCCGGAGTCATCGACGAGGTGGGTCCCGGTACCGTGACCAGCCTTGCTGTCGGTGATCTGGTGATGGCCATGGTCATACCGGGCGGGAGCCATGGCGCTTACCGAGAGAGCATCGTGCTGGCGGCTGATTCGGTAGTCCGAGCGCCTGAAGGTGTATCCCATGCTGAAGCTTCGACCCTCCCGATGAACGGGCTTACGGCCCGTCAGTCTCTTGATCAGCTCTCATTGCAGCCCGGTAAGACGTTGGCGGTCACAGGTGCCGCAGGTTGCTACGGCGGTTACGTCGTACAACTAGCGAAAGCGGACGGGCTTCGGGTCATTGCTGACGCGTCAAGCGCCGATGTGCAACTGGTCAGGGACCTTGGAGCGGATGTGGTTGTCTCCAGAGGGGACGACATAGCGGAACAGATCCGCAAGGTGGCTCCAGGCGGAGTGGATGGACTGGCTGACGGCGCTGTCCAGGGTGAGCTCGCAGTGGGGGCCGTGCGTGATGGAGGTGGATTCGCATCTGTGAGGGGATGGGGCGGTACGGGAGAACGGGGAATTATTTTTCACAGAACGATGGTGCGCGATTACGACCATCGGTCAGATCTCTTGGATGGACTTCGGCAACAGGCGGAGGCAGGCGCCATCACACTCCGCGTCATAGCGACTTACCGAGCTGAGGATGTGTCACAGGCTCACATACGACTCGAAGCCGGAGGAACCCGAGGCCGTTGCGTGATCCTTTTCTAGGCTGCAGACGAGGTCGGTTACTGGAGTTCCGACGTCAGCAGTATCACGGATCACGATCCAACCAATTGGGGGATCGTGGCTTTCATGGGGGTCGTCAGATATTCAAGACATCTATAACCACATCGAAGGGCATCTGGACGAGTCGATGGAACTGCTGGCCCGGCTTGTCCAGCAGCCCAGCGTCTCGGCGCAGAACATGGGTTTCGATAAGGCTCCCTGGTTGGTCAAGGACGCTCTTGACTTGGTCGGGTTGAATGCTGAGATCGTGCCCGTTCCTAACAATGGGCATCCTTCTGTGTTCGGGTCAATATCGGGCGCGAGTGAGCACACGTTGTTGTTCTACACACACTATGACGTCCAACCAGCGGAGCCGTTAGAGCTGTGGGACTCGGAACCGTTTGAACCATCACGCCGGGACGGCCGGATCTACGGCCGCGGTACTTCTGACGACAAGGGCAACATCGTTGCCCGGCTTGCAGCAATTCGGGCGTTCAATGAGGTGCGTGGCAGCCTGCCGTGCAACCTGAAATTCTTCGTGGAGGGCGAAGAGGAGATCGGCAGCCGTAATCTGCGCGGTCTGATCGAGACCCGGGGGCAGGAGTTCAAGGCGGACGCTTGTATCTGGGAGGGCGGTGGACGGAACCTCTCGGGCGATCCTTTCATCTACCTCGGGCTGAAGGGTGTCCTGACTATAGGGATGTCGGTGAAGCTTCTTCACGGCGACGCCCATTCTTCGTACGCTCCAATTTTGCCGAGCGCGTCCTGGCGACTGCTCCAGGCCTTGAACGTGATAAAAGACCCTTCAGACGACCGCTGCCTGATCTCAGGCTTTTATGACGATATTCGGCCGGCGACGGACGCCGAGAATGCTGCTGTAGCGTCTTTGCCAGACGAGTCGCTCGAATGGCAAGAAACCTTTGGAGTGGAGTCGTTCATCGGCGGAGTCGGGGGCGAAGATCTGCGTCGAAAATTGCTGTTCGAACCGAGTGCCAACATCAACGGATTCGAAAGTGGCTACAACGGCGCAGGGATGAAGACAGTGCTGCCGGCAGAGGCGAAAGCCAAGATGGACTTCAGGCTGGTGCCAGACATGCGGCCTGAGGACATTTTCAAGAAGTTACGCGCCCATCTTGATCGTCAGGGGTTCGAGGACATCGAGCTGGAGTATCTGGCTGGGGTTAACCCGGCGCGTACGCCGATTGATTCGCCGTGGGTTCGGCTCGTGGCAGAGACGGCGGAGGAGATTTACGGCCGCAAGCCCGTGATCGCCCCGACGATGGCCGGAACAGGTCCGATGTACGAATTCGCCGACATCCTTGGGATGCCGATCGCAACGTCGGGGGTGGACCACCCGTCGCACAAGATCCACGCTCCCAACGAGAACATCACGGAAGAGGATTTCCTGTACGGGGCGAAGCACGCCGCACTAATTATGCAGCGGTTCGGAGAGCGCGGTTTGGAGGAGTGACCGGCGCGGTGCTAAGCCGTCTTTTCACGTGGAGAGGGGCGGGTACCCATCCGCCCATACGACGAGTTTCCAACATTGGCGTCGGTGTATTGCCATACGCCTCCCCACCGCCGCCTCGCTAAAACACGGCTATCGGGTTTGCTGGTGAACCTGTCCCGCCGATGACGTTTAGCGGGTTGATGGTGAGCATGAACTCGTACTGGTTTTCTTCTGCACACACGTCCGCCAGCGGCTCCAGTAGAGAGTTGTCGACCAGAGACACTCCGTAAGCGAAGATGGCTCCGTGCATTGTCCAGGGGATGTTGTACTCGTTCGGGGCCGCATCCATCATGTCCCACACGATCAAAGAGACGTCATTGTCTCTTACAAAAGGTAAGCATGAGGCGTGGAGTCCGGGCCGTTCCGCCCCTCGTGTCCACACGCCGCCGTTTGTGGCCGAGAATTTTTCTCGCCCGCTGTAGACACACAAAGCATCACCAGGCCGTAGCTCGATGTCCTGTGCTGCGGCGATCTCCTCAAGCTCCCAGCCGTGTACCGGCGTGTCCAGGGTCACGTGGGCCCCGCCCCGGTGCTTCACCACGTCGAGTAAAACGCCGCGCGTGAGGATGCCGTCTGACCACTCGTCGACCGTACCGTACTGCACTCCGCTGAACAGGACGTTTTCTTCCGGGTCTTTGCCGTCCCACCCGCCGTTCTCGTCCCACACATGGCACAGTGCATCGATGTGGGTAGTTGACGTGCCGTGATATGCGACGCCGTAATAGTCGGTCGCAGCGCCACCCCCGGGCGGGCGGTCACCTTTCATCAGGAATTGGACCGCGGGCTTCGGGTTTTCGGCGGACGGCGTGACAGGAAACGGCCGGCTCAGCGAGATTGTGCGACCTTTTTTGACGAGCGAAACGGCTTCAAGCCGCTTGGCATCGTCGATCAGGTTCATGGCCCCGGCAGCTCCCTTGTCGCCCCAGCGACCCCAGTTACGTCGATCCTTGAGGTAAGAATCGATGTCTGCGCGCGTCGGAATTGCGTGATCGGCCATGTGGTGATCTCCCGGAATTTGGCTGTCTGGGACCCTGATTCGATACCTGGGCGTGGCGCATCCTACACGCGCACGTGCTGCAATTGGGGGTGCGTTTGGCCCGACGGCCGGGTGCGTCGCCGGTAAAGTGAGTTGCCGTGCGATACATGAACTTGAACACTGATCCTTTCAGGCTTGCGGGCGGACATTCCAAGATAGTGCTTGTCGGTCTTGTGTCATTCGTTCTGCTGGCTGCGGCATGTTCTGACGATGCCGTGCCGGACATGGACGACGGACTGCTGTGGACGATCGGAAATGCGGTCAGCGTTGGCTTTGAGAAGACTGAGGAGCTGAGATCTGATCGGGCCAAGGTGCTCGACGCATGGGCGGGGACGTTCAACGGCGCAGCCGTGGAGCTGTACCGTCACCGTGTAACCGATCTTGGCGTAGACGTGCCGGTTGATCCGACCTGGCTGCACGGCCGGATGATTCCGGACGATTGCTGCAACTTTTGGCAGCGAAACCGGCTGACTGCGATCTGCGCGCTGGGAGAGCAGGCGTGCAAAGAGTTAAGTGTAGCGCTGGAAGAGGTGTTTCCACTTTAGGCCCCAGCGGCCCGCTAATTTTGGCAAAGAATTTGGAGCGGGTGCTCACGGTGAATCAGGCCCGAGGGGGTCGTGGCCTGGGCCCGGAGGACTGGGGAGACCGGTCAGCGAAACCGGCTCCAAGAGAACAGGAAGGTATCCTTTCGGGTCAGTTTCGGTTGGGGTAGGCGCTCTCGCCTACCTCGGCTTGTGCCGTTGAGCCGGTTCCCGGCATACTCTCGGCGTGCTAATTACCGACTCCTACGACCTCGCCGAATTCTGCAAGCGGCTTGAGGGCGCTCCCTACGTTGCCGTAGACACCGAATTTCTTCGAGAGAAGACCTATTGGCCGAAACTATGCCTCATACAGGTCGCGTACGGCGACCACGCCGCGGCGATCGACCCGCTGGCGCGTGACATCGACCTCGATCCGTTGTTTGACTTGATGGACGATCAGGACGTATTGAAGGTTTTTCATTCTGCGTCTCAGGACATGGAAGTGTTCTTCAGCGTCTCGGGCCGCGTGCCGGAGCCGATCTTCGATACACAGGTCGCTGCAATGGTCGCCGGGTATGGCGAGCAGGTTGGATATGCGACCCTCGCGTCTCAGATCGTAGGTGTCACATTGGACAAATCGTCTCAACTGACCGACTGGTCGTTGCGGCCGTTGTCCGATCGCCAGATTGAATACGCATTGGGCGATGTCACACATCTATGCACTATCTACGAAGAGCTCGACGGTCGGCTTGAAGAGAGCGGCCGGATGTCGTGGGTATCCGAAGAGATGTCGGCCCTTACCGACGTCTCGTCATACAAGCCGAACCCTCGTGAGGCGTACCGCCGAGTCCGGATACGTCGCCCCAGTCGAAAAGCTCTCGCCGTGTTGCGAGAGGTTGTTGCCTGGCGAGAAGAGACGGCCCAGCGCCGGAACCTCCCGCGAAATTGGGTGATTCGGGACGATGCGCTGGTCGAGATTTCAACACACGCTCCGCAAAACGTGACGGATCTGAGTCGAGTGCGCGGTCTGCGTGGCAACGCTGCGAAGGGTCGTGATGGAGAGTCGTTGCTGAAGGCGGTTCAGCAAGCGCTGAATATGCCCCAGAATGAGTGGCCAGAGATCCCGCCACGCCGGCCTCCGATCAAGGGCCACGAGGCGCTGGTGGCGCTTCTTCAGACGCTTTTGAGGTTGAGATGTGAGGATCACGACGTCGCGCAGAAACTGGTTGCAACACGTGATGAGCTGGACCGAATCGCGACCTCGAACGACGAGAATCTGCGCCCACTCCAGGGCTGGAGACGTGAGCTATTTGGTAACGACGCCCTGGAGCTGAAGGCAGGACGTCTGGGTTTGACGGGCGAACGAGGGCAGGTGCGCGTGCTGACGCCCGATGAACTGGGCTGAGAGCCGCGGGAACGGCGTATGCGGCGTAATTAACAGGAAAACTATAGGGGCGTATGGCGATACGCCCGCAACTGTTATTGGTCGAAGACCTACGGGATTCGGTCCGGCTCGGAATGACAGTCCAGTGTCGTGCTTGCTTCTGAAGCTTCTCCCAGCACCAGGGCGTGGTCGGATATCCATCCGCACTTACGATGCCGACATCAGCTCCATATAAGTTGTGCCACCTCATGCCCTCCTCCTGAGACAATGGCCCTCCTCTGAAATTTGAGTGTCCCAATATTCTCGGAAGGACGGCGATAGATGGAACCTCGCGTTTATGTCACCGACGAAATTCTCGAGCGATTTCGACGCGTTACCTCGGCCACTGTCTACAGCGCCGTGTGGCGGCATCCGGTCGAGGGGAGCGAGTGGTTCGCATCGGCCAACTGGCAGCGCTGCCTGATGAAAAATGTGTTGCCGATGACGCACGGCAAGACGATGGTTGGACGTGCTCGGACGCTCAGATTTGTCCCGCCGAGGCCTGACCTGCTTGAGATCACTCGTCAGGGAGAGAACTCGCCGGAGTACGTCGCGATGGGCACGTGTGGCCCGGGCGACGTTCTGGTGGTTGAGGCCCACGCTGCCGAGCCCGAGGCTAACATCGTCGGCAACATGAAGGCCCGTCAGCTCTGGCACAACGGCGCGGTCGGGATCGTGACCGACGGCGGTATCCGGGATCTGGATATGATCGTTGAGGATTACGGTCTCCAGATCTTCGCCGGACACCGTTCTCCCGCCGGGAATCTACCGTGGATCGAGGCGTACGAGGCAAATGGAGCGATCAATTGTGGAGGTGTACTTGTATTTCCAGGTGACGTGATCGTTGGAGACGACGACGGTGTGGTGGTTGTGCCGTGCCAGCTTGCTGAGGGTGTGATTGACTGGATCGAAGAACAGGACAAGGCGGAAGAATTCGTGATCGGTCTGATCGACGCAGAAAAAGCGCCGCCCGGCCGCTACTATCCGATATCAGAGGAGACCAAGGATCGATACCGAAGATGGGCGGCTGAGCGCGACGAGGCTTAGGGGCAAGGTAAATGTCAGGTGTGAGATTCTTCGCCCTTACACCTTGAAATAATTCGACTTTTCCCAACGGGGGAGTAAGCACGGACCATAATTGGAATATTTGTGGTTCGAGGGAGAAATTGAACACATGGAGACTATTTTTTCGTCAGAACATTTGCCGAAGACGATGGAAATCCAACGCACAGATGAGGGTCAGCTGCGGCTCATTATTTCGCTCTCAAAACTCGGGCAGAATACGATTCTCGAGTACTTTTTGAACGACAACGATGTGGACGCACTGAAGAAGGCGCTGGCCTAATGGTTGGTCCTTCGACAGGACGGGGTGGTGCCCCGGGTCCGGGTGCTGGCGGGTTTGCTACGTCCCTAAAAAAGGGCGTCGGTCCATCACTGTTCTGGAGCGAAGTGACCGTGCAGGGGCGTCCGCGTGTGCTCGTGCTTGACGCCGTCGCAGCCCGGGATGGCTGGGAGGCCGAGGCTACTCAGAGGATCGCAGCGAGCTTGGTTCGGCGGGATATTCCGGTGGTCGGTGGCGCGCCCGTTGTCGTTGCCGGAGCGGACGATATCTCGAGCGCAATCAAATCAGCGGACGATTTCAATTGCATATTCCTTAGCGCGCGTGCAGAGAAATCGCCGTCTGCCGCAGAGTGCTGGCGTGCACTCCAGGCTAGCCTGGCAGGTGAGACAAAGCTGTTTGCCATGTGCACGTGGGATTCAGCGGATCCAGACGTCGGCTCCGAGGTGCTAGGCGGCGAAGAGACTTTTGCACCGGTAGCTGTCGCACAGCAGGAGCCAATGACCGGGCGCGGGGCGAGCCTGTTCTTTATGAAGTTCTTTGCTGAGCTGGATATGCACTCTGAGTCGACCAACTCTATGAGCGGCAAAATGGTGTGGTTTGGCCACTCCAAGGCTCGTGAAATCATGCGTCGCCGCCACTACG
>JAPYSM010000178.1 GCA_029936485.1 Dehalococcoidia bacterium
CGGGGTGAGTCTCGCAGTAGTCGGCACCGCCCTGAGGTGACACTGCGATAAATACAACATCAGGTTTAATCCTGATGAAACATCGCTCCACAGCCCCTGCATCAATTATATCGAGAGGCACACCGCCAGGAATGGGGCGTGATTTATAGGTAGCCGTCGCATCTATGGCGGCCTGTCGCAGCGCCGGCATCAGCGCCTTGCCCAGCATCCCACTTCCACCGATGACGAGGGCCTTCACCACAGAACCCAGTTGCGCCGTGGAAACGGTTCACGGCACAACGTGAACACCATCGGGTATGTCCGATCATCCAAGAAAATCACGGTACCATCCGATCGTAGATTTCAGGCCTGCCTTGAGATCAAAACGAGGTTCCCAATCGAGAGTCTTTCGCGCCTTCTCAGCGCTCAAATATTGCTCCCGGATCTCGTTGCTGGCCTCGTTCCGGATATCCAACTTGACCGACGAATTCATGACTCCCAATATCTGGTTGACTAGATCAAGAACTGTGATCGGCGACTCGTTCGAGAAGTTGAAGGCCTGGCCGTAAAGTGATTTGTCCGCGGCGAGCGCTTCCGCCAACAAGATATATGCCATCGACGCGTCTTCAACATAGAGGTAGTCCCGAACGAAAAGTCCGTCCGAACGGATCACGGGCGCGTTACCCCTGAAGACGGATCGGACCGTTCCGGGAACGATTCGGTTCCAGTTCAGGTCGCCCCCGCCGTATAGGTTGCCGCACCTGCTGATAGCGACCGGAAGGTCATAGGTTGTCGCATATGACTGAGCAATTAGATCAGCAGCGGACTTGGTGACATCGTACGGGTGGCTACCGCGCAGCGGTGCATCCTCAGAATAAGGCAACTCGTCATGCGCACCATATGCCTTATCAGACGATGCGAGAAGAACCTGTTCGACTGATGGACTACGCCGCGCCGCCTCAAGAACCGACCATGTGCCTCCAATATTCGTCTCGAAGGTGGAGACAGGATTCCTGTTACCCACCCCGACGATGGTCTGGGCCGCCAGGTGGAATACGGTTGCAATTTCGTACTCGCCTAGTACTCGTTCGTTCAGCACCTGATCGGAAACGTCTCCCCGAACAATCGTTACACGGTCATTGAGGCCGCTGCGTACGAATTCACTCTGCGTGGGCCAGTCACGTATAAGACATACGACATCAGCGCCGCGGGCAACCAAATCGCGCACAAGCCAGCCGCCCAAGAATCCAGTCGCACCCGTTACATAGGTCGGCCGGTCTAACCAAAATTCGGTATCGCTCACCATGTTCGCCACGGCGCCTGACCAGAGTCCCAGAGATGATTTAGCTCTTGATACTCTCTATATGTATCCATCATGTGAAATGACCCCGAATGCCGGAAAGCGGCGAGCTGGCCTTCGGCTGCGAGCCTCTGCAGTGGCTCGCGTTCAAAAACGCAGTCGTCATCATCGAGATAATCGAAGACACGGCGATTGAGTACAAAATATCCCGCGCTTATCCACGCGTTTAACTCGGGTTTCTCCTCAAACCGCATAACGTTGCCATTCGGCTCCAGATCCATGACCCCGTACCGGGAGGTTGGTCGGACGGCGGTGACAGTCGCCAGCCGCCCGTGAGAACTGTGAAACTCGACCAGGGCGCCGATATCTATGTCCGACACGCCGTCCCCGTACGTGAGCAAAAAGGTGTCCCCTTCGACGTAACTTTTGATTCTGCGAATTCGGCCACCCGTCATCGTCTCTTGCCCGGTGTCGGCAAGGGTTACCCGATATTCCTGCTCCTCGTGCGACCCGTGAACCTCAATACCGCTTTCCCGGCCCAGCGTGGTCGTGAAATCGTTGTTCATCGCCTCGTAGTTCAGGAAATACTCTTTGATCATGTCGCCCCTGTAACCGAGGCAGGCGATGAAGTCAGTGAACCCGTAATGTGCGTACATCTTCATGATGTGCCACAGGATAGGTCGACCGCCAATCTCGACCATGGGCTTCGGGCGGAATTCGGTCTCTTCCCTCAGACGGGTTCCGAGCCCGCCTGCCAAAATGACCGTTTGCATGCAGATTCCTTCTAGTCACGCGAATTGGTGTGTATGCCGAAAGCGATCCTCAAGGACAATCGACAGCCTGCACCTATTGTACGTATCCCGATCTTGCCCTGAATACGCCGCAGGGCTCGGCATGGGATCCGGGAAAAACAGCGGGACGGAGTTCACGCGACATCTGTCCCGCCGTCCGTCACCCTCGCAAATGCCTGAACGTATTCATCAACTACACGAGGCCACGCGTAACGACGTATTGCCCGTAGCGCATGCTGCCCAAAATCACGCCGACGATGCTCATCACTCGCCATGTCGATTAACCCCTCCGCCAGGAGGTTGAAATCACCAACGGGAGCAACGATCGCTGTTTGACCGTCTACCACCGCATCCCGGTTACCCGGACCATCGCTTACGACGGAGGGAAGCCCGGCCGCCATCGCCTCCAGTGTTACGATCGGAAACGCTTCAACGGCCGCAGGTGAAAAGAAGATGTCGGCCTCGGTGTACGCCTGTAGGACCCTGTCTCTTGGCTGTTCACCCAGGGCGTGAAATCGGTCTGATATACCGAGCTCAACGGCCAGCGACTCTAGCGGTTCACTGTCCCGTCCAATATGCACGTACCGCATGTTCGGAACCTCAGCGAGCGATGCGCCGAAAGCGCTTAGCCCAACATCAAACGATTTCTTCGGGACGTTCCGGCCAACGGAGATAACGATGATGTCCTGATCACCGCCGACAGATTCTCTCAGCCACGGCCCCTGAGATGAGTCGCCACCTTCAACTTCAATACCATTCGGAATCGACACAATTTTATCGGCCGGAATCACGTCTACGAGGTCTTCGTAAACAGACCCGCTGATGCTTACCGCGAGATCGGCTGACTCAAGATTACGCCTGATCAGCCGATCGTCTTTCGGGTTTAGTCTGAGTCCGTAACCCGTGGCCGGGTCGCGCTGAATGTCGTGCCCGTGACAAGTGACCACAACCGGAACGTCAAATTTCCGCTTGAGCGCAAGCGCATAACTCGTACTCAAATGAGCCGAGTGGCTGTTGATCACATCAAATGGTTTGTCTCTATGGAACTGGGCGAAAGCTCGTTTGAGCGGCCATTTGTTGAACCCTAACCGGAACGCCCCCCGGAAGTTCCGGCCGAACCTGACCAGCCTGTAACGATGATCGTGCTCCGGCGGTAGATTTTTCCAGTTCGGTGCAAAGACAGTGACATCGTGCCCAAGATCATGCAGGTTCTCCGCCAGATCGTGAACGACAAATTCCATCCCGCCACGCGCAGGCAAGAAATTCAGGGCGAGGAGGGCGATGTTCATTTCTCGGCCGACTTCCCGTTTTTTTGGGCAAGAATTACCCAGCCGAGAGCATCCTTTCGAGATCCCGGGATCACTGCATCCGCCATCGTAGCGAAAGCATCTCCCAGCGCCACGAATGGAAAAGCTATCAATGAGAGGATTGATATCCGCATCTTGTTGCCGACCAAATATTTAAGCGGGAATCCTATCCGGTAAAGAAGCGTGATCAAAACATCGGATGTTCTGGCCCAGCTCATCACAAACACCCCGCCTATCTGCCTGATCTCCAATACTCTGAACCCTTCCCGTTCAAGCATCGATGACAACCCGTACCTGGTAAATCTGAAGTAATCGTGCGGTTCGTAGTGGAGCCCCCAGCTCATGGGTGCTGTGAGATACATGAGCCCACCCAACCTAGTCACCCTGAGCAGTTCTCGGACAGTAGATTGAGGGTCTTCAACATGCTCTATGACTTCGGTGCATATGATTCCGTCAAATTCACCATCGCCTATCGGGATATCAAGGACGGTACCGATAATATCTGCGCCACTCCCTTCCGAGATATCCATTGAGACGTACTCGGTTCCTTCACCCAGGTACCGACGATATGGTTGACTGCCGGCGCCGACATCCAAAACACGTCCAGAAATCCGCGGGACGAGGGCACGTGCGCTGGCGTCCAGACGGATTTTAGAGGGATACAAGTTTGATCTCAGGGCGAATCCCCAGAGGACGAATAACGGCAACCGAGTCAATACTTCGTGAACTCCGATCAGGTTTGCTTCCGTAGCCCGGTGTTTCCCGGAACACCCGAACCCTGTCTTGCAATACTAACGAGAAGGTGCTTCGGATCACCAACGTATTCAACAT
>JAPYSM010000179.1 GCA_029936485.1 Dehalococcoidia bacterium
CCTTAAGGCACACGTTTCTGGCGACGGGGCGTACTCAGACTACGATTACGAGCGGCGTCTAGCAGAGATCGACACACAGATTCGAATCGCTGAACCGGTCGATTCACCCACAATCGAAGACGCCGCCAAACTCCTTGACGACTTTCCAACTATTTGGAACGAGGCTACGGACGAGGAACGACAGTGCCTCGTCCGACCACTCATAGCGCGAGCCTTCATCGATATGGAAACAAAGTGCATCGGCGCCATCGAGCCGGAGCCGGCGTTCGCCAAGCTTCTCGAAATCGCTATCACGCGGACGAGCCGATCAGCCTGCGTCCTCCTTACGGTGAACGAAGCCGACCGGCTCGCCAATGTAGGTCTGGTGGAGACGGGGGAGAGTCGAACTCCCCGTCCAGCTAGGGTTTCGCTTCGACGTCTACAAGCTTAGTCGGCGATTTATTGTCTCGCCGCTGATCTCGCTCTCCGTCAGGCTACTTCAGCGGCCAGCCGATGATCTTAGGTCCGCACCAATCGGCGTCAGGCGGACAGCACCCCAAGTAAGCGTCGCAGCCATCGGTCCCCTCGGGGGAAGAATCGTGGCTACGTGGCCGTTTCTAGGCGGCCATAGCGAGTTGTTTCTCGCCGTTTAATGTTGCGCCAGCGGATTATCGAGGAAGTTGGCACCCTCGGCTTGCAGTCTGGCGGATGCCTCTCTGTCGAAACCACGCGTCCCCAGATACCATCTAATCGTACCGCGAACCGGATACCTTACGTAACCCGTCAGTCACATCTACTGCGCAGTGATCTGGCCAGACCTAACCATTTTCACGCTGAATCAAACAGGGCAGGGCGGTCCGGATTAACGATCCCAGTCAGCGGTCCCGAAGCCTCATCGCCCGCTGCATGTCGCGCTTGGTCTCCCGTTCCTTGATCGCGTTGCGCCGATCGTACTGGCGACGCCCTTTTGCGACCGCGATCTCCACCTTTGCATGATGATCTTTTAGATACAAGCGAAGTGGCACTAGCGTCGAGCGCTCCCGGCCGAGCTCCAGCTCCAGCCGTCGCAATTCCTTCTTGTGGATCAAAAGCTTTCGAGGTCGCAGCGTGTCGTGCTCTGAGTAGTGGCTCGCGCCCTTGAACTCTGCGATATGCGCATTCATGAGCCACAGTTCACCGTCACGAACGCGGGCGTACGCCTCAGCGATGTTGACCCGCCCTTCACGCACAGATTTGATCTCCGTCCCGCTGAGAACAATCCCGGCCTCAAACTGCTCCCCGATGTCGTAATTGAATCGGGCGCGCCGGTTCTGCGCGATCGTCTTGTATCGCGTACCGACATCCGTCACCGCCGTTCGCTCCCGGCCAACCACTCGCCTGGGCATCTCTACCCCACCTGCACAATCGACAACTGGAAGTTGAGCTGCTCGATAGCAGCCTCAAGTTGCAGGTCCACTTCGGCATTGAACGGCAACTCGACCGTCACGTCCGGGATCACGCCCTCGCCTTCAATCAGGCCACCGTTTGGCGTGTACCACCGTCCAATCGTCAGGTAGACCCCTCCGTCATCCTTTTCAAGGTCCCGAAGGATGTTCACTGAGCCCTTGCCAAAGGTCTGGGCCCCGATGATGGCGGCCCGTCCACGATCCTGTAGCGCCGCTGCAAGCACCTCACTGCCGCTTGCACTGAACGCGTCCACGAGTACCACAAGTGGAATGTCCAGAGCCGAACCGCCCGGATCTGCTGGCCAGTCCCTGCGAACCCCGCGCCCGTTGATCTCGTACGTCACCATTCCGCCGTCCAAGAACTCGGCAGCAACGTCTACGGTCGATTCCAGCAGTCCGCCCGGGTTGGAGCGCACATCCAAGATGATCCCATCAGAACCCACGTCCTTGATGTCCTCGATGACTGCTCGCAACTCCTCAGGCGTTCGCTCGGTGAACTGTGTGATCCTGATAATCGAATAAGGCGGGTCCTCCGGGTTGCCGTCGCCATCGTGCAGGTCACGTCTGAATACGCTCGCCGTTGGAATCGTGCCTCGGATGATAGTCACTTCTATGGGATCGAGCTCTCCAAGCCGTTGTATCGTGAGCACGACCGGCGTGCCCCCTTCGCCGCGAATTTTGTTCACAGCGTCGATCACGCTCCAACCCTCGGTATCATCGCCATCGACGGCGATGATGATGTCTCCGGACTTGATTCCAGCGCGTTCCGCCGGGGTGTCCGGAATCGGGGCGACCACAATGATTCGCTGGCCGTCCGGTGTGTTGTCTATCTGAGCTCCTATACCCTCAAAATCGCCCTGGAACGACTCCATTTGCCGCTCGAATCCCGCTGGCGTCACATAAGAGGTGTATGGATCGTCCAACGCATCAAGCAAGCCCCGAATAGCACCACGTGCCAGAATTTCCGGGTCGATGCTCTCCCGCTCAACGTATTCACGAGCGAGCATCGCGAACGTCTCCCAGACGGGCTCCAGCCCTTCTGGAATGTCTCCCGGGCTATCGAGTACCGGCAATGGACTTGCCGTCGCTATCAGTCGGTCTCGTCCCGGCAGGTCTTCTTCAAAAAATGGCGTGACGGCCTCGCCTTCGCCGCCGCCACACGCCACAGCGAGCACCATAAACGCGCCGATAATGAGTGGACTCCAGCGCTTGAGACTCTTCAACATGAAGTGCAATTTTACCTTTGGCCCAATCAATTCGGCACGCTGACTTAATTGCAATGCCGGGCTGAAACAAAAAGGCCGACGACCATTCGATCGACGACGATTCATTCGAGCGTAGCACGATGACGCCGTGGCGAGGTAAGTGATAGCGCTCAGTGCACGCCCGTTGGATGCGATGTTTACACATGACGATACGAAACCGCGGCGCATCCGGGTTCAGGCGGGCAGGATGATTGGGGGGGGGAAGGAGTGTTTCAGTAGCTCCTCAGATTGTGCCGTTAGGATTGCGAGGTGATCGGATGAGGATTGGATACTTATCGGAAGTAATATTTCGTAATTGACATAACTACTATAGTGCGACGTTGATCCTAACGTAGTCAGACGCCTGCCCTGCCTCTTACACCTCCACCTGTAACATCAGTGAGGAGACCTCAGCCCGGACGCACAATCTCGTCACACCTCTGATTTCCCGCCGGGCAGACTCCGTTAGTGTTAGGCACTCGAACTCCATCCGATTGATCAATCGCCAGGGATTGCATATGCCCGTTCCGACAACTGACCCGATCATCGTCGCCCCGACAAACATGCCGTTTCGGGACGACGAGTCGCTGGATCTGGATGCCCTCGCCCGCAATATTGACAAGTTTTGCGGTACCGCTCTTTCGGGATTCGTTGTTGGCAGTTACGGCGGCGAAGAGTTCCATATGGGCGAACCCGAAAAGGTTTCTTCCATCAAGACCGTAGTCGATGCACAAGCAGGACGGAAGTTCGTCATCGCAGGCATAGATACTCTTTCACCGACGGAGGCCGTCCGACTGGCGAACCTGTACGCAGAGGCCGGAGCTGACATCGTACGGGTGCGAATTCCTCCGCGGGTGGGAGATGGCGGCGGCAAGGCGCCAGTTCAGGATTATTTCGAACAGGTAACAACGGGCAGCCCGGTACCGGTGATCGTCATCCACCAGCCGAAAACAGCGATGGGCGTCGACGTGACCTCGGACGAGCTCGCAGACATCACGGCGTTCGACAACGTGTTCGCGTACATCATGTCCCTGAACTACAGGTACGAGTGCCGTATGTCGTCGTTCGTAAACGATGCCGTGAAATTCTGGACCTGTAACGGGACGTTGCTGATGCCGGGGGGCATCATCGGCGCCGTAGGAGCCTGCCTCTTGTTCGGAAACTGGGGGCCGCATATCGCACGTGACATCATCCAGGCCTGCCTTGATCACCGATACGCCGAGGCCAGGGAAATCCAAGATCGAATCAACCACATGGATTACCTCGGCATGGCATGGGGAGTAGGCGTCCAGAAGACAGGCCTGAACTTACTCGGATACGAAGGCACGGTTCCCAGGCTTCCAAACCTTCCAATGACGGACGCTCAGACAGCGGAGATCCGGGAAGCTTTAATCGAGGCGAGGATTCTGGATGCCCATGGGACTCCCTTGCCGCAGATATAAAGTTTCTTGACCTACCCAGAACATCAATACCAGGAACGTTAAAGACGGAGGTTGAGGGCCTCGCCCTCAACC
>JAPYSM010000017.1 GCA_029936485.1 Dehalococcoidia bacterium
TGCGGGAGCGGCGGTTGCTGCTGCTGCTGCTGCGGGAGCAGCAGTTGCAGCGGCGGCGCTTGCGGCCTCTGCGGTAGCTGTGGCGTTGTCGCTCACCCCGCTGAATGTCCGGAAGGCCTCCTGGTCGCCACCACTCCGTCCAGACGCTCCACCCCCACTATCATCTCCGCAAGCAAGAGCTGCTACAAGGAGCAGGCTTAACGAGGCGAGGAAGATCCAGTGCCTCTTAATCGAAATATTTGCCAACGTCTCCTCCTCAGGGTTCGTTGTACTTCACCAAAACAAGTTCCGTTAGTCGGGGTCGGCGCGTGAGTTTCCACGTAAATCGATCAACGACCACCACTGGAACGATATAAAGAAAGACTGATGCTCGATACTACGGTATTCAACCTGTGCGTCAACACCCATCTATGGCTTAGAACGCAGGTGAGTGCTGGTTTCGTTCCCGAACGGCGAATAATGGAACGCTAGTGGGTCACCGATGCGCGGTCGTTTACACGGGGGAATCCATCATCAATTCAGGACCTCTGGTGTTACGCGTATAGGTCCAGCTGACCGCCGCCGAGGATGTACAGGCCCGCGGGCCCCATCCCTTGTTCTGGCAGGAACTCGGCGGCAAATCTAAAACCTTCCGGCGATTCGTCTTCCGCAAGTAGCACTGCGGCGTCCACTAGATCAGCAATCCGTTCATCCGCCCACATCTGTTCCTGGGTCGCCGTATCGGATAGCGTCAATCGCACGCTCCAAGGGGCGCTTAGGACCTCTGCGGGCTCGACGATCACGTCTCCGCTCGAGGTGTCCAGTGGCGCGGCGCCTTCTACGGCTTTAGGCATGGGCTCGTAGTCTGGCCGGGATATTACATGAACGTGTGCGTGGTCCTGGCTCTGGTGAGCGATGCGCCCGAAATTGGAGATGGCACGGAAACCTTCAGGGGTGACGTCATCGGGGACGTTATCGATCGTCATCTCGCGCCCGAGCGAGAGGGCGTATGGGATTAACGGGATGTATAGCTCCCGATCTCCCCAGAAATGTTCCTGTGAGGGGTGTCCCGGCGGAATTACAAGGGCCATCATTCTCAGCCAGGTCAGGCGATTTCGAAAAGCAAGCGGTCCGTCGGCATCCATTTCTGAACGGATTTCTGATTCGATCCCGCCCGGAGCCATGTATCTGGCTGGCTCATCGCCGGAAGATATCCTGCAGAACACACACCCGTCGCGTAACGGGTATTTGTGTTCGGGCGTGCCCGAACACAATTAACCCCGCCCCCGCCCCCGAGTTCCGGGAGAGCGTCTTGTCCGAGGCCGCGCTGCGCCACGGTTTCTGTAGTCCGGGGCCTCTATATACCGCTCGCTCACCATTAAACCGTCACGTAGTCGGGACATGATCGAAGTCGAGAACGAGGCTCCTCTCGGGTCTCCATCGTCCTGATCCGGGTCTGTGAGTTTCACCTGACTAGTGATTACGGTGGGAAGAGCCGAGTTGTAGCGATGAACGATGATCTGATACAGCTTTTCCTCTGCCCACGCCGTGGAGCTGTGAGCGCCCAGGTCGTCCAGGATCAGTAGCTCGGAGTTTCTTATCTGCTCAAATAATTTGTCGTAACTGACGCGGCTAGCCGGGTTAAACGCCTGTCTGAAATCGTCCAGTAGATCGGGCACGATCGCGAAGGTTACGGGGAGCCTGAGGGATATTCGTAAACCGGCAATGGCGATCGCAAGATGTGTTTTGCCTGCGCCGGTCGGGCCGGCAAGGTACAGCCAGCGGTCCGGATGTTGAGCGAAAGCCTTTGCCGTGCCAAGCGCATCTTTTAAGACCGCTTGTTGTGTGCGTGTCGCCCCGGCTCCGCCTTTGGGATCGAAAGAATCAAAGGTCATCGATTCAAGCATCCGCGCCGGGATGTTGCTTACGGGGGATTTCAGGCTGCTTGAAGGCGCTGTGATTTCGCGCACGGTTGATAGTTCTGGGTCAAGGAGGCGCGTGCGCATACGGCCGCTAAGTGATCCGCGTTCCATACCGGAAGTCACGACGGTAGGGCGACGAGAGTTGTACCGGCTCGTCAGAATCTGGTCCATTTTTTCTTCGGCCCAGGCGGTCATGTTTCCGGCGCCAAGATCATCGAGTATCAGCAACGGTGCGTTCATGACCTGCTGGAATAACCCTTCATGTTCCGACCAATCGCCTGTTTCTCCACTCGGAAAATTAGAGGGGCGCAATTGGTCAAGCAGTTGGGGCGCGGATATGAAAAATACGGGCTTTCCGTCTTCAACGCATCGGTTTGCGACGGCGGCGGCGAGGTGCGTCTTGCCTGAGCCGGACGGACCGAGGATGATCAGCCAGCCCTCCGGGTTTTCCGAATAAGCCCTTGCAGCCTCTAGCGCGGGGCCGTACGTCGTTGGGTCAGCAAAACCGTCGCGCCCCTGTGGGAGGGCGGTGTCGAACCTTAACCGTTCAAGCGGCCCCAGGTTCGCGTATCGTTTCAGCCGTTCGCCCTGGCGATCGTTCCAGCTTTGTTCCTGGCATTCACACGGCGCCATCTTGCCGAATCCGGGACTGCCCATAGGCTCCCCGACGCGGATCCAGCGCACGTCGTCGCAGATATCGCATCGGGGCTGTCCGTCAGCGGTTGCCCCTGGCGCGCTGGGCAGCGAGGTAACGTTCGAGGTACTCGTCTGAGCGAGTCTGGTCAGGATCCGATCCAGGCTTTCCATTTTGCCTGCCTTCATCCGCCCATCCTCTGAGGACGGCGGCCACATAGTTCCAGCTTCTGGCGTTGGCCCGCGCAGCCGTGGTTATGGCTTCACGGATCCATTGTTCCGGGTAAGTGTCCAGGGCGTCGCGCAACGTGTCGGCCACCGCCGGTGTCAACGTTCCGATGTTGTGCTCGTAATCAGCGAACACTGATGGCTGTGGGCCTGTATCCGTGGGCGCCGGGTACGTCTCACCGGTGCCGGAGGGAGTATCCCTATTCCACCCTGGAAACGACGAATCAACGGCCCTTACGACGGCGTCCGAATTCAGAAAAAAGAGCATCTCGCCAGCGTCGCCCTGGACTGCCAGCAGCGTACCACGGCGTGTCGCTTTTTCCAGTCCTTTTGACACTCGTTCTTCAAGTTGCGCTCCGGATGCATGGAGCATTGCCGCCGTTGTGCGGTCTGAGAGCAGGTCTTCGGCACGGATCGAGGCCGGAAATAACCGGCGTTGGTGCAGCAACCAGATCGTCCTGAGCGTCACCTTTAACTCGTCGAGATCGTTGATATCTTCTAGCAGGCTGGACAGCAGGGGATTCGGGACGGGGGTGGACTTGTATCCGGCGGGGAATCCTGGCGATCTCTTACGCGAATTTCCACTTCCAGCTCGATGTTGGGTATCGCTCATCAGGGACTACGTCCGGGAGTCGGCGAGCCGCCTGGAGTCGTCCTGGAAGCTGCCCCATTCGTCCCTTACTGCAAGTTCTACGCTTCCGGTTGGCCCGTTGCGATGCTTGGCAACAACCAGTTCCGCCAGACCCCGTGGGTAGATAAGTCCAGGATTTTCACGCACCCATTCATCTTCAGTGGTGAACTTTTCTTCGCGATGGATGAAGATCACGACGTCCGCATCTTGCTCGATAGACCCACTTTCACGCAGGTCGGACAGCATCGGACGGTGTGACTGGCGGTGCTCAATCGCACGACTCAACTGGGACAGTGCGAGCACAGGCACGTGCAGGTCCCGCGCCATGCCCTTGATGGATCGAGATATCTCACTGACCTCTTGCGCCCGGTTGTTTTCGCTGCGCCGACTGTTGCCCCTGATTAGCTGCATATAGTCGATAACTACGAAGTCCAATCCGTGCTCCATCTGTAGGCGACGCGCCTTGGAGCGCATCTCCGCGACGGACTGGATGGGGGTGTCGTCTATGTAGATCGAAAGGTCAGATAGCACACCGACGGAGTCCACCACCTGCGCCTGTTCCGCATCACTCAGGAGTCGCATACGCAGGCTATGCATGTTTACGCGTGCTTCAGCGGAAAGGAGCCTCAGGGCAATCTGTTCCTTGCCCATCTCGAGCGAGAAGATGCCGACCGTTGCGCCTGAACCAATCCCAATTCCGGCTGCGGAGTTCCGGGCGATGTTCAACCCGAGCATGCTCTTACCAACACTGGGCCGGGCGGCGAGCACGATCATGTCAGACCGGCTCATTCCACCAAGAAGACGATCGAGGTCTTTAAAGCCAGTCCCGACGGGTCGGCCTTCGATGCCATCTAGATCTGTTACCGGCGATGTCTGCTCAAGGAACGGGTCAAGCGATTCACTCAGCGGCACAAAGTCCCGGGTCGGGGCGCTGGCCCGGATCTGGAACAGGGCGTCTTCTGCACGGCTTAACGCCGCGTCGACGTCCGCGTCCTCCGCGTAGCCGATCTCTGAAATATCTGACGCGGCGCGGATGAGCTTGCGCATGGTCGACGTGCGCTGGACGATCCGGCCGTAGTACTCAACGTGTCGCGAGGTCGGCAGGATCTCGACAAGGTGGCCGAGGTACGCGGTACCGCCCACATCGGCCAGCCTGTCGGTGCGCTCAAGTTCGTGAGCCACCGAGATCTGGTCGATCGCCTCCTGGCGTTGGAACAGATCAAAACAGGCTTCGTAACACCAGCGATTCCGCTCTCGATAGAAGTCGTCCGGGTCGAGGAACGATGTCACTCGTGTCAACGCTTCATTGTCTACTAGTAAGGAGCCGATTACGGCCTCTTCAGACTCTATGTCGTGGGGGGGAAGCCTGTCCGCCTGCAATTTGCGTTATTCCTCTTTGGTGCTCTCCGCGTCGTCTCCGGAATCGTCATCGTCTTCTTCGCCGCGTTCCTTGGCCTCGCGTGCAATCCGGCGTGACTCAAATTCTTCAAGCAGCGACATTTCGCCGGTGCCATCGCCGCCCACACCCTCAACCATAGCTGCTTCCATTGCCGCCGCCTCTGCGCCGCCGTCAACGGATATGACGTTCAAAACGACCTGGCCATCTACGCCTTCAAAGTAGTGGATCGGAACGAGGTATTCGCCAAGCATACGGACCGGGGTCTCAAAGCGAATTCCACGCCGGTCGACGGCCACATTTGAAATCTCGGTCAGTTTCTGGGCCAGCATGGTGCTCGTGACTGACCCGTAAAGTCGGCCTCTGGGTCCCGAGCGAACGAGAATCTCGACAGGTACTTCTGCGAGCTTCGAAGCGACTTCTCGCCATTCTTCCGCTTCTTTCACACGGCGGACTTCGGCGTCTCGTCTCAGGCTCTCGACCCTTTTCAACTCGCCCGCCGTTGCCATCGTGGCAAGTTCACGGGGCAGGAGGAAGTTCCGGGCGTAACCGTTCTTCACATCCTTGATGTCGCCCGCGCGAGAGTTCGGCAGGACATCCTGCAAGAAAATGACTTTCATATTGTCCTCCATGCCTCCTGAACTCGTGGTCCTCAAGGAAGGCTGAATCAGGTGTGACCCGGCGGCGGAAGGTCCGGAGCGCGGTCTATCACCTGGATGCTGCGACTCAATTGTCGGGTCACGAACTCGTTAAACGGGTTGTCCGACGGGAGACGAATAACGATCATAGACCCGGGGCCGCTTCTGGCACAACGGGCAGAAGGCCGATTCGTCGAACGAATGAGACGAGCGTAGGACTATCTACGGTCGTCCTTTCCCTGAGCGAGCGCCAACAAAGCGAACCGGAGATTAATACCGGGACGGCGGATCCACCGTCTCCGGTATTAATCTCAACCGTGGTTAGAGTTAGCCGATAACGCCGGCCGCGCGAAGCTCGGAGATCTTCTCACCGCTCATGCCAAGCAGGTCGCCCATGATCTCTTCGTTGTGCTGACCGATGGTAGGTGTTGAGCCGACCGGCACGTCACTCCGGCTGAACTTCACGATCTTACCGGTGACGTGGATTTTGCCTGCGACCGGGTCGTCAACCTCTACGAGCACCTCACGTTCCTTGAGATGCTCGCTCATGGCGGCGCGCGGAATGTCGTTTACGGGAGCGCACGGTATGGATGCAGCATTGAGCGTCTTTTCGGCTTCATCCATGGATCGCTCTCCGAACCAAGCGATCAGCGCCGCCTCAATTTCTCCACTTTCCTCGGCGCGTCCGGTCCGGTCTTGCCAGCGCGGGTCCTCTTTCCACTCCGGGTGGCCGACGGTGTCCGCCAGCCGGGGGAAGATGTTATCGCTCGACGCGCCGGCCAGATACACGTGTCCGTCGGTGGTTTTGTAAGAGTTCGTCACGCCATCGCCGTTGCCCTGGCGTTCCGGGACGATCCCGGCTCCGAGGAACGCAGTGAGCGGGATTTCACACGTGGTGAACCCGGTGTCCGCGAGACAGACATCTATCGCCTGTCCTTCGCCGGAGAATTGTCTCTCGTACAGCGCTCCAAGTGCGCCGATGGTCGCGTGCAAAGACGTGATTCGGTCGATCAACGGGAACGGTTGGACCGTCGGGTCGCCCTCTGGCGGACCGGTAAGGGACATCAGCCCGCTCATCGCTTGGCCGATGGTGTCGAATCCGACGCGGTCCCTGAAAGGGCCGTACTGGCCGTACGCCGATACGTTGACCATCACAATCTGTTTGTTCAGCTTTTTCAGGTCCTCGTACCCGAACCCCATCTTTGCGATGGTTCCGGGTCGGAAGTTCTGGATCAGGACATCGGAGACCTTGACGAGATCACGGAGGACCTCTTTGCCCTCTTCGGTCCGGAGGTTTATCGAGAGACTTCGTTTACCGGAGTTGTACTGAACCCAGTAGGCGGACTGGCCGCGGACTTTCGGGCCGTTGGAGCGACTCTCATCGCCTTTGATGGCTTCTACTTTGATCACATCGGCGCCAAGTCGGGCGAACATCAGTCCGCAACGTGGGCCCGCCTGATAGCGGCCCAGATCGAGTACTCGAACGCCGTCCAGCGCGCCTTTTGCCTGAGTTTCGTTGCCGTTGGTCATCGATTTCCCTCCAGAGGGCTGTCCGTTCGGGTGCGGCGTGGCCCTGCCTTTAGATTCAGATCGTGAGTGCGCCGCTCATACATTCGGCGCAAAACCTTAGCCCGTGCCCTTGCGGTCGATGAAGGATGCAAAGCCTTCAAGTACCGGGGTCGGGGCCAGTTTCTCTTTCTGTTCGTTGAGCTCTTCCTCGAACTGCGCCCGCCAGCTTCGGCCTATGTTGCCGTCGATAAGGCGTTTGGCGCCCTGCACCATGCGCTGGTCGTTCTTTGCGATGTCCTGGGCGATCTCTAGGGCTTTTGTAAGCACTTGGTCCTGCGGGACAAGATGGTTCAAGAGTCCGGCAGCCAATGCCTCGTCCGGCTCGACCACACGACCCGTGAGCAGGTACTCGCGGGCCATCGGCAACCCAACGATCGTCGGCAGAAGCCAACTATTGTTGATACGTCCGTAGGTGACCGCTAGGAATCGGAAACGGGTCTTATCGCAGCCGACCCGGATGTCGAATGATGTCGAAAGCACGCCGCCGCCGCCGTAGCAGAGGCCGTTTAGCGCGCCGATACGCGGCTTTCGGCCGGTGGCGAAGCGCCATGAATGTTCGGAGAAGTTGCTGGAGGGCGGGGGAACGTCCTGTTCCGCAAGCCGGGCCATCTCTTTGATGTCCGCTCCGGCCGAAAAAGCGCGATCGCCCGCTCCCGTGACGACGATTACCGATGTCTCGTCTTCTTCGTCAAGTTTGTCCATCGTGGCGTACAGCTCGGTGAAAAGCTGGCGACTAAGGGCGTTCATGGCGTGCGGTCGGTTGAGCGTTACGATGGCGACTGAGCCGTCGTGTTCGAGCAGGATGGGTTTCTCGTCAGACAAGTCTGAATGGCTCCTCTGTGGTTGGTGAATCTGGCAATTCGCACGGTTTGGCCGCTCCAGTAGATCGGCCGGCGCGCTATGTGATGACGCTGAAGGCCCGATTATGTATCGGCGCATGAGGCGGGTCAACGCGGGAATCCTTTTGCCGGGGGCTCCATCGTCCGGTATCCTCATAGCCCGCCAGAACATTCAAATCCACGGGGTCTGATTCGACCCCCCACCGCAGCCGGAGGCTCACAGTGCCGTTCGACCCCATTTCCAAGGCTCCGATCTCAGAGATGTCGGTCATGCCGAATTTGGTCGACCGGGACGAAGTAGCCAAGGGCTTTGAGTGGACCGACATGTACTCGGAACTGGACTGGCTGCCGGACGGCGGCCTGAACAAGGCGTACGAGGCGATCGATCGGCACGTAGAGCACGGTCACGGCGACAAGGTGGCGATGATCTGGGCCGGCAAAAACGGCGAGGAAGAGATCTACACTTTCTCAGAGATGAGGGCCCAGACAAATCGGTGGGCAAACGTCGTGACGGACCTAGGATTGGGACGTGGCGACCGAGTTTTTATCTTCATGGACCGGCTTCCGGAGCTCTACTTCGCGTTCTTCGGAACGCTCAAAGCCGGCGGCGTCGTCGGCCCGCTGTTCTCGGCATTTGGCCCCGAGCCGGTCCGCGACCGGCTGCAAGACTCCGGCGCATTGATCTTTCTGACCCAACCGGAACTGCGTGAGAAGGTCGCCGGAATCCTCCCGGAGTGCCCGGACATCAAACACATCATCGTCGTCAACAAGGACCGTCGATCGAGCGACGACCTGGCCGACAGCGACCTATCGTACGAAGAGCTGATGTTGGATGCATCGGATGACTTCGGGATCGTCTCCACGTCGATGTACGACTACTCGATCATGCACTACACCTCCGGCACTACAGGAAAGCCAAAGGGGGCGGTGCACCGCCACCTGGCTGCCGTACAGCAGTATGCCACCGGCAAGTGGGCGCTTGATCTGCATTTTGACGACATCTACTTCTGCACCGCAGACCCTGGTTGGGTCACCGGAACTTCGTACGGGATGATGGCGCCGTGGACGAACGGTGTGACGAACTTGATTTATGAAGGCGGGTTCAGCGCCAATAACTGGTACGACACTATCGACAAGTACAAGGTCACCGTCTGGTACACCGCACCTACCGCCATCCGCATGCTGATGCGTGCCGGAGAGGAACCGGTCAAGAACCACGATCTATCGTCGTTGCGCTTCATCGCATCGGTCGGAGAGCCGCTCAACCCGGAGGCGGTCGTCTGGGGCAATGAGATGTTCAACCAGGCCATCCACGACAACTGGTGGCAGACCGAGACGGGCGCAATCATGTGCGCCAACTACGCGTCGATGGAGGTACGCCCCGGCTCGATGGGCAAACCAATCCCCGGCATCGAGATGGGCATCTTGGACGCCGAGTACAACCTGCTACCGGCCGGAGAAGACGGCCTCCTCGCAGTCAAGCCCGGCTGGCCCTCCCAGTTTCATGCTTACTGGAACAACTCAGAGATGTACAACTCCAAGTACAAGAAAGGCTGGTACATCACCGGCGACCAGGCGCAGATGGACGAGGACGGCTACTTCTGGTTTCAGGGTCGATCCGACGATGTGATCAACACCGCCGGACACCTGGTTGGACCATTTGAGGTGGAGAGCGCTCTTATTGAGCATCCGGACGTCGTCGAGGCCGGGGTGATCGGCGTGCCGGACGACATCGCGATGGAGGTCGTGAAGGCATTCGTGGCGACCCGGCCAGGGGTTGAACAGACAGATGCTCTACGACGTGACATCATGCGCTTCGTCCGAACCAAACTGTCTGCAGCCGTTGCGCCACGCCAGATGGAGTTCATCGACTCGTTGCCAAAAACGCGCTCGGGCAAGATCATGCGCCGGCTATTGAAGGCGCGAGAACTGGGCCTTCCAGAAGGCGACATCTCAACGCTGGAAGACGATTAGGGCGTTAGCGTTTTTTTGCGTAAACACGTCACTCCCACGCGGGTCAGGATCCAGGAAACGTCGTGATTACTGTCAGGCCAGTGTGATCCCGGTCCCGACGCACTGGATTCCCGACTGCTCGGGAATGGCGCTAGGATTCGCAGAGAGTTGGGGAACCGTAGTCAGATCGAGGTGCTGCTGCGGCGTGGTGATAAGGGAGAGCGGCGCTGGCCTCGTGAGGGCGTGTAATCACCGAGCAAATCGTAAGGGCCGCCCTGGACAGGCCGCTGCCTGCCCTACGCGTTGATGTCATAGGGGCCGTTTATTTCGCCCACAACCCGCGCCACACGACGGCCGCCAACGTCGTGCCGCCCAGACCCACGATCGAATTGATCGCAAGTGCCGTACGGATGCCCAGCCACTCTGCGATCACACCGCTGATGAGCAGCCCCATCGGCAACCCGTAAACCGCAAGCGAGCGGATCCCCATCACCCGTCCCCGGTACTCCGCTGGCGAGGCGTGCAGCAACGTCGTAGACATCGAGATCATCGCCAGGCTTTGCGTCGTTCCGTACACGACAAGAGTTACGAGCGCGGCAAGCCACAAGCCCATCAAGGCGAACGCCAGCATGCTCAGGTGCCAGAGCACAATTCCGATCATCATCCGTCGCATCGGGGCTGCAGTTTGCGCATGCGCCGCCAGCCAGACCGATCCGATCAGCGCCCCGATGCCCGGTGCCATCTGCATCACCGCAAGCCCGTTCGGGCCCTTGTCGTAAATCTCCCGTGCCACCACCGGCATGAGGCCGTTAACCGCCGGGAACAACGTTAAATTCACGAGAAACGCGAGTACGAGCGGCCCGAGGATGGCCTGGTCACGCCGCATGTAACTGAAGCCGTCCTTCAGATTGGGCAGCCAGCCTGAATCGTCCATCTTCACGGTCTGTGATTTAAGGACGATGCCAACTGATATCAGGCTGCTACCGGCGTACAACAGTACGACGGCGACGTACGCCTCTCCGATTCCAAGCGCGCTCAACAGGGCGCCCCCGAGCAGAGCGCCGATGATGCGGGAGATGTCCATCACGCCACGACTGAGCGCAAGGGCGTTGGATAGGGACCGCGCCGGCATCACGTCGGCGAGGAGGGCCTGTCTCACGACGTTGTCGAGATTTCGGACGATCCCGGTCAGGAAGGCGAACACAAAAGCGTGCCACGGCTGAAGTGTGCCGGACAACGCCAGCACCGCGAACCCGAGAGCGATCACGGCCAGCACCGCTCGGTCCGTTATCAGCATTATCCGGCGATTGAACTTGTCGGTGAGCGCACCGTATATTGGACCGAAGAGTGTGCCGCCGAACCGCAGCGTGCCGATCAACCCGACAAGCGCCGGCGAGTCCGTGGCGGTCAGGATGTACCAGCCGAGGACCAGCGTCTCCATCTCGAAGGCCCAGATCGTCAACCCGTCGGACGGCCACTGGAACCGGAAGCTACGGACCTGAAATGCGTCGAGAATGCCTCCACGCCGTTGCGGCGTGAGAGAGGCCACTGACGCGATCTGAGATGTGGCCTCATTTGAGGCGCGCGAATCCGCGGCCGGTTCCGCGTGCTGTTGCTTAGATTCGTCCAGGGATTCGCTCATTCAGACGAAAAGCGTACGCCTAGACCGATGAGTTCGTGAAGAACCAGGACCATGTCATTTCGGACGGTAAAATGACGAGTGCGATCGCAGCGCGACCGGAGCTCTAAATAGGGCATTCCTGCCGTTCTAAATAAAGCCCAGAGTTATCTGGCTTGTCGTTATCTGGGGATGATGTCCAACTCCACATAGCTCTCGTGATTAGAGTCGTGGAACACGGTGTTCGTCGCAACCGTTATCTGGTCGCTATCCGCCCACAGGCCGGTATTCAGATTACGGGCGAAGCGTGGGAAGTTGGACGACGATATCTCCAGCCGGATGCGGTGCCCTTTTTTAAACAGGTTACTCGTCGCCACCAGGTCGATATCGAACCGCTTTGGAAGGTTGGGTTCTATGTGATGCGGGCGCTTGCGAGAGTCCTGGTAACGGGCACGTACAATTCCGTCTGTGAGGTTGACTGCGCAACCGCACGGACGAACATCTAGCAGCATTCCGGTAAAATCCGTGTCTGCGGCAGATGTAGACGCCCAGAGCGATACGGTCACCGGCCCCGTGACCTCCACGTCCGACTCCAGCTCAGGCGTTGAGTAGACAAGGATGTCCGCTCGTTCCTCTTTCGCTGCGTGGTTTTTCGGCCCGTCCGGGAGTGGGCCTCCGCCACAGCACAAGGGACCGCCAAGAGTCATCACCGGCGCCTGGGGGTCGTACAGATACACGTCCGGGCGTTCGTTTTCCGGGGCTTCAACCGACAAAATACCTTGCTCGCTTGGGGAGTGGGCGCGGCCGTTGCTGTGCAGGTAGTATCGGGTCCTTTGTGCGCGTGGCAACGGCCACTCATCCTCGTCCCGCCACACGTTCTCGCCCATCACGAAAATCTTCACCGGCGGCTCGTCTGCTATGCCGTTGGCTTCGCCCTTCAGCCAGTGGTCGTACCAGCGCAACGTCAGTTGGTCCAGGTTTAGACCGGCCGCCGTGGCCTGGTGTTTGAAGTCTTCGTCTCCGACCACGTTCTGGCCGATTGTCGAGTGGCTCCACGGCCCGATAATTAACTTCTGGCCATCGACCGCTTCTCTGGAACCGCCGTTCTCGCGCATGTTGACGTAGTTGCGCAGTGTTCCCATCAGGAAGATGTCGTACCAGCCGCCCAGGTTGTACGCCGGGGTCTGGATGTCGCTGTGTTTGTCCTCGATACGTATCCGGGACCAGAAACCGTCGTCCGCCGGGTGGTTCAGCCAGTCGAAGAAGTAGGGCGAGGTCTGGGCGCTCATGTACTCCTGCTGATCCAGGGGAAGTGTCCAGAACGCGCTTTCTACATCGTCAACAGTCTGTGCCAGCTCGGCGATTCGGTCGTCCGAGAGGCCCAGGTCCGCGCCGAGGTGATCGGCGCTATCTGCCGCGAGCCTGATGCCCCACGACACGTTAAATCCAAGCTGGAACACGCCGCCCTGATAGGTCCAGCCCTCGTGGTAGTCGGAAGCGGTGATACGCGGGAAGATTGCAGTCAGGTGTGGAGGCTTTGCGGAGGCGGCGAGCCACTGGGTCGCGCCCACGTACGACCCGCCGACCATCCCTACCTTGCCGTTGCACCAGGACTGATCAGCGATCCACTCGACCGTGTCGTATCCGTCGTGTGCTTCGTTGACGAAGGTATCGAAGGTGCCTTCTGACTGGAACCGCCCGCGGACGTCCTGCAGGACGACCGCATAACCCCGCTCAACCGCCATGAGCACGTTCACTGCGGGCGCGGCTCTCTTGTTGTAGGGGGTTCGCTGGAGTATGACCGGACACTCGCCATCGACATTCGGGCGATAGATATCGGCGTAAAGCGTCACGCCGTCGCGCGCCTCTATGGCGGCGTCTAGCTCGATGATGGCCGCTGAGGTGACCATGCAAGTCGCTCCCTCGGTATCGTTAAGTCGAGTGGTTCCGGTCGCCGGGTTGTTCGTGCCAAAAAGTTAGCGTAGTACGACTCTACCAGCAACCGCGATATCTGGCCGATAACCGTGTAGCCAGTCTCTTAGCTGCCTGAAATGTTCAGCGAATCGCCCGGGTTCGTTTCCGGAAACTCGACCGGGCCGTCTTCCGGGAGGTGGTCCATAAACCACCGGATCGTCGTCTCAAGCGCGTCTGGAGCTTCGACCGCCGGATCGTCGGCGCAGTCTTCAAGTTCGTACAGCCTTGAATCTGGGACTCGGTTCATCAACGACACCGCGGCCTCGTGGGTGAACCGCTCTGCCTGCCGCCCGCGGATGATCAACGTGGAGACGCCGGGAGTATCCGTATCTGGATGTGGCAGGCTGGCGTCTATAACGGCGAGGGCCCTCACCGTCCGAAGGCGTGTCGAAACAAACGCGGCCCGGCATGACTGACCGTAGCCTACGACGAGGGCGGGCGCACGAGCTTTATCGAGCGCCGCCGTTGTCCAGTCGCCGCCGCGTTTGTCGCCGGGGAGTGGAACCAGCTCGACAAAGAAGTCTGAAGAGAGTTTTTCAGCGAGCTTGCGCAATGGTCCGGGCTCAACGTTTGGAGGGTTCAGCAACACTACAGGCCGGTCGGTCGATTCGCCCCACTCCTCGTAGGAGAGAGTAGAGCCGTCTTCCAGTTCCAGCGTCGCTTCGATTACGTCCACCCCTGAATTCATCTGAGCATCCGTCAATACGGCGTTGATGTCCTGAAACAAATGATCAGGCCAACGTTTGATATTCCGCTCGGACTGACATCTTAACGCTACCGTGGCATGAAAAATTTGGTTAATGCTGCCGCACCGAGAGAAACGCCGCCGGCGCGGTCAACCCTACGGCGGTACAATGCGCCAGCCCAACTAGCACGGGGATTACCGAGATGGCGCAACGAGAATCGACGATCTCGTACCGGCCGACGGCAACACGGTTCCCGGTATGTGACTGACTAGAACGCACTACACGTCTGAGGACGGAGGGTCTTCCAGCGATGAACGGCTTCGACTTTGTAGCCCAATGCATGAAAAAAGAAGGCGTCGAATGGATGGCATGCTTCCCGGCTAACCCGCTTATCGAGGCGGTTGCCAAGGCAGGCATCCGGCCGATCGTTTTCCGACAGGAACGCGGCGGAATTCAGGCGGCTGACGGCTACAGCCGCCAGCTCGCCTCAAAAGGCAAGATCGGCGTATTCGCATCCCAAGGTGGTCCCGGCGTCGAGAACTCGTTCGCCGGAATAGCGCAAGCATTCGGTGACGCCGTCCCGCTCGTCTACATGCCAGGTGGTCACGGCACCTTTAGTGAGGACGTGTTCCCGGGTTTCTCCGCCCCGGAGAACTACGAGCACATCACGAAACTGGCGTTGGACGTGAACCGCATCGAGCGAACTTCTCAGCAGGTCCGACGTGTATTCCACGTCGCCCGCAACGGCCGACCAGGCCCGACCCTACTTCAGCTGAACGGCGATGTGCTCGGCCAGGAAGTGCCGGAAGAGTACATGGGCTACAAGCCCACATCGAGCATCAAGACGGCGCCGAACCAGTCCGACATCAAGGACGCAGTCAAGCAGCTTCTTTCCGCTTCCAACCCGGCCATCTGGGCAGGGCAGGGCGTGCTCTACGCAGGTGCGACCGAAGAACTGATGGAGCTCGCAGAGCTAACGCAGATCCCGGTCATGACCACCATGCAGGCCAAGAGTGCCTTCCCGGACAACCACCCGCTGGCACTGGGATCGTCCAATCGGACCGCACCGAAGCCCGTCTGGAAGTGGCTCGGCGACTCGGACACGATGTTTTGCATCGGCTCAGGCCTCACCCGTACCAATTTTGGTCTTGAGATTCCGGACGGTAAGTTTCTGATCCAGGCAGTGATCTCGGACGAAGACATCAACAAGGACTACGCAATCGACCTCGGCATTGTCGGCGACGCCAAGTTGGTGCTGCAGGCCATGATCGAAGAGGTCAAGGCTTCTATCGGCGACAATGGCCGCAGGGGCGACACCGCCACCGCAGACCGAGTATCCGCCGTGTGGGCGGAGTGGAAAGCCGAGTGGACGCCGAAACTGGCGACCGCAGGCACCCCGATGAACCCGTACCGGGTTGTCGCCGAAATCAACGCAGTCGTGGACCACAAGAACACCGTGGCGACCCACGACGCCGGCCACCCGCGTGACGAGGTTATGCCGTTTTACACGGCAACCGTTCCGTTCGGCTATATCGGCTGGGGCAAGACCACCCACCTCGGGTACGGCATCCCCCTGATGATCGGCGCCAAGATCGCTGATCCGTCCAAGTTCTGCATGAACATCATGGGCGACGCAGCTTTCGGAATGTCTGGCCTGGACATCGAGACCGCAGTACGGTCGGGTCACCCGATCACGACCGTTGTGTTGAACAACAGCACAATGGGCGGATACAACCATCACCAGCCGACCGCCATGGAAGAGTTTGGCGCAGGTAACCAGGGTGGTGACTACGCCAAGATCGCAGAGGGCCTCGGCGCAACCGGCATCCGTGTCGAGAAGCCTGAAGACGTTGCCCCGGCGATCAAAAGGGCACAGCAGCTCAACAGCGAAGGTACCTGCGTACTGATCGAGACGATCACGACGCAGCAGATGGAGTTCTCCATGTACCCAGATTTGCTGAAGTAAGCGTCAACGACGCAGTTGAACTAGGTTAAAAAAGGAGGCGCTCCGACCGAAATCGGAGCGCCTCCTTTTTACTTATGCTAAAGATCAGAATGGGAAGGGGACGGAGGTATGAGCTCAGAGACCAACGGCCCAGTACCCGGTCAGGGCGGCGTGGAATGGGTGTACTCGTCCACAAGCTCGGAGCAGCTGGTCGAACGCTATGACACATGGGCAGTTTCATATGACGCCGAAATGGAAGAGAACTACGGCTGGTCCGCCCCGCGCGTCACGGCCACGTTGGTGCAGAAACATGTTCCGCTGGGCGGTCGGATCGTTGATGCGGGAGTCGGTACCGGGCTGGTAGGGCAGTTGTTGTCGGATGCCGGTTACACCGATTTAACCGGATTCGATTTCTCAGCGGAGATGCTGGCACAGGCGCGACTCAAGAACGTCTACAGAGATCTCCGGGAGATGGAGCTTGGCGAGCCTTTGGACTTCGAATCGAACTCGTTCGACGCCGTGACATGCGTCGGCGTTCTGACCCTCGGGCATGCCCCTGCCTCCTCACTTGACGAGATGGTCCGAATTACAAAGCCCGGAGGCCACATCATCTACACGATGCGACCGGACTACCGGGAGTCTGCCGGGTTCGTTGAGAAGGAATCCGAGCTCGAAAGCGCCGGCCTGTGGAAGCTCGCCGAAGTTACAGATCCAGTCCAGACGATGCCCAAAGGCATACCGGACGCGCTGATGCAGGTCTGGGCGTTCGAGTTGACGGGATAGGACCGTAATCCGTGGGGTCGATAATCGCGACCAAGTAACCTCACCCCCCAACGACGCAGTTCGACGGCCGTAGTCGTAGAGATAAGGGAGGTACCACAGATGCAATCCCCCTCGCTTATGCCGTGCCCGCCAGAAATCATCTATCAGTGCTCTTGGATATAGCAACCGCAGCGACTGTCGTTGGGGGACTATATTTCGCAGGTCTGAATGGCGGAAAAACGATGGATGTTTGCCTGACAATACAATCGGATGGACAAACAAAGCGAGCAAATCAAGGGCGGAAAACAGGTGCCCGGAGTGGAGGAGATTTTGCTCCCCGGCGAAAGAGGTCCACGTCGTAAAACCAGCCTGATGGCCGATGGAACGCTGGACGTTTCGGATTCCGTGTTGGTCAGATTGGAATCCCTGTCGGAAGGAAAAAGAACTCCGCTGCCGGAGTTCGTCTCGCCGCTCGCGGTTCGTTATGCCAGCGCACCGCCGTCCACGCGAACCGGCGTTCCGGTAATGAACGACGCGGCGCTTGAGGACAGCCATACCACCAGCGCAGCCACATCTTCCGGTTGACCGTTTCGGTCTATGGTCTGACGGACGCGCGTCGTGCTCGGCTCCTCCCCTTCTGCCCGGAACGGCTGCGACATCGCTGTTTCGATCAGCGCCGGGCAGACGGCGTTCACCCTGATGCCCTGGTCACCATAAGACTGCGCTGCAGATGTAGTGAGGCCGACCACAGCGTGCTTGCTGACCGTATAAGCGGGGATTGCGGAATTGCTCACCAGTCCAGCGACCGACGCGGTGTTGACGATGGTGTGGCCGCCCTCCGTCTGATCCTGCGTCAGCATCTGGCGTACCTCGGCCTGTAGGCAAAGCCAGGTTCCGGTAACGTTCACTGCAATAACGCGGTCGTACTCATTACGTGGGTAGTTGGCAATGTCCGAAAGGGCCCCAAGAATGCCGGCGTTGTTGTGGGCGCAATCGAGCCGGCCGTACTCCGCGACCGTGAAGTCGACCATAGCCGCCACGGCGGCTTCGTCCGTCACGTCCACAAACACAGAAGCCGCCTCGCCGCCTTCAGCCTGAATGAGCTGTGCCGTCTCGGCAGCCGACTCCGTGACGATATCCGCGGCCACAACCTGTGCCCCCTGCCGGGCGAACTCAAGTGCAGTTGCGCGGCCGATGCCCGAACCAGCGCCGGTAACGAGGGCGATCTTGCCTTGAACGATTCCTGCCATTTGTGACGCCTCCATTTGATGATGTAGCGGGGTCGAACGACACCCCGAAGGTCCGTATTCGACCGCTGCGAACAATACATGACATGCTCTTACCAGCCGAACCACGATTGCTGTGCGGTCATGTTCATACGCCAAGAGATATATGCGGCTGTATCATTTCGACCCTACGCGATGAGATGGAGATATCCCAACACCAACATCATTCGCCAAGGGCCGATATGCAGTCAGCAACTTCCTGGGCGAGGGCGGCAAAAAGCGCGTCTGCCAGGCACACCACACCCTGCTCGACCGCGACGTGGGGTTCGCCCTCATAAAGACGGAGCGCTTCGAAAGAACGCATCTTTTGGGAATCTCAAGTAACGGGATTCCTGGACTTGCACCCCAACATCGTCGCCGTGCTGGATCTAGGAGAACAGGACGACGGCAACGACTCACAGACCGCGCACGACGTGTAAAACCGGACGATGCGTGTCGAGTTTGTAAGACGCCCCAGACAGGCTATGTTGAACAACGCAGGCAGTAACTTCCGCGCCGCGAGGTCGCGTGATTCCCAAAATGCCGACCGTTGTGGAGTCGGCGCCCGGTGTTTCGGTTATTCGGACTTATGAACGGCGTGCCCGCCGAACTGATTGCGGAGGGCTGCCAGCATACGGCCGCCAAACGGGTTAGCCTGCCGGGAACGGAATCGCGCTTGCAGCGACGCCGTGATGACCGGAGCCGGCACACCGAGATCTACCGATTCCTGGACTGTCCAGCGACCCTCGCCTGAATCGTCAACGTATGAGGTCAATGAAGACAGGTCGTCATCTTCCTCAAGCGCAGCAACCGCGAGGTCGAGTAACCATGAGCGGATGACCGAGCCGTGCTGCCAGATCTTGGAGATCTGCTCCAGGTCTTCTGCAAGTTCGGATTTCGCGGCCAGGATCTCGAAACCTTCTGCGTACGCTTGCATCATTCCATATTCGATGCCGTTATGGATCATTTTGGTGAAGTGACCTGCACCGCTCGGTCCTACGCGCCCGACACCGCGATCCGCCGACGGCGCGAGTGACTGGAAGATGGGTTCGAGCCGCTCGTAGGCACCTTTGTTGCCGCCCACCATGAGGGCGTAACCTTCCTTTAGGCCCCAGATGCCGCCACTTGTACCAGCGTCTAGGAAGTCGACGCCATGCCCGGCCGCGTTTTCAGATCGTCGGATTGAATCTTTGTAGTTTGAGTTTCCGCCGTCGATTATCGCGTCGCCCGGCGACAGCAGGCCCAACAACTCGTTGATCCCGGCTTCGGTTACATCGCCGGATGGCAGCATGATCCACACGGCGCGGGGCGTGTCCAGTTGTGACACCAGATCGGCCGGACTTTCTGATGGTGTGGCTCCATGTCCAACTGTGGTCTGTACCGCGCCATCGTCCCGGTCGTAGGCGACCACTTGATGGCCGGACTGCAGGAGTCGTTGGGCCATGTTTCCGCCCATGCGGCCCAATCCGATCATGCCGAGTTGCATTCGTGGTCTCCTGTTGATTTGCAGATCAGTGTCCGAGAGAGCACGAACGCTAACACGCTGACAGGCACCTCACAGGGGTGAAGGAAAAGTTCACAGCGCAACAACATTGCACGGGTAGCAATCGCCCACGCGGACCGAGGATAACTTCAAGACGTGGGCGCAAACATTACGTAGGGCGGCCCTTGCCCCGCCCACGCCAGCGTCCTGAGACGCTTGAAGGACCGGATTCGCTCAAAAACGCGATCGGCAAGAGCGAACCTCACTACCGAGGGACATTTCTGCGAAACACCGTAGGGCGAGATCGGTATCCGACCTCGCCTGACCTGCGAGCACCCCGGACAACACTGCACCGACTGTATCTCGGCGTCTCGCCGCAACTCCTCCAACAGCCCGCACTGTCATATACCCTTCTCGTGGAGATCAATACATCACCGGGAGAATCAGACTTGCCGATCAAGACAGTCGTAATCATGGGCGTTGGGGACATGGGACACGCCGTTGGACAGGCGCTACGCGAGAACGGGTTCGACGTCATCAGTTGCCTCAACGGGCGGAGCGAGCACTCCCGCAACCTGGCCAAAGTCGCCGGAATTCGGGACGTCGGCAACCTCGAGTTGATGGTCTCAGAGGCCGACATCATCCTCTCCATCATGCCGCCGTCCGCGGCCGAGGGCTTCGGCAACGACATCGCTGTCGCCATCAAGGCGTCAGGGTCGAGGCCCATGTTCGTTGAGTGCAACGCCATTGCGCCAGATACCACACGCCGTATCGGTGCATCCATTCACGCTGCCGGCGCGCCCTACACAGACGCTGGGATCATCGGTAGCGCACCCGGGCGGCCTGGCTCCCCACCCCGTTTTTACGCTAGCGGCCCGGAACTTGGTCCACTGTTGGAGCTGGACGGAAAAGGCATCAAGGTGATGCCCGTTGGCGATGAAATAGGGCGTGCTACCTCCGTCAAGATGTGCTACGCCGGAATGACGAAAGGCATGACCACACTCCTGACCGCGGTCGCCATTGCTGCGGAATCGCTTGGGATCACCGAAGAACTCGGAGCGGAACTGGCGTCAAGCCAGGCGGCTGCGCACGACGCCATGAAGCGCGCCGTGCCCCGACTTCCTCTCGACTCGGGGCGCTGGATTGGCGAGATGGAGGAGATCGCTGCCACGTTTGCTTCGGCCGGTGTGACCGACAAATTCCACGAGGCTGCTCGTGACATATTCCTACTGCTGGACAGCACACCATTCGCTAACGAAACCCGGCAGACCTTCGACACCACACGGACACTTGAAGACTCCGTGAAGGTGTACGTAGAGCATCTGGGCCAGGGTTAGCTATCTGAAAGAAAGAGCAGACCTGTGCCGCCAGCAGAGGCAGTGATTGGCCATACTGGCCGTGATTCATGCGCCTGCGTTGATATGATCTCCGCCTGTCACAAGGCACGAGTGCGGTTATTAGACGGAGATACACATGGCCGGCAACGATTTCCTCGTATTCATTGGCGCTTACACACGAAGCGACGGCCTCGGCATCGGGCTCGCCCGCTTTGACGCCGATACGGGGACGCTGACCACGCCAGAGCTGGCCGCGGAACTGGTGAATCCGTCCTTTGTTGCCCTCGACCCATCGCTATCTCATCTCTACGCCGTCACCGAGATAGACGATTACAAGGCAAAGGTTAGCGGCGCGCTCAGCTCGTTTGCGGTCGATCGCACCTCCGGAGAATTGACCTTCCTCAATCGCCAGCCGACAAACGGCCCGGGCCCGTGCTTTGTCAACGTTGACGCGAAGGGCCAGAATGCCGTGGTTGCCAACTACAACGGCGGAAGTGTCGCGGTGTTGCCGATCAACGACGACGGGAGCCTGAAACCGCTGTCCGATTTCGTTCAGCATGAGGGCGCCTCCGGGGTGGTTTCGGACCGACAGAAAGGTCCCCATGCGCACTCAGCAAATCTGGACTTGGAGACCAGTCGCGTCTACGTCAACGATCTCGGGTTGGACCGTATCAAGTCGTACGAGCTGGATTCGTCTGCGGGGAAGTTGACTCCGGCAGGACTTGATGTGGAGCTTCACCCGGGTGCAGGGCCACGCCATTTCGATTTCCACCCAGACGGCAAGCATGCGTACGCGATAAACGAGTTAGATAACACGATCACTACGATGGACTACGAACGTGCTTCGGGGCGACTTACGGTTGTGCAGACCGTTTCGGCGCTGCCAGAGGGTTGGTCCGGAAGGTCTAGTTGCGCCGACCTCCATATCTCGCCGAACGGTCGTTTCATCTACGGATCCAACCGCGGCCATGACAGCATCGTGATTTACGCGATAGAAGCCACTACAGGCCGGTTGGAGTATGTCGGCCATGAATCCACCCACGGTAACAGCCCTCGAAACTTCGCCATCGAGCCATCGGGCCGTTATCTACTTGCGGCGAATCAGGACACCGACAACATAATCGTGTTCGAAGTCGACAACGATTCCGGCAAATTGACCGCCACCGGGACGGAGGTGTCGGTATCGATGCCGGTATGTCTAAAGCTGGTACCTACGGCCTAGGACGCCGTTACTGCAACCGACTTCCGGGTTCGAGGAATTGTGGAGATCCGGGTTCGGGTTCGTCACCCACATGCGACTTAAGCGGATAGCTCTCGCTCCGGGTCAGGATGCCGCCCACAATCGCGGCGACGTCTCACCCCCAGCGCCGTAAGGACGCTCGTCGCCTCATCCTGTCAGGCGCAGTACAGGAGATCATTGTCGACGCCTTCCTAATCTGGTTTCCGGGATACTACGGCAGAGTGATCTTAGACACAGTTGTCTCTGAGGTATTCACTACCCAGAGCGAAGCGTTCATACCGGGACTCGCCGCGGCCGCCACCATGCTCACGGGCCCCTTGCCCACCGGAAGCGTGACGATCTCTTCGCCGTCCAATCCGAGCCGGGTTACTGTGTTGTCTACGAAATTGCTGACCCAGATCGATTCGCCGTCAAACACCAACCCGGACGGCCACGCTCCCGCGGTGATCTCTTTCAAGACCTCCCCGCTCGTGCTCAGGATTGTCACCAGATCGAGCCAGTTAGAAGCAACCCATACCGAGGTGCCGTCGAAAGCGAGTGCGGTCGGCCCCTGCCCACCGGTGTCTGTGCCGATGCCTTCGTAATCCACATTGCGTTTTCCGACCGGGAACGATCCGAGAACATCTCCGTCCAGCGATACCTTGTCGACCGTGTGAAGGTTCAAACTGGCCAACCAGATGGCATTGCCGTCAAAGGTTACGGCCCACGGTGATGGGTGGTTCCCGGGCACCGCGACGGACAGTAGATCTTCACCGTCTGGGGCAAGTTTGTGCAGTGAGTTGCCCCAGGATGCGACGACCCACATGTTCGTCCCGTCGCTGACCATAGCGGCTGGGGAAGTGTAGCCGCCGCCAACAGGGAACTCGCCTATCTCGTGTCCGTCGAGCGTCAATTTTGTGACAGAGCTGACGGAGTTGTTGCCGACCCACATGAACTCGCCATCAAACGCCAGCGGCCGCGGGGTTATCCCGACCGGGTACGTGGCGATGATCTGACCATCGCTGTCCAGCTTTGAAACGGTGTTGTCGCCGACCATGGTGACCCATACGTTTTCGCCGTCAAACGCCAGATCTCCGGGCGTCCTGATGCCGCCAAAGGTCTCGATCAAGTAACCATCGATTATTATCGGTGGCGGAAGTGGTACTGGCGTTTGGGTCGGACGCGGCACGCGCGTCGGAATTGAAGGTGTGGCGGTGGCCGGAATGGGAGTGTCCGGCGGAGGTGTGGGGGCGACATCCCCGCTGCCGCATGCGGCAGCGCCGAACGCAAAAATTGCTGCGGCGCCAGCGAGGGCAATTCGCCAGTTCGGGCGCGTAATTGATCTGAACAAACGACCGCCGCCGTGTCCGGTGGGCGCATCGGTAGGTGTCATGGCGCGAGTTAAACGGAGTGCCGTTGACCGGTCAACCGGCCCAACTTGCCTAGTTGCCCGGTTCGAGCTCCACAAGACGCTTCCGTATCTTATCCGCAATTACGTGGAACTCGTCCGCGACTGCGTCGGATGTGAACACTGTCGGCTTCGTCTCGGAATGCTGATAGTCGGCTCGCATCGCGACACGACCTAGGAACGGCAGTTCCATCTCTTCGGCCAGCTGCTCTCCGGCACCAGAGCCGAAGATATCGCCAGACATGTTCTCGACAACACCAAGGATGTCCAAGTTGAGCTTCCGGACCATGTTGATCGATCGCTTAGCGTCCAACGCTGCGAGCTCTTGTGGCGTGGATACAACCACAAAGCCGTCAAGGTTCAGCGTCTGCATAACCGTCAGTGGTGCGTCAGATGTGCCGGGCGGCAGGTCGACGACCATGTAGTCCAGCTCACCCCAGTCCGTGTTTGTCAGGAACTGATTGATGGCGTTGTGGATCATCGGTCCACGCCAGATCGTCGCCTCTTCCTCGTTCTCCTGGAACATCGACATCGACATCACCCGTACACCGAAACGTGATGGCGGGGTCATTACCGTTCCGTCCTCGGAAGTCGGACCTTCACTGATCCGCATCACACGAGTCACATTCGGGCAGTCGATATCGCAGTCAAAGAGTCCGACCCGAGCGCCTTCCTGGGCGAGCATTACGGCGAGGTTCACTGCGATAGTGGTTTTGCCCACGCCGCCCTTGCCGGAGTAAACGCCGATGCGTTTGCCGATCTGCTGCAATCGATCATTTACGAGTCGCTTCTGCTCCCAGTTGCGCTTCATACCCTCTACGCGGGCGCGCTCTTCCGGGGTCAGCTCTCGTTGTGGTGGCTGTTGGGTCATGTGAGTTCAGACGAGTCCTGCAAATAAGTGGTGACGCGACGGGGGCGGTCCTGATCAGGACCGCCCCCGTCAATTCATATCGGTGACCGGAGAGCGCCTTGCTAGTCCAGCCCGAGAAGACGCTTACCGTCCTCTGTGATCAGCTCCGGCGACCACGGCGGGTCCCAAACGAGCTCGACTTCTACATCCTCGACACCCGGAAGCTCTGCAACCCGCCACTCTGCCTGCTGGGCAATGTACGGACCCATGCCGCATCCCTGCGCGGTCAGCGTCATTTCGATAGCGACCTCGCCGTCTGATACTTCGATATCGTAGACAAGGCCCAGGTCAACGATGTTGACCGGGATCTCCGGGTCGTAGACTTCTTTGAGGGCCTCGA
>JAPYSM010000180.1 GCA_029936485.1 Dehalococcoidia bacterium
GGCGTACAACGCATTCCTTAAGAGCGCAGTGATTCTTGACGTTGCTACCGTGTCTGCGGGGTTCGTGCTACGCGCGGCGGCAGGCTCGGCAGCAATAGACGGGTTTGCATTTGGAAGTGACTTGGATCGGTTTGAACTTGAACTGACAATCTCGCCCTGGCTTTATGTGTGTACCGCGTCCGGCGCTCTACTGATCGCGCTGATCAAGCGCCGGGCAGAACTGGTCTCGGCAGGCTCGAACGCGGTCCGTCAGAGGCCGATCCTCGGCGAATACAGCGTCGAACTGGTCGACCGACTGGTGGCGGTCGTGGCGCCGACCACGCTCATGGCGTACACCCTGTACACGTTCAGCGGTAGTTTCCTCACGAACGTAAACCTACCGGACAACAACTCGATGATGTTGACGATTCCGTTCGTTACGTACGGGCTATTCCGATACCTGTACCTGGGATACAAGAACGACATGGGCGAATCCCCCGAGGAGTTGCTGGTCAGAGATCCGGCTCTGCTGGTGACCATCGTGCTGTGGCTGACGATCGCCGCCCTCGTGCTCGGACTCAATTAACGCCCTTAACTATCGGTCCAGTAACGAGTACGCTTCACTTCTGAGATGACGCTCGCGCCGCGTATACAGGCAGACCGAATTAGACTATTTCGCCCGTATCCTGAGACACTCGAAGGACGGGCGTGGGCGCATAGTGACTCTCCCCTACTGTGTGCATGTGTCTCGGTTTACATAACAAATTTCGCACTAGTTGATTACAAGGATTGTAAATGCCTGCCGGACGTGAGGATTTTTGGAACATCGGGTATCCGCTGCCCGCCATCCTCGTTTACCTGGCCGCCCCCATCATCATCGCCGCCATCGTGTACGGCATCCGACGCCGTTCGCTGATGTGGCGACTCGGCAAGCCAGTAGAGGATTTCGGACCGATGGGACCACGAGTTCGAGAGTTCGTCGGGCTTGGAGTGGTCGACCTGCTGGCCCACCGGAAATTCGTGAAGCGGGAGCTTTATCCGGGGATCATGCATTTCTCCATCTTCTGGGGCTTCATGATCCTCCTCCTCGCGACCACGGTCGCTGCGATCGAGTTCAACGTCGAGAAATACCTGCATCGTGAGTTCCCGACGGTCGAGTACCGGATCGCCGCCGGGTTTGTATGGGACATTTTTGGCGGCGTGTTGGCGACCATCGGACTATCGATGGCGGCCTTTCGACGCTACGTTGTCCGGCCAAACCGACTCCACTCCTACTCCGACAACGCATTCGTGCTCGGTTACCTCGCGCTGATCCTGCTCACAGGATTCCTAATCGAAGGCGCACGGATCGGCGCTACCGAGCTCAATCCCGCAGACTCCAGGTTCTACGACCCGGGAGTTGCAGGCTGGTCGCCAGTCGGCTGGGTGTTCGCCAAAGGACTCGATGAAATCGGGTTCACTGCGTCCAGTATGAGAGATTTGCAAGAAGTGATGTGGTGGACGCACGCTACGATTTTCACCGCCGGATTTGTCTACATAGCAGTCGGCTACAAGCACCTGTCACACATCGTGGTGAGTCCGGCCAACATTTTCTTGCGGCCGACAAAACCCCGGGGAGCGTTGAAGCCGATGGGTGATTTCGAGACGCTTGAGACATTTGGTGCGAAGGACATCACGGACTTCACGTGGTGGCAGAACCTGAATTTTGACGCCTGCACAAACTGCGGACGGTGCGAAGAGCAGTGCCCTGCATGGGCCTCCGAGAAACCGCTATCTCCACGTGCGGTGATGCAGGACATGAAGTCTTTCATGGACGAGCGCGCGCCCGTATTACTTGCGACTCCAGAGGGTGAAACGGCTCCGGCTCCGGATCGTGCGATGGTAGGCGAGGTGATCACCCAAGACGTCCTGTGGTCATGCACGTCTTGCGGGGCGTGTGTCGAGGCGTGTCCGGTCTTTATCAATCACATCGACACGATTGTGGACATGCGTCGATACCTTGTCCTTGAGGAGTCACGGCTTCCGGAAACGGCTCAGGCAGCTCTTCTGAATCTTGAACAGCGCGGACACCCATGGCAGGGAACAACCCTGACACGCACGACTTGGATGGAGGGACAGGACGTTCCGACCATCGAGGAAAACCCGGATGCGGACGTGCTCCTCTGGGTAGGTTGCACCGGCGCTTTGGTAGAACGAAACGTGCAGGTGACGCGCGCTGCAGCCTCGATCCTCAGGAAGGCGGGCGTAAACTTCGCCGTTCTTGGCAACTCGGAGACTTGCACAGGTGACCCGGCACGGCGCATGGGCAATGAGTATCTGTTCCAGATCCTGGCTGAGACGAACATTGCTACGCTAAAGGACATTAACCCGAAAACAATCCTTACGACCTGCCCACACTGCTTCAATACGATGAAAAACGAATACCCGCAATTCGGCGGCGTGTTCAATGTCCAGCACTACTCAGAGTTCATGGCCGGGTTGATCGACGATGGCAAGTTACGCGCACTGGCGACGATCACCGCCGAGAAGACGACGTATCACGACTCCTGTTACCTCGGGCGTCACAACGGGATTTACGACGCACCACGACGCATCGCGGAGGCGATCCCCGGACTCGAAGTGGTCGAGATGAGCCGTTGCAAGGAGCGCGGCTTCTGCTGCGGCGCGGGCGGTGGCCGGATGTGGATGGAGGAAAACGGGACGCGCATCAATCATATGCGGACGGACCAGTTCCTTGAGACTGATGCCGATTCGATCTCGTTATCGTGCCCCTTCTGCCTCCAGATGATGGAGGAAGGGATCGGGTCCAAAGGCGTAGAAGATACGAAGTCCGCCAAGGACCTGCTGGAGATCATGGACGCTTCGTTTGAAGGCGCCGGTTCGGGTTTTGAGCCGTCTGTTTCTGACCCCGTCAGTTCGGCGGATTAATTAGTCATGCCGCGTCGCAACTCGACAACCAGGCCCCGAAAAAGATCCACAAGCACCAGCTCGTTTGGCACCAGCGGCCGTATTTCGCACGACGCATCTGAGTACTACGCACGAGCGTTCCAGCCCGAGATCGATGCATCGAACGTCGGCGAGGAACATGCTGCGCCAGGAGAATCCCTGGACCGGATCTACTCGCACTCCAGCGAAAATATGCACGAATTGCCGGACGGCAGCGTTCACTTGATGGTCACGTCGCCACCATACAACGTGGGCAAGGAGTACGACGAGGATCTAACAATGGACGATTATCGCGGGCTGCTTCGACGCGTGCTTGCCGAGACCTGGCGCGTCGTTGCACCGGGCGGCCGTGCCTGTGTGAACGTGGCGAATCTTGGCCGAAAGCCCTACATCCCGTTACATGCGTACGTGATCGCCGACGCAGCGGAAACCGGATTCCAAATGCGCGGGGAGATCATCTGGGACAAAGGGGCCGGAGCCGGAACTTCCACTGCGTGGGGCAGCTGGCGCTCGGCATCAAACCCAACCCTCAGGGATACACACGAGTACATTCTGGTTTTCCAGAAACCACACCCGAAAACCGGATTCGGACGGCGAGCGCCGGCGGGTCACGAGAACACGATCGACAGGGACGATTTTATGGAATCAACGAAGTCGGTCTGGCGTTTCAGCCCCCAGTCGGCAAAGCGTGCAAACCACCCGGCACCATTTCCGGTCGAGTTGCCTCGCCGATTGATCCAGCTTTACACGTACACCAACGATGTCGTCCTCGACCCGTTTATGGGTACGGGGGCTACAGCGATTGCGGCGGCGACTGCCGGACGGCGATACGTCGGATACGACACGTCTGCCGAGTATTGTGCGATCGCTGAAGGGCGCATTGCAGAGGCGACCTTAGGTATCTAGGTCAACTATCCTTGCGAACCAGGACGTTATCTACCGTCAACGACCGGCGTCCCTGCGAGTTTCTACGTGCTAGGAGACGAAACGAACGCGGCGGAGAGAGGTCAACTGTTCTAACGTCCACGTAAGGCCGTTGCCAGTCGCCAGAATACGTGTGGGTTGATGTGAAAAATGATGTCAAATGCAAAAGAGGCACCCGTTTCTGGATGCCTCTCTCACGAACGATTTACGTATGGTGCCCCGGGTGAGAATCG
>JAPYSM010000181.1 GCA_029936485.1 Dehalococcoidia bacterium
GCCAGGCCTTCACCTGGGTAGCGATGTACGCCGGTAACGAAGGCTCTCTCCTCTACATCACCGCCATCTTCACCGTGATGTCTATGGTCGCAATCTACGTAACTCCCCGGCGGCTCGAGCCGTCACGCCCGTACATAATCGCCATTCTGATGGGGATCAGCGTTTTCTTCCTCACCGTTCTAGTGACGCTCGCCGACCCGTTCGCTGCTGCCCTTTTCGATGATGGCCATGGCATCGGCGTTAACCCACTCCTGCGACACCCGGGCATGTTCATACACCCGCCACTCCAGATGGCGGGCCTTGTAGGCGTCGCTATCCCGTTCGCGTTCGTCGGTGGGGCGATGATCGCCGGTCAGACGCGTGACCAGTGGTTGGACGCTGCCCGGGTCAGCGCAATCGCTGTCTGGGCGACCCTGAGCGCGGGCCTGCTTATAGGCGCATGGTGGGCATACACGATTCTCGGCTGGGGTGGCTACTGGAGCTGGGACCCGATCGAGAACGTGGCCGTCATGCCCTGGCTGGTGCTCACTGCTTTCATCCACTCGGTGATGGTCCAGAAGCGCCGCGGCATGTTCAGGATGTGGAACATCGCCCTGCTCTCGATGGCGTTTGTGCTGGCGCAATTTGGGCTGTTCATCAACCGTGGCGGCCCTGTCGTATCCGTGCATTCGTTTGGGGCCTCGACGATTGGAAGCGTGTTCCTGGGCTTCATGCTGTTCAGCCTGTTATTTGCGCTCGTCGTGTTCCTGTGGCGCTACCCGATGCTCAGAAGCGACCGCCCGCTTGAGTCGTTCCTTTCACGTGAAGCCAGTTTTCTTGTCAACAACTTCCTGTTCCTTGGGGTGACATTTGTGACCCTCTGGGGTGTGCTGTTCCCGCTGTTCTCTGAGTTTGCGAACAACGAGACGGTTACCGTTTCAGCTCCCTGGTACAACCAGATAAACGGCCCGATATTGCTTGCTATCGTCATTCTGATGGGAATCGGCCCACTGCTTCCGTGGCGTCGTACCACCGCGACAAGCGCGCAGCGATGGCTCAGCATCCCTATCGGCATCAGCCTCGCGACGATGGCGCTGCTCTGGATATCGGGCGTACATGAGTTATGGGCGATTGTCGGGTTCGGAGCACTCTCCATGGTCATGTCGGCCGTGCTTGAAGAGTGGTACCGCGGCACGATGGCGCAACGCCGGGCCGGTCTTAACTTTGCGACCGGATGGTGGCGCATGGTGAGCGGAAACAGGCCTCGACACGGCGGGTACATCGTGCACATCGCGATAATCGCGCTCGGCATCGGGATCATCGGCACGAACTTTTTTCAACAGAGAGCGGATGTAGCGCTCGCTCCGGGAGAAAGTTTCACCCTTGACGAATATCGGGTCGAATACGTCAGCACGGAGAACGAACAGCGCGTAGACCGGTTTTCAGAGTGGGCGAACGTCAACGTATATAAAGACGACAAACAGATCGCCAGCCTCGCACCGTGGCGCGCCTTCTACCCGGTGTTCAACATGGCGTCCGTTCGCGCCTCCGTACACAACGTCCCCCTCGTGGACATTCCCGGGCTTCCGTCGTATCTAAACCCGGGATTAGAAGATCTGTACATAGTCCCGAGCGAGTTCCTTGAAGATGGCCGCGTCGTGCTGCGTATCAGCATCAATCCGGCTGCATGGTGGCTCTGGGTTTCGGGCCCGATATTCATCATCGGGACAATGATCGCCCTGTGGCCGGCTCCTCTTCTGGAGCGTCGCACTGTGCCAGCACGTACACAAACCCCGTCCGCGCCTCAGACCGCCAGTTCCGTAGGTGTGTGAATCTTGTTCAGATCTAAAGTGGCATGCCGGTAGCCATTGGGGCCATAGTGGCCCTTGTATCGCTGGTCGTAATCGCCATCCCGTTCATACGTCGATCTGGCGCAGTGCTATCAGCGCGACACACCGGCGAGGTTGAACGACTAACGAGACTCAGATCTGATCTTTACGATCAGATTGGGCAGTTGCAGGCGGATCATGCCGCAAACACGGTCACGGATGAGGATTATCAGCACCAGCTCCTTGAACTGAGGATAGGGGCCGCTGAAACGATCAGACAGCTGGACCAACTTGGATATGAAGAAGAGCCTCAAGACGCCCCGGCGCCTCTGACCCGGGAATCGCTTGAGGAAGAGATCGCAGCGCTCAGACAGGCCGGCTCCCGACGGGATTCTGCGACCGATGAAGGGTCTGGGTCTGACGGAGCCTGAATGACAGAGTTGAGGGACAAGTGAATTCTGCCCAATTGATAGCTTCAAGAAGGCACAGGCCCTACATGAAGGGCCTGGCTATCGCGGCGTTATTCACCGTTATCGCCCTTTTCACCTCAGCGGATAGCAACGACGTTTTCGCACAACCGCCAACACCGGATCGCGTCGCGGGAGCGGTCAACAACGGCACCGCGGGCGCCGAAATTCCGGAAGGCTTCCAGATTTCACTGCTGGGATTCAGGGACGGCGGATTTGTTGATCAACAGATCGAAACCGTCGGCCCGGACGATCCTTTGTTCGAATTCACGAATCTGATGAAGGACGAGGACATCCAGTACCGACTCGCCTGGGAGTACGGGGGGGTCACGGATCAGATATTTCTGGTTGACGAGGCAGCGCCGCAGAATCTGCCAATCGTTATTTATGAGACGACAGATTCACTGGAAAATATCAGGGTCGGCGCACACGCGACGATCATTCCGACGGTGGTCGGATCGGACCGTCTTATGGGGGTGCTGGACCTGGTAACAATCAGGAATGACGGCGACCGCACATTCGTACCGGACCCTTCAAATCCGAATTTCACCGGCCTGAACATGGTCCGATTCAGCCTCCCCAGAGGATATGAAGAACTGGCGGTAGATAGTGTCCTTCCGCAGGGTCAGTTGTTCGAGATCGACACCGGATTCGCCATGACCAACCCGATCCCTCCGGGCGAACACGAAATCATCTACAGCTACGCCATTAACTACTCAGGCACCAAACTTGAGTTCACCAGAACGCTTGCGTTTGGAGTTGATGAACTCCGTGTGCTGATCCCGCCAGAGCTTGGCAATGTAATTGCGGAGGGCATGGAGCCCACCAAGACAACCGAACTCGGCGAGACAGTCTACAAGGAGTATTCGGGGACTGGCTATGAGCCGGGCTTCAAGATGAATTTTGCGATCGTTGATATGCCTCAACCGGGGTTGTTCAAACGCCTGAACGAGTCGATCCCCGGCGGCAACGCCGTCATGTTCGGTTCTGTAATTGTTGTTGTGGTAGTGATGATGGGATTGGTCGTGTATGTTCTGGTCACCAGTCGCCGTCGCGGCCTGATGCTGTCGGTATCGCCGTCCGAGCGAATGGAGATTCTCCAGCAGATCGTGGAGCTGGACGAGCGGCTTGAGATGGGCGATATCGACTCCGATGAACACCAGGCAAGTCGGGATGCGCTTACCGTACGCGCTCTTGCGGGGATGGCCACCAAAGCGCCTCCATCCGAAGACCGGGACGAGCCTGCCGAGAAGGACGATTCCTATCCAGGGTAAATACGGGTCGCCATCACATCAGAGGTGTTACTTTGACACTCGAATCGAAGGCGCTAACGGCGTTTGGAGCGTATATGAGGCCATAGAATTGCAGTGCGACCAACCCACCTGTTCTGAGCCTCTGCCAACCTCTGAATGACACAACGAAAAATCATCGGCTTCGCAGTCTTAGTACCCACAACGCTGATCGGATTACTGCTGATCTGGGCGGTCATTCAGAACGACGGCAATCCCGGCGGACTGGCCGTCAATCAGACGCTCGGTAAGCGAAACGTATCTGCTCAAGAAAGAGCCAGCTTTGAACTCCCGTCTATAGACGGCGACGGCATGGTGCAACTATCTGACTTCCTAGGGAAGGTCGTGCTTGTTGATTTCTGGTCCTCGTGGTGTCCACCCTGCCGACAGGAAAGTCCCGCTTTGGAAGCCGCTTACGAGGATTTTCGTGATCTCGGAGTCGAGTTCGTCGGCATCGCGATATGGGATGTCGAAAGCAAGACTCGCAAGTTCAGAGACGCATTCGAGCTTG
>JAPYSM010000182.1 GCA_029936485.1 Dehalococcoidia bacterium
GGTCATCTGTACCGACGCGCCGGATTTGGAGCGACCCGTGAGCAGCTCGAAAGTTACGCCAAACTTAGCTACGAAGACACGGTAGAAGCGCTCCTTAATCCAGACCCGAAAAGGGACATCCAGGACGATGTTCTTGAACGCTATATCCACGGAGAAGGCCCGCCGATCTTTATCGCCAGCTGGCTGTACCGGATGATCAACAGCGAAGCACAGCTTCAAGAGAAGATGACCCTCTTCTGGCACCACGTGTTCGCTACCGGGCTTGTGAAGAACGAGCATGTTCTGGCAGCGAAAAACCAGATCAAGATGTTCCGGCAAAACGGGATGGGTGATATGACGACCATCCTGAACGATCTTTCTCGCGACCCGGCGATGTTGTTCTGGCTGGACAACAATGAGAATCGGAATGGCGAGCCTAATGAGAATTACGGCCGCGAGTTGCTTGAGCTGTTCTCGCTAGGTGTAGGCAACTACAGCGAGCTGGACATCAAGGACGCTTCCCGCGCGTTCACAGGCTGGACGTTCGAGCAGCCGCCGCCTCTCTATCCACATGGCTACTACCCAGCGAAATTCCTCTTCCGCGAGGACGATCACGACGACGGAGAAAAAACCTTCTTGGGCGTTACCGGCAACCTGAACGGCGGCGACATTATTGACATCATCGTCAAGTCGCCCGCCAGCGCCCGCTTCATCTGTCGTCACCTGTACAACTTCTTTGTAGCGGACGAGCCGCAGGTTCCGTCCTGGAATGATGTCCCTCCTCTAGACCCGGAAGGGATCGCCATGATGGAGGCAAAGTTCATCGAGACCGGCGGCGACATTCGTTCGGTACTCCGTGTGATGTTCAACTCAGACTTCTTCAAGGCCGCAAGGTACAAGAAGGTGAAGAGCCCGACAGAGTTCATCGTCGGCGTGCTCAAGATGGTTGGCTCACAGACCGAGATGGCGCCGGGCATGACCAAGTACGCCGGGGCTATCGACGTGATGGGCCAGAAGCTCCTGGACCCGCCGACGGTCGAGGGCTGGCACACCGGCGGCGAGTGGATCGACGGCGGAAACCTGACGGAACGAGTCAACTTTGCGGTTGACGAGATCGGCGAAGGTCTGGCCCCAGGAATTCAGACGCTAGTCCAGCGTATTAAGGATTCCGAGTCGCTTGGATCCGCCGAGAGTCTCGTTAACTCGGTGCTCACCGAGACAGGTTACGTTGAGGTCAGTGACCGGACACGCGAGGCGTTGATCGATTTCGCCAACGATGCAGAGGGCGAAGACCAGACCACACGTGTAATCCGGCTGTTGCGACTTGCCGTCGCAACGCCCGAGTACCAGTTTGCATAATCAAGTTACGACCGATTGACCTGAGGTAAGATCGCCAGCACGTACCAAAGATCGGCGGTCGCCGGGAGGAGCTCCTAAATGGTTACGATCACGAATGGCAAGCCGCCTGTACTGGTGATAGTCCAGTTGACAGGCGGAAATGACTTCATGAACACCCTCATCCCGTACACTAGCGGGCTTTACCACGACGTTCGACCCGTGGTCGGTGTGAGCGAGGATCGCGTTCTGCCGATCAACGACGAACTTGCGTTCCATCCGTGTGCCGCTCCGCTCAAAGAGATGTTTGACGACGGGGACGTGGCCATCATCCAGGGGATCGGCTACGAAAATTCCAACCGCTCGCACTTCCGGGCGATGGACATCATGCACACCGCGGAGCCTAACAGCATCGCCACCGAGGGCTGGCTGGCGCAGGCGCTTCGCGAGATAGACCCGGATACCAAGAACGTCTTGACCGGAATCAGCTTCGGTCGCGGCCTGCCGCGTGCGATGGCCGCACCCGGCGTTTCCGTGACTTCGGTCGGAGATCTGGACAGTTACGGCCTCCTGACCGGTGTCGAGATAGAGGAGCACCGGGCGCGTGAGCTGGACATTTTCAAGCGTATGTACACGCCAGCCATCGGCTCTGGTCCCGTGATGAGTTATCTCCACCAGACCGGTGGGGACGTGATGACCGGGGCAGACTTATTGAAGACGGTTCCGGCAAATTACCGCTCAACGGTTGAGTACGCAGACAACCCGATCGCCAAGAGCCTTCGTGACGTCGCACGTGTGCACACTTCAGGACTTGGGACCCGTATCTTCTACACACAGCACGCCGGCTACGACCACCACGCAATCGAGGTACCGAACCACGAGCGCCTGCTGACGGAGCTGTCCGGGGCGCTCAGGGACTTCATGGCAGATCTGCGAGAGCATGACGCCGCTGAAGAGGTGATGATCTACGTTTTCACGGAGTTCGGCCGACGTATCGCTGATAACGGTTCAGGCACGGACCACGGTTCAGGTGGGGGCGCTTTCATCGTCGGTGAGCGTGTAGTTGGCGGACTTTACTCGGACTACCCATCTCTCGACCCGGCCGACTGGGCGAACGGCGAGGACCTGGCGCACACGATCGACTTCCGAAGCATTTACGCCACTTTGCTTGAGCAGTGGATGAGCGTCGATTCAAGCGAAATAGTCCGCGGCAAGTACGAGCAGATTAACCCGTTCGCGGCCTGACAACCGATGTAAAAATCCCCTCTCCTGGCAGGAGAAGACGAGGGCGAGGGAGAAGTTCATTATGGCTGCTCACTCGTCGGCCAGACTCAGGACAGTCACTTAGTAGCTTAGAAGTTCAGAACAACAGGAGCGATATCCGTGGCACGACCTTATGGACTGCTTAGGGCAGGGTTCCCTTACGTCAAAACTCTGGGCATGAGGCGGATAACAAACTTCCCTATCGACATCGCACTCGGCAATGAGGATCGAATTTACATCCTATGTCGACAGGAAAATGCGGCGATGATCAGGAAGTACAACTACGCCGACGACGACCTTGGATCAATCGGCAGTTGGGGCACCGACGAGGGCCAGTTCCAGTGGCCGGTAACGCTTATCGCCGACGCCGATGAGAATCTTTTTGTGTCGGACGAGGCTCTGAACCGAATCACGCAGTTCGACAGAGAGGGCGAAGTACTCAGTACCTGGGGCGAAAAAGGCTCCTTGGACGGTCAGTTCGACCGGCCGGCCGGGATGACGTTCGACCTGGACGGGAACATCTTGATCGTGGACTCGATGAACCATCGGGTTCAGAAGTTCACAACTGATGGAAAGTACCTCGACAAGTGGGGATCGCGCGGCTCCAGTGATGGCAAGTTTGAGTCGCCATGGGGCATCACGGTGGACGAGATTGGCGATGCTTACGTGGCGGACTGGGGCAACGACCGCATCCAGAAGTTCAGTAGCGACGGCGAGTTCATCTTCGCCTTCGGTTCTTCAGGTAACGGGGACGGTCAGTTCAATCGGCCGACGGATGTTGCGGTGGACCTGGACGGCGATATTTATGTGGCGGACTGGGGCAATGACCGAATTCAGCTATTTAACTCAGAGCCACGATTTGTCCAGAAGTTCCTCGGTGAGGCGACGCTGTCCAAGATCGCCCGCGAGTACATGTTGACGAACGCCAGCCCGAACCGGATCCGAGACATGGCCAATCTGGAGCCACAGCGGGCGTTACGACGTCCGAAGTCTGTGGTGATCAGCGACGACGGCCGTATGTATGTGACCGATACGGATTCGTACCGCGTGCAGGTGTACCAGAAGGAAGTAATCCCGCTGAACGCCACACAGATAGCACCTCCGATGCGGTCTCCGACGCTGCACCAGGAGTAGGCCAGACGGGCGGCGGGGATCCTACTGCTGGGCCATTGTTCCTGGCTGCCAACGCAGGTCAGAATCCAAGAATGTTTGATTGTATGGTCACGCGTCTTATGGGTTGAGGTCGTATCTGGATTTCTGACTACTCGGGAATGACGATTGTGTCCCGCTTGCGGTGATTTGTTGGATCTTGTCGACCACTTGCGTAAAATCCCGTGTAACACGCGCATCAAGTTCAAATAGACTTAAATATGTCACGTACGCCCGACAGCATCCGGCGTGCGACATGTACTGATACGGGGAGTGGCGCAGCTTGGTAGCGCGCTTCGTTTGGGACGAAGAGGCCCCGGGTTCGAATCCCGGCTCCCCGACCA
>JAPYSM010000183.1 GCA_029936485.1 Dehalococcoidia bacterium
CACCGGTGATACTCAAGGCGTACAAGATTCCGTTGCCCCTCAGTGCCTCTGATTGCGAGATTGTGTCGATGTGAACTGTTGTCGAACAGCATATATCTTGCCTCCGGTACGTGGGAATCTACCGCGCTCAAAGCGGGTACATCACGTCGGCAATCTCGTGATGCTTGGCGGCAAGTTCCATATCGCCACGCGCTTCGTAGTTGAACGCGAGGCCCGTGTGGGATCGGCCGTTGTAAGTCCCGGCGTAAGTAGCGCCCATTTCCGAATAGAAAATGACCACCCACGGGTAACGGTGGAGCTGCGTTCAGACTTGGTTACGATCGCCCAGTGCTGCGATCTCCGAGATGTATCGACCTACGATCTTACGGCGTGAGTAGTTCTCGATTACGTGTTCGCGCCCGTAATGTCCAAGTTCGGCAATTGATGCTGGATTTGAAGCCGCGTTCCTTATCGCGTCCGCAAGCCGCTCACCTGAGCCCGGCTGCACCAGGATGCCGGAGCGCGCTTCTTCAACAAGGCGTCCGATGGCGGAATCCACCTCGGCCATCGCCAGAATCCCTCGTCCGCTTGCCATGATTCGGTACACCTTTGACGGTAGCGCATGTGTGGCGGTGGCACCATGCAACGGCACGAATGACAGGTCTGAACTTGCGTAGATCAGCGGAACGAGGTGGTAGTCCTGATATGGCAGAACAACCACGTTTCCCAACTCCTGCTCTTCCATCTTCCGCTGGATATTCGGGCGCTCTACGCCTTCACCGATCAACATGAATCGGATGCCCGGCTCGTCACGCAATATGGCGGCGGCTTCGAGGAACTCGTCGAAGTTCTGGGCCAGTCCTATGTTGCCCGCATACCCGACCACAAAATAATCATGAACGCCGTGCTCCCGTGAGAACTCATTGTCTTTCTCCAAGACATCGATATCCGTGGTGTCCACCCAGTTCGGGATGTGGATCACTTTCTCCGGCGGGATCCCTTTGGCAAGGATCACCTCACGCATCGGTTCAGAGATGACAGTCACACGCCCGGTGGTTGCGTACACAAACTGCTCCAGTCTGTAGAGCAGAGAGATCAGTAGACGGTTTTTGATAACACCCAGACTGACAGCGATGTCCGGGTACAACTCCTGCACGTTGTATATGAAACGCGCCCTGTGCCGTATCCCCAGAAGCCATGAAACCAGCCCGATCGTGAGCGGCGGAGACGGTGCCAAAATTACGTCCACGCGGCGGGGAATGATCAATCCGGCGATAAGACTCACGATGTGGAAGATCAGCCACCCGAAGATGCGGCCGATCATGCCCCCGGAACGAGACATTGCCGGAGAATGGTATACGACGGCACCATTGAGTTCGCTCCTTCTCAACAGAGGACCCCAGAACGGCCGGATTGGCTGTGATTCCTCCGCATCACCGTCCCGGTTGTAGTGAGGCATCGTCGTCAGCACGGTCACCTGATGACCCTGTGCTACAAGGTCGCTGGATAACTCACCCATGAGGTGTGCGGTTGACACGTTATCTGGCGGATACGTAAGGCTCAAGAGAAGGAGGTGTGTCATCGTGCTTTGCCGCCTCGGGATGTTGGGAATCCCTAGCCCGGATGGCGTTTCGTTAGGACGCGCCGGAACCGTCACGCCACTGAGTTTCGGCGCGATCAAGATTGCGATGTCCGAGCACGATGCGCGATACGATCTGCGCGACGCCGTCCGCCATATATTCGGCGGGAGGTGTCCATGTCGTACTTTGTGATGTCACCTGATTGACCGCCCGAAGCACCGCATCGGGATCAATTCCGGCGAGGATGTTGGAGCCTGCTTCGATCGTCTCCGGTCGCTCGGTCACGTCCCGGATGGTGACGTTCGGCGTACCAAATATGCACGCCTCTTCCTGGACGGTCCCGGAATCAGAAATAACGCAGAACGCTTCTTGCTCGAGTCGCACGAAATCGAAGAAGCCGAAGGGCTCCAGCAACTCCACGCCGGTCATATACGGCGCGTCGCTCAGTCCCTCGAGCTTTGACCTTGTTCGCGGATGAACCGAACAGATGACCCGTTTGCCGTGAGCTTGACGCAGTCCTGTGAGTGCGATCATCAGGGTTCTGAGACGTGCGTCATTGTCAACGTTCTCCGCCCGGTGCATCGTTACCAGGAAGAACCCACCGGTCTCCAGCCCGAGGTCATCGAGTATCGAACTCGCCGTCACCTGAGGCGCGTAGTTATCAAGGACCTCTTTGATCGGGTTGCCCGTCACAAATATCCGCTCGCGCTCAATGCCTTCCGCCAGCAGATTCTCTTTACTTCGGTGCGTATAGGGCAGCAGAACCGTGCTGGAATGGTCAATCACCCGTCGGTTGACCTCTTCGGGAACCCTGTCGTCGTAGCAACGGTTCCCGGCCTCCATGTGGAATACCTGTATGCCCATTCGTTTGGCTACGAGTGACACAAGCCCGCTGTTTGTATCGCCAAGAATTAACAAGCGCTCCGGCCTTAAATCCCTGAACTGCGCTTCTATACCGGTAAGAATCTGCCCGATTTGTTCGCCAAAGCCATCTGTCCGCACCCCGAGGTACACGTCGGGCTTGCGGACGCCGAGATCGGAGAAGAATAGATTGCTCAATCTCGGGTCATAGTTCTGACCGGTGTGTACAAGCGTGTGATCGGATAGTTCATCCAACAGTGGGATGAGTCGGGACAGCCTGATGATTTCAGGCCGGGTACCCAGTACGGTCATCAGCCTCATCGGATCAACTCGCCGTCTCCGACATTAACGTCTTCCAGCATCAAGCGGTGATCGACCAGTAACTGGCGGGTTTGTTCGGCTGTCAGCACTCGATCCTCCGAACTGAATTCGCCGGAGAGGGCTGGTTTCTCGGTTGCCCAGTCCGACATCTCCGGAAGCATCGGACGGATGGCGTACCAATCGCCTTCTAGCCGGGTCCGGGGAGCCTCTTCGTCACTTACCATAGCCTCGTGCAACTTCTCGCCGGGTCTAATACCGATAAAGTTGGTGTCTATCTTGCGGTCGCCTATCAATCCGGCTGCGATATCCGTAACCAGTGCGGACGGCGCATTGGGCACGAAGGTCTCGCCGGGCTTTGCCGACCAAACAGCGGCGAAGAGAGTGTCTATGGCCTGATCCAGGCTCAGGAGAAAACGAGTCATATCAGCCGTCGTGATCGTCACCGGGCCGCCCGCCCTGATCTGGTCGTGAAACAGTGGGATCACCGAACCCCTGGACGCTAGAACGTTCCCGTAGCGCACGCAGATGAATCGTGTGTCAGGGGTGCGCATGTTCGCCTGAATAAAAACGCGTTCCTGAAGTGCCTTGGTCATGCCCATCACGTTGACCGGCTTGCATGCCTTGTCTGTCGAAACTCCGACAACCGTCTCCACGCCAAGGCCGTGTTGCTCTATGGCCTTCACGATGTTCTCGGCGCCACCGATGTTGGTTTTAACGGCCTCGTACGGGAAGTACTCACAGGTGGGAACCTGCTTCAGGGCGGCTGCGTTGAATACCACGTCCGCATCACGCAAGACCGAACTCACACTGTCGAAATCTCTTATGTCGCCTATCCAGAAATTCACCTTACGTTCGAAGTTCTGGAAGATCACCTCGTCCGTTGCCGAGGCCTGTTGGAGGTAGTCGAGACGCATCTGGTGCTGTTTGGCCTCGTCGCGCGAAAACACGGTGATCGCCTCTGGATCTCCAATTTCTCCAGAGAGCAGGCGTGTCACGAGCAGTTTGCCAAGGGAGCCTGTACCGCCTGTTACGACGATGCGTTTCCCCTGGAGTGGCTTGTCTGCAGATGTCGATGAAGTCAAGACTTCCAACTCTCATAGGGTGTGGGATCGGCCGCCAGTTCGGTCACCATTTCCTGCCACGAAGGAGCAACGAACCCGGTGTCCGCGCTGAAACAGTCTCCGACCAGAGTGCGGTCGATATCAACGTCCTCGTCGCGTTCAATTTCTATATCAATTTCAAATGCTTCACGGACCAGCAATAGC
>JAPYSM010000184.1 GCA_029936485.1 Dehalococcoidia bacterium
CGTGGAAGAACGGACCGTCCGTCTTGACGCTGTACCCAGGGATCTTGTCGATCTCAATGGCGGCGTAGTGGGCCTTGTGATAGCAGAGTTCGGCGACTTTTTTGAACCCTGCCCTGCCTATGACGGCGAGGTAGGTTGTCATGAGGAGGCCGATCAGCGCCGTACTTGTGCAAATGTTGGAGGTGGCGCGCTCACGCCGGATGTGCTGCTCACGTGTCTGGAGGGTCAATACGTAGCCGACGCGGCCCTTCGTGTCGGTGGTCCGGCCGATGATGCGGCCCGGCATCTGACGCTTGTGTGCGTCCTTACAGGCGAAGAGGCCCACGTACGGCCCGCCGAAGCTGAGCGGCACGCCAAGCGCCTGCCCTTCAGCGGCGACAATGTCCACATCGCACTCGCCGGGAGTACGGAACATGCCGAGCGACGTCGGATTGATCGATGCTACAGACAACGCGCCTAAGGCGTGCGCCTTATCCGCAAGCGCCTCCATGTCCTCTATCACGCCGAACTGGTTCGGGCTCTGGATCATGAGGCAGGCTGCATCGGCCGGAAGGTCATCGTCGTGGCCGATCACCACGATCTCGATACCCTGGTGTCGAGCGTATGCATCGAGGATCTGGACGTTACGGGGCTCTACCGTGTTCAGGACTGCGATCGTCTGCCTTCTGGTGATCCGGCAGGCCATCAACGCGCCTTCGGCAAACGCCGTTGGTCCGTCGTACATTCCGGCGTTTGCGACCTCCATTCCGGTGATCTCACAGATCATGGACTGGAACTCAAATCCCACCTGGAGCGTGCCCTGGGCAACCTCCGGCTGGTAAGGCGTGTATGAAGTCAGGAACTCCCCCCGGGCGACGACGGACTTCACCACCGACGGGATGTAGTGCCGGTACGCTCCCGCACCCAAGAAGCAGGCGTACTCGCCAAGAGCGGCGTTACGGGATGCGAGCGCGCCGATCTCCGCGGTCAGATCAAACTCGGAGAGCGCCGGTCGGATATCCAGTTTTGGGAAGCGATGGGCCTCCGGGATGTCAAGGACCAGGTCGTCGATAGAGCTCACGCCGATCGCGGCAAGCATCAGCTCCCGGTCGGCCTCCGTGTTCGGGATATAGGGCGAAATGTTGGTCGGCATATTTGGTATGTTCGCTCTACTCTTCTGCGGTCAGAGCGTCGTACGCTGCGGCGTCCATCAATTTACCCAGTTGAGACGCTGCATCTGACGCCTCGACCTTGATGAGCCAGCCAACGGAATAGGGATCTTGGTTGACCTTCTCCGACATCGTCATGAGATCGGAATTGACCTCGACGATTGTTCCGCCGATCGGAGAGAAGAGGTCGCTAACCGCTTTTACGGACTCGATCTCGCCGAACTTGTCGAACTGGGCGACCTTGGCGCCGACCTCCGGCAGGTCGACGTACACAACGTCTCCAAGCGAGTCTGTAGCGAACTGAGTGACGCCCACGGTGACGATGCTGCCATCGAAAAGGGCCCACTCGTGTTCGTCTGAATACCTACGGTCGTCCGGTGTTGCCATCTAATCCCTCTGATCGGTTCTGATTTTCTTTATGTCAGGAGGCTGGCCGGTGGTCAGGTCAGGCATGTGTTAGCGGTTAAGACCGCTTTCGGGAGTAGAACGGCAACGGCACGACCTCTGCCTCAACAAGTCTCCCGCGGACATCGATTTCGAACCGGGTTCCCTCGTTGGAAAGGTCGCGGTCAACGTAGCCCATGCCTATATTGTCGTCAAGCGTCGGTGAGTGGGTCCCGGATGTCACAATGCCGACCTCCTTCCCGTCATTGATTACGGCCAGCCCATGCCGCGGGATTCCACGCCCTACCATGCGAAATCCGGTGATCACCCGGGGGGTCCCGGCGTCCCTGATAGCTTTCAGTGCTTCGCCCGCTATGTATCCGGGCGTTTCGATATATGTAAATCTCTCCAGCCCGGCCTCGTACGGATTGTTTTCCACCATCATGTCGTTGCCGTGGAGCATCAGGCCGGCCTCAAGCCGGAGCACATCCCTCGCGCCAAGGCCTGCCGGTACGACACCCTCGGCCTCCAGGGCGCGCCAGAGATCGGTGGCCCGGTCGGCAGGAGGCATAATCTCGAACCCATCCTCTCCAGTGTAGCCCGTACGTGCAATCCGGCTCGGTATTCCGGCGACCTCGCCCCTGCGAAGCCGGAATGGACGGACCGAAGATGCCGGCAACGGGCAGAGGCGATCGACAATTTCAACGGCGTTCGGCCCCTGCACGGCGATCATCGCCACGTCGTCTGACAGATCAGCGAAAAACACACCGCCGTTCTGCTGCGCGGCCGGGATCAGGAACTCCTTGACGGCATCCGCGTTACCGGCGTTTGCCACCAGAAGGCACTGATCCTCTGTGACGCGGTAGACAATAGCATCGTCGATGATCCCGCCCTGTTCGTTACAAATAACGTGATAACGCGCCCTACCCTGCCGCAATCCCGCCACGTCGGCGGCGAGCATTCGGTCAAGGAACGCCACGGCCTCTGGACCGACGAACTGGAAGCGCGCCATGTGCGACACATCAAACATGCCGGCGTTGCTTCGGACGGATCGGACCTCTGAAAGGATGCCGTCCGGGTACTGCACCGGCATGTCCCAACCCCCGAACTCAACCATGCGAGCTCCGCCCGCGACGTGGATCAAATGCAGCGGTGTTTTCTTGAGTGATTGCTCGTCTCGCATATGTGGTCCCAGTAGAGGCTAGAGGGAGTGTCAAAAGAACGAACTGGAATCGGGAGTTGATCGGAGCAGAAATCGTACGGTCGCTCACCCTAAGGGTCAACACGGACCGATCTCTCGTTGACCCCGAGACGGCACGCGGTGGTGGATGGTAAATCAGCTGTCCCTAGGGGAAGACATCTACCGGAAGATCTAGAAATAAATTTCGTTAGGCAGCGGCCAGCCCGTTGGCCCCCGCTGATATACTCCAAGGCTCTACTTGTCACCCACTCCGGAGCAAATCAATGTCCCCGTCCCTACTCGAAGGCGAGTACGCAAAGTTCAACTTCTACAAGCTGGACAAGACCTGGCGCAGGCTCCCAGAGGATGAAAAAGAAGCCTCCAAGCGGGAGTTCACATCGGTGATATCCGAGATAGGGACCGAGTCACCTATCACGACCTACGGTCTCACCGGAACGCGCGGTGATTGCGACATCATGCTCGCCCAGTCTTCTATGGATCTGGACGACTTCGACAAAACTGCAAAGCGTATCAACCACACGCACCTCGCCGGATATCTTGACCAGTCCTACTCTTACCTCGCGGTCCGCCGAAAAACCCAGTACAAGCACGGCGGTGCCGAGCCGAAACTTCAGGATTACTACAAGTACTTCATCATCTATCCGATGGTGAAGAAGCGGGAGTGGTACCAGCTAAATCAGGACGAGCGCCAAAAGATGATGGGCGACCACTTCAAGATCGGCCACAAGTACCCGTCCATCAAAATCAACACCACATACTCTTTTGGCCTGGATGATCAGGAGTTTGTGGTCGGCTTTGAGACGGACGAGCCGCGAGAGTTCGTGTCTTTGGTAATGGATCTCCGGGAGATCCCGGGCGGCTTCTACACCGAGAGCGAGACTCCGATCTTTGCCTGCGTGCGCAAACCCATTGAAGAGGCGCTGGAAGCCGTCGGGTAGTACCCGCACCACCGGGTAAAAACATGAACGCCAATCAAAAAGGCCCCGCTTTAAAGCGGGGCCTTTTTTGTTATCTGGAACTACGGCCTGAACCGTGAAATCTGACTACTTGTTGTCTCCGGGTTCGGAGCTGTCGTAGTCATAGTCGTAGTTGAGAGCGATGAAGCTCTGCTCGTTCTCAGGTACCTGATCTTCCGGGAAGATCGCCGTAACCGGGCATACCGGCTCACATGCGGCGCAGTCGATGCACTCTTCCGGGTTGATGTACAGCATGTTGTCTTCGGGGTTGGAGTAGATGCAGTCGACGGGGCAAACGTCGAC
>JAPYSM010000185.1 GCA_029936485.1 Dehalococcoidia bacterium
AAGGGGTAGATCCGCGATTGGAGCTTGCCGCCCGTAGCCTCGGCGCGGGGCCGTGGCGGGTTTTAATGACCGTGACGATCCCGTTGGCGTACCGCGGGCTACTTGCCGGCGTGTTGATCGGATCGGTTCGTGCACTGTCTGAGTTTGGGGCCACTATCGTGGTCGCCGGCAACATCCCGGGACGGACGCAGACCGTTCCGCTGGGCATATTCACACGGATCCAAGCTGGCGATGACCAGGCGGCCATTCGTCTTGTTGTGGTCTCGATAACGCTAGCGGTCGCCACGCTCATCGTCCACGACTTGCTGTTACGCCGTGGCGGTTTGTCTGGTCGGCGCCACCGTGCAGGGTTTGGGGCGTAACCCTTGCCAAACGACGCTGTGGTCTCCCCAGAGTCCTTGGGACCGGGTCGTGATACGAACGGCGTGCTCCATTTCTCGCTTACGCGCATGCAGGGAGATTTTTCGCTCGAAGTTGCCGGGGATTTTGGTTCTGGCATCACGGCGTTATTTGGGCCCTCCGGCAGCGGCAAAACGACTCTGTTGAACTGTCTTGCGGGACTGCTTAAGCCGGACGATGGGGAAATAGTGCTGTACGGGCGAGACCTTTATCGAGGCAGCCCGAAAATGTTTGTGCCTCCGGAAAAACGCCGCATCGGCCTTGTGTTCCAGGATGGCGCTCTGTTTCCGCACATGAGTGTGGCCGGCAACATCATGTACGGCCGGGCACGGACGCCGGAGTCCGACCGCCTTGTGGATGTGGATCACGTGGTCGAGCTGCTCGGATTGCGGCCCCTTATGGACCGTTCTCCGGGGTCTCTATCGGGCGGGGAGCGCCAACGTGTTGCGATCGCTCGGGCGCTTGCGATGTCGCCGAGATTGCTATTGCTGGATGAGCCGATGGCTTCTCTGGATGCCCGCTTACGCGGCGTCGTACTCAGCTACTTACGTCGGGTCCACGACGATCTCGGGATCCCGATGATTTACGTGTCACACTCGATCTCCGAGGTGCTGGCGCTGGCAGACGACGCGCTTGTGCTGTCACGCGGAAGGGTTGTCGCGTCTGGCCGGCCTTCTCGTGTGTTGCTGGACCCTGTGGTGGGCAGAATGTTCCGGGATGACCCGGTCGAAAATCTTTTGGATGGGACGGTCATTGAGCAGGGTGGGACCGGTCAATCGGGCCGGGTCCGTGTTGGTGAGATCGAGATCGTCACGCCGCCAATGGATCGTCCTACTGGCGCGCCGGTGATCGTGGCGCTGGGCGCTGAAGAGATCATTCTCGCCACGGAGAAACCGTCCGGCTTGAGTGCCCGGAACGTCATTGCGGGGTCGATTACGGACCTAGATCTGGTCGTGGATGGCGTGTACGCGACCGTCGATATTGGGGTGCCGATACTTGTTGCACTGACGCAAGGGGCCGTGGATGCGCTCAGTCTGGAGCGAGGTCAGGACGCCTACCTGGTGTTCAAAACGAGCAGCATTAAGCTCCTGGACGCTGAACCGCGGGGCGACGGGTAGGGGAAGTTCCGGGAGCGCGTGGTCTTAGATCCACGGCGTTGCAACGCCGTGAAGTTTCCTCGGATTCGCTCGGGATCACAGCTAGATGGGTGCGTAGGTACGATCAATATTCTCTTCGTGATGATTTTCTAACTTGTGATTCTGAGGAGTTTGCAACGAAGTGTCTCATCGTGGGAAAACTGCATGCACGCCGGACCTTTTTGCGCTCTCGTAGTCGAGAGATTTCTGAATCAAGTTCAGAGCAGGCTCTTCGCCTCGGTCTTGAGATGACATGTTGTAGAACGGCGTTCAGGTGCCCTTTGTCCTCCCTCAGCCTTTATGCGCATTGGGCTCTCCCACTTTGAGAGGGGGCATTTGTCCCCGTTGCGCAGATGTCCTGCAGGCAACATTGGTTGCATCTGGGCGTTGGCCGGCAAACTGTAGAGGCGTGCTCATCCAGTAGGGCGTGATACTCGTTGAACAGGGTGGCGTCCGACGGCAGTCGTTCTGTGAACAGCGACTGGTAATCCCGATATCGGACGCCTTGTGGGCGCCAGCCGAGCCGGTCGACTATTCGACGGGTGTATGTGTCGATTACGAAAGACGGTTTATCGGCCGCGTAGAGGACGATATCGTCCGCTGTCTCTTCGCCGACCCCCCAGATGCCAAGCAGTATGGTGCGCAGGTCATCCATCGGTAGATCAAGCAGCTGATCCAAGTTGCCGTTGAGGTCGTTTTCGACCAGTGCTGCGAACTCGTGCAACTTGCGGGCCTTCTGGTTGAAGTAGCCAGATGGACGTATCAGGTCGGCCAGATCGTCTCTTTCCGTGCCGTGGATCGCTTTGAACGACCAGATGTCGGCATTACGGAGCGCGTCCAACGCCTTTTCCACGTTCCTCCAGTTGGTGTTCTGGGTCAGGATTGCGCCGACGATCACATCAAACGGACCATCGCCAGGCCACCAGTGCTGCGGGCCGTATGTCGCGTACAGGCGGTCATAAAGGGAGCGAACGCACGAATGTGTAGGTGTTGTTGGGAACGGTGGTCTCATTTGGGGAATCCGGAATCCATCATTCAACTTTCCGTTAATAGGCCATCTCGCACGCCAGTGAGTACACAACTCCTATATTCTCCAAAAGGCCGATCCGTGAATAGGTTGGCAAATTGCTGGTAAGCGACCAAGTCAAGAAAGATTACTTCGCATGACGGGATGGGTCGAAAAACTGGATGTCGTGGTTCGCTCAAGCGGGTCGCTGGTTTGCGTCGGCCTTGACCCCGATCCACAGCGAATGGCCGTCAACGACGTCGCCGAGTTCAATCGTGCCATAGTCGACGCCACCAAAGACCTTGTGTGCGCCTACAAGCCTCAACTGGCGTTCTACGAAGCGCTCGGTATGGATGGACTCCTGGCACTTGAGAAGACGATTTCGCATATCAAGGACGTCGCCCCAGACACCTTGTTGATCGGTGACTGCAAACGCGGGGACATTGGTTCCACCGCGGCGGCTTACGCCCGTGCGATGTTTGACGTTTGGGATTTCGACACGGTGACGCTGCACCCGTACCTCGGTAGCGAGTCGGTCGAGCCGTTTACGGAGCGTGCGGACCGCGGGGCGATCATCGTGTGCAGGACATCAAACCCGGGTGCTGCGGAATTACAGGACCTCAAGATGACCGATGGTGGTGTTGAGGGGACGTTGTACGAGCACACGGCACGACTCGCTTCACAGTGGAACACTCGGGGCAACGTCGGGATCGTTGTAGGAGCCACGTATCCTGAAGAGATGGCGGAGTTACGCGGGCAGCATCCAGACATGCCGTTCCTAATTCCGGGCGTCGGGGCGCAGGGCGGAGATGTGGAAGCGGCGACGCGGGCCGGGGTCAATACAGAAGGACGTGGGGTGATGATTTCTTCTTCACGCGGCATAATCTACGCGTCCGAAGAGGAGGGGAAGTTTGCCGGTGCGGCCCGTGCGGCGGCGGAGAGCTTGAAGGATCAGATCAACGCGGCCCGGGAAATGAAGAACCAGTAGTGAGCAGCGCAGCAGGCCAGCCAGATGGAGAAGTGGTCCAATTTGAAGTGGGGGACCGTATTACCCTTAAGAAAGGGCATCCGTGTGGCGTTAACGACTGGACGATTTACCGCATCGGCGCCGACATCGGCCTGCGCTGCGCGGGTTGTCGGCATCGGGTGATGCTTCCTAGAAGGCAGGTCGATCGACGGATACGTTCGAAAGTATCCGGTTCCGAGTCGGCGACGTAGGGGTAGCACCGGTGTAGCTGGGCCACAACATCGTTGACACCCCTGTGATTAGGCCCCTAATGTACGGACAGTAGTGTGGTGGCGTGGAGTCGGTTCGATATTGGGGCCGGCCGGAGATCAACGTTCCAGACTGTCTATTTACAGATAATCGGCCAAAGTTCGGAGGGTGAGAGATCATGCGTGAGATGGTCATCGATAGTATTCGAGTAAGCCTTCTGAACTACT
>JAPYSM010000186.1 GCA_029936485.1 Dehalococcoidia bacterium
GTAGATAACCTTTTTTGTCCGGTTAGTAAAGTTCGGTTTTGTGACGTTCCGTCAGGTCGGTTTCGATCTCTTCGACGTTGCCTTTTCCGCCAAGGGCGTGATCGTTCAGGACGCAGGCCATTGATGGCAGGGAGTCCCGGGACGGCCAGGTTTCGGAGTTCCAAAGATTGGACCTGAGAAATGCCTTAGGGCAGTGCATAAATGCTTCTTTGATGTCGATAACGATCGCCAACCACGGCAGTTTGCCGTCCATTGCGAGCGACTCCAACAACTCAGGGTCCCTGACAATGGTGGCGGTGCCGTTGACCCGCAGCGTTTCGCGCATACCAGGGACGATGAAGATCATGCCGATACCGGGGTTGCTGATGACATTGGTCAGCCCGTCAAAGCGTCGGTTTCCCGGGCGGTCAGGTATGACGATGGTGTTGTCGTCATACACGGCTACAAAGCCTGCGGGGTCGCCCTTTGGAGACACGTCAACAGTGCCGTCGGCGTTGGTTGTCGCAATAAATGCCATGGGGGACGCGGCAATGATGTCACGGCAGTGCTGGTCAAGCGCCGTGATCGTCTTATCGCGGGCACGCTCGGCAGGCCAGCCGAGTTGTTCCCTCAACTCTTCCTCGGAGTTGATGACGTCCTTGAATCGAGCTGTAGTGACCATATGAGTCGCTGCCTTTGGAGGTCCACTGTTTGTAGTAAATGAAGTATAGACCCTCACGTCGGCTCCGTATCCGACTCCTAGATGGTGTCCAAAAAGTCGAACATGACCTTGTGGAAGTTGATGGGATCTCCTCTATGGATCCCGTGTCCGACTCCCTGCATCTGTACCAATGCGCAGTTAGGGATCAGGCGTTCGGCGCGTTCAGCTTCCTCATCTGTCATGGCTGCGCCCATCGCCGGATCCGCCTGCAGTAGCAATGCCGGACATTCGATGGCGGAAAGGCTGGCCTCGGCGTCGAAGCCGTCCATCGTGGAGCCGTCCAGTGTGGGCGTGTAGACCTCCGGATCCAAGCCGCTGTACGAGACGGCTCGGGATCGGATTTCGGCTGCATTCTGATCCGGGTACATTTCGGCGACGTGCGGAATCAACTTAGAAGTGCCGAGGTTTTTGCGAGCCATCTCTTGTATACGACCAAACTCATCAGCCCTGCGGCTGCGGCCGAGGCGCTGGTGGGAGAAAATGGGCGGGTCTTCGAGGACAACCGCACGCACGAGGTCCGGTCGTTTACTCGCAACACCGATCGAGGTGACCGCGCCAAGTGAGTGGGCGACCAGAACCGCCGGTCCGACAATCTCATTTTCGAGCAGCGAGATGATGTCGCGGGGGTAGTCACCGAACTTGTACCCCGTATCCGCTTTCGAAGATTTCCCGTGGCCTCGCAGGTCCACGGAGTACGGGTGCCAGGCATGCGACACGAGGCCGATTTCTTGCGACCACTGCTGCCAGCGGCCACCAATGCCGTGGATGAAGACGATCGGCTCGCCCCGGGCATCGCCCTCGGCGTAGTTGAGGGTCATTTCGCCGGTGTTGTGCTGTTTTTCGGTGAGCAATCGTTACTCCATTGTTATGGGCACAAGGACCGTTTTGAATTTCCCCGACCTCACCCTCGATCCTTTGGGGCCTTCTCCCCCTGAGAGAAGGGGTCAGGTGTTGGGAGAAGGAGTTTTAGCCCCGACCGTACGTCTTTGACGGAGTTCCGGGGTTTAGGGAGAAGTGAGTGTGGGTGGCCAGCCATGTGCCGTCTCGGCGCTCCAGCGTCACGGTAGCTCTGCCGGGCCGGTGAAAGGGTTTGTGGTCCTGGTCGAAGCCGGTCGATGTCCAGATGGCGACGCCCCACGCGACTTCTTGATTCCCAAAGCCCTGTACGGACTCCGTTGCGACCTTAAACTCAGCGATGACCCCCCAGATACCCTCCCACTGGTTACGTCGAAGGTTGTCGAGGCCGGTGACGATGTCCGCCCGGGTCCCAAACGACACAACGTCGTCAGCAAAGATGCCCTCGGCGGTGTCGTAGTCGATCGCGGCACAGAGCTCACCGAGCAACGTAAACCACTGGAGTACGGCGGATTCCGGGTCAGGCTCGGTTATCGGGATTGGGTACGAGAGTTCTGTCATATTGTGGGACAGGATGCCACAGGTAACTCTTGCCTACGCGCTCGTCCGGCCGATCGCGGCGAACACGCGGTGGGGAATTAAGTACGGGTGATCAATTATTCAGGACCATCAGCAGAAACCCGTCGCATAGAGCGAATGACCTCGAACAGGTAGATCAACCAGACAGGGAGTGTGATGATCGCGAGCGCCAGTTTGTCGCCGGGCTGGGTACGACTCCCGAACGAGTCCACGGGGTCCAGCACGATGTAACTGAAGGTCTCAAACACAGCCTGCGGCATTAAGACGATTGTGATAATTCCGAAGGTGATGGTCACCACAATCAAATAGACGCGATTGAGAAGGCTCGCTCTCTCCTCTCCCGTTTCCAGCCAGCGGCGCGCCGCCAGGTGGGAGATCCAGATGAGGAGGCCGATGATCAGGAAACTGATGCCCTGTATTAGACCCTCTTTTTTGGCACGATCGAGGCCCAGGATTCGGCGCTCTTCGTCCAGGGCGATCTGCTCGATGCGCCTCTCGGCTTCAATCTCGGCAAGCTCATCGAGCTCGACGTCCGTCAACTGCTGCCTGTCTTTGAGTTCAACCGCGGTTCTGGGCTGCGGTGCGGAGTCGGAGGGTAAGCGGATGTCTACCGGGTCGTAGCTGAACTGATTGCTTCCGAGCGTGGCGAAGCCCGCCTGCAACAAGTTTGAGGCTCCCTGCGTGAACACCAGGAGTCCAGCGACGATCACCACGAGAAGGTAGACGCGAAACAGGACCCTGAGATCGAAATTGATCGATTCATGAGCCCGCATGCGGAGGAACAGCACAACGCCGCCGCCAATCACCACGACGATGACGATGATGAAGGTTAACGCTGCCAGTGCGACCCAGATTACGTCCATGTGACGCCTGCCTCTACGTTTTGAATTTCGTCGATTGCTCTCTCGTTGCGATCATCAATCATGACGCAAGCGATGATACAGGCCGGTCTTCAATTAGGCCGATTGATGTCTGAACCTCTTCCGGTGAAGAAGTTGCCGGGCCGGGTTCGGTTGACTCGGTCAACGCCTTGTACGCAGCAATGCCCATCGCGAGGGCAGCGACGCCAGCGAAACTGCCCGCAAATATGACTTTTCTGCTCATGGCTACCTGCACCTGTTTTTGATTTTAGGTCTGAATCGGTTACAGGTAAGACGCCGCCGACCGGTGTTTTGTTCCATGCCGGTCTGAGGTGGGTCGGGCGGAACAGGTGCCGCCCCTATCGGCTGCGGTACGGACATCGCGGATCAAGCTTGTATTGTCATTCTGAGCCCGAGGCGAAGGATCTCCCGGCTTTCCGTGCGTTCGGTTGTTCCCTGGTGACAACTTCGCTCGTGTCCCCGCTTATATAGCGACCCCCGTCAGGACCGGTCAAACGGACTCGGATGTGGAGTCCGGGCGTTCATTTTGGATCACCAGGGAGATTCTTCTCCTCGGGCTCAGAATGACAGCGTTCGGGATGGGTAATGGATGTTTTCGTGCGAGAGGGCGGAGCAAGCGCCGGCCCTACGAGGTTGTTGCAGACGCGAGAGCGCCCCTGTCCTTCGTAGAGGACAGGGGCGCTGACATTTAACCGGTTGAATCTAGACGGCTGCTGGTACCGGGGCGTCCAGGACGCCGGCCTTTTTGGCGGCGGCGAGGACGACGGCTTTTTCGTCAGCGGTCAGGTAATTGTTGGGTCTGATCGACTCGCCCATGTCGATGCCGAGTCGCTCTGAGAGTATGGCCTTGCAGACGTGTGCTGCTGCGCCGTACATGACGACCAGGTCGACGACCTTCTGGACCTCGTCCTGGAGTTCCT
>JAPYSM010000018.1 GCA_029936485.1 Dehalococcoidia bacterium
GCTCGGCCACGAGTGTGCCGGTGACGTCGTTGAGGTTGGGTCCGCTGTCACAAAGTGGAAAGTCGGCGACAGGGTGATCGGTGGCGGCGGCGACCCACCCGCCGGCCAGGAATCGTCGACACGCACACACCCGCGTTACAACTACCGGAAGATGGGATTCCCGGAAGGCTCAATCCGTGGTTACGCCGAGTTCGTCCTAATGGAGGAGTGGCAGCCCATCCTGATACCGGACGGGATCAGCGACGAAGAGGCCGCTATGTGTGAGCCCACGGCAGTTGCTATCCATGCGGTTCGCAACTCCGATCTTAAGCTTGGCGATAGTGTCGGCATCCTTGGTGCCGGACCTATCGGGCTTCTGACTCTGCAGGCCGCAAAAGCCGCCGGAGCAAGCGCCGTGTACGTCTCCGAACCGGCCCCTGAACGGGGGCGCGTGGCTCTTGAACTGGGCGCCGATGCCGTGATCAACCCGCTGGAGCAAGATCTTCAGACAGAGATCGACGCATTGACAGAAGGGCGCGGCCCGAACATCGTGTTCGACTGCGCGGGGTTCCCGTCCACGTTGGACCAAGCGTTCAACATCGTTCGCCACACGGGCCAGGTCGTCCTGGTGGCCGTGCCGTGGGAAGAACTACCGCTGCGGCCGGTCGACTGGATGGCGCGCGAGATTAGTTTCAAGGCAAGCTGGGGGTCGCTGCCCGGTGACTGGCACCGAGCAATCGGACTAATGGCGTCCGGGAAGCTGAGCGTGAAGCCACTCATCGGGGACGTGGAATCCATCCCGCTCGAGGGAATGCAAGAAGCCTTCGAAGGCCTTACAAAGCCAAGCAATCAGCTCCAAGTAGTAGTGCGACCGTAACATCCCCTCTCCCGGACGGAAGATACAAGCACGCTGCTCAGACCAAATTGGCCCCGTCCCTGAAGCGGTGCAACACGAGGCAGGCCTAACATAATCGCTGGTACCGGCTCAGGGGGCAGGCCAATGGAGAACCTGGTGTCTGTCGAACTGGGACCGACCATCTTTGGAATCAACGCCTCTAATGCGGTCGGTAACGCGAAGCAATCGGCATCCTGCGGTCCCGTCCGAAGGCTAACCGCGTGATCTTGACGCCCGGGGGCGACTGCCTACGCTTGTACTCGTTGCGATCCACCATCTGCAGGACTCGTCGCACCGTCGCCTCATCACCGCCGTCTAACCCGTCCTCCTCGGCGATAATTTCGGGCGCATCCCAAAGATCCTCGATGTAGTGCTCGAGAATCCGGTCCAGGATCTCGTAGGGCGGCAGCGAGTCACTGTCCAACTGATCCGGTCGTAACTCCGCGCTCGGCGGCTTGTCGATAACCGAGCGCGGAATCGGCGCGCCCGGCCCGGTCCCATTCCGGTACTCACACAACCGGAACACCAGAGTCTTCGGCACATCCTTGATCACCGCGTAGCCGCCCGCCATATCGCCGTACAGTGTGGCGTATCCGGTGGCGAACTCCGACTTGTTGCCGGTCGTCAGCACGAGATACCCGAACTTGTTCGAGATTGTCATGATGACGTTACCGCGTACGCGCGATTGGACATTCTCCTCGGCCACGTTCGGCTCCGTACCCCGTAACTCCTCTTCAAGAATCTCTTCAAACGCAGCGTGCGCTGGTTCGATCGGCAGATTCCAGAGCTGTATGCCGAGTCGTTTGGACAGATCCTCTGCGTCAGTAACGGAGCCGTCAGAGGAATAGCGGGAGGGCAGGGCGACGCAGAGCACGTTCTCCGCACCCAGCGCGTCTACGGCGATAACCGCCGTCAGGGTCGAATCTATACCACCAGAAAGCGCGATTACCGCTTTCTTAAAGCCGCTCTTTCGGGCGTAATCGCGCGTCCCAAGGACCAACGCCCTGTACACCTCAGCCTCCTCGCTAAGAAGCCCTGTGGGAGGCGATGTCTCGGTAGAATCGGCCGGTTTCGGGGCTGACGAAGAGGCCCGGGTTAACGAAAGCTTCGAGGCGTTACCAATCGCCGCCAGTTCTCGGGAACTTGGTCCGTTCCACGCGCTGCCGGACCGTATATTGGACACGAGGTCGAGGTCAAGATCGACCACAAGCAGATCTTCTGAGAATCGCTCACCTTCGGCGATAAGCGATCCATCGGGGCCGTACACAAGACTTGTGCCGTCGAAAACCAACTCGTCCTGCCCGCCGACCTGATTTATGTAGCAGGCGAATATCTGGTTCCGGCGCGCCAGGTCACCGATTAGCTCCCGTCGTACGCCGTCCTTACCGCGCTCAAAGGGCGAGGCATTGATGTTGATATTGATCTCGGCCCCAAGGGCACGTTCAACCTCGGCAGGGCCGACTGGCTCCCACACGTCTTCACAGATGCTCATGCCGATCCGTACACCTCCGAAATCGATCACCGGGCACTCGGCCCCGCGCTCGAAATAGCGCTCCTCGTCAAAGACCCCGTAGTTGGGCAAGTGAATCTTCCGGTACACGGATGCAATAGCACCCTCATGGAGGAAAGCCGCGGCGTTGTACGCTGGCTTCCCCCGTTCCGGCGACCCGCCCACAAATCCGACGATGGCCGCTATGCCCTGGGCCTCTGAGGCCACGCGGTCCAGCGCTGCAAGGTTGTCGGCGATAAATCTGTGGTGCAGTACAAGGTCCTCCGGTGGGTAGCCGGTAATAGCCAGCTCCGGGAACGCCACCAGTTCTGCCCCGTAATCGCGCGCCTTCGCCATCGAGTCGATGATCAGCCGGGCGTTGCCGTCTATATCGCCGACCGCGGTGTTCACCTGTGCCAGCGCTATGCGGAGTGTCCGCACGTACCTGAACTCCTTACGCGACCTGTGGACGTCCATTGTTGGGGAACCCGATTCACTCCCCCCGTCTCAATAATCCCGGGCGGGATCTTACACGCCGCCCCGGACGTATCCCGTCACACGCGGCAGCGACGTCTGGCCCATGACCCAAGCGTCCACCTCGCGGGCCGTTCTGCGGCCGCCGGCGATTGCGTGCACCACGAGCGACTGCCCGCGCTGCATGTCGCCACCGGCAAAAACACCATCGACCGAGGTCATGAAGTTGTTGTTGGTCGCCACGTTACCGCGCTCGTCGAACCCAACGCCGAGATCCGAAAGCAGCCCACCCTGTTCCCCGTGGAGAAAGCCTATAGCCAGCAAGATCAGTTCCGTCTCGACCGTGAACTCGGAGTCAGGAACCTCCACCATCTTCGGGCGTCCACCGTTCGGGACCGGCTCCCAGTTCACACGGACGGCGGTCAGGCTCTTGAGCTTGCCGTTCTCGCCGTTCAGGCGCTTCGTTAGGATGTCGTAATCGCGAATACCGCCTTCTTCGTGCGCCGACGAGGCGCGGAAAGTCATCGGCCACTGCGGCCACGGATTCGTATCGTTGTCTCGCTCGGTCGGAGGAATCGGAAGCAACTCGTACTGCCAGGTCTCCAGTGCGCCCTGGCGATGAGAGGTCCCGAGGCAGTCCGCGCCGGTGTCGCCGCCGCCAAGGATAACGACGTTCTTGCCCTCTGCGGTGATCGTGTCGTTGGGCCCGAACTCAGCGCCCTGGTTACGGCGGTTACTCTGCTTCAGATAGTCCATCGCAAAGTGAACACCGTCCAAATCACGTCCAGGCACCGGAAGGTCCCTCGGCACGGTTGCTCCGCCGCACAAAACAATGGCGTGGAAATCGGCCTTGAGCTGATCCGTCGGGTAGTCCCGCCCGACCCATGTGGAAGTGCGGAACTCGATACCCTCGTCCGCCATCTGTTTCACACGTCGACTGACGACCGTCTTCTCAAGCTTGAAGTGAGGGATGCCGAGGGTCAGGAGTCCGCCGATCACCTCGTCTCGCTCAAACACGGTGACAAGGTGACCGGCGCGATTGAGCTGCTGTGCGGCGGCGAGTCCGGCGGGTCCGGAGCCGATGACAGCGACCTTCTTCCCGGATCGCCGGGACGGTGGTTCGGGCTTGATCCAGCCCTCTTCCCAGCCCCTCTCGGAAATCGACTTCTCGATCATCTCGATCGCCACGGGATCCTGGTTGATGTTTAGTGTGCAAGCGGCCTCGCACGGCGCCGGGCAGACCCTGCCGGTGAACTCCGGGAAGTTGTTGGTGGCGTGCAACTCTGAAAGCGCCGCCTTCCAGTCGCCGGAGTAGACCAGGTCATTCCAGTCCGGGATCAGGTTGCCGAGCGGGCAACCCATCGACGAGTTACAGAAGGGGACGCCACAATCCATGCAGCGTCCGGCCTGGGAACGCGCCTGATGCTCTGACCAGTTCGTGTAAACCTCACGCCAGTCTGCCAGTCGATCGGCCACGGACCGCTTGTCTGGCAGCTCACGTTCCCATTCCATGAAGCCGGTCGTTTTACCCATATCTGGTTATTAGTCTCCGGCCGTTGCGGCCTGCTCGGAGCGTTCACGTTGAATCCGTGCGTGCGCTTCCGGCATTACTTTTTTGAACAGACCGCGTGATGTGTCCCAGTCGCCGAGAATTCGCTCGGCGACGGTGCTCCCGGTATGACGCTGATGGTTCTGGAGGAGTCCCAACAACTCGTCCTCATCCTCGGAACCAGCGACGACGTTTTCCAAGCTTGCCATATCAGGATTGAACCGAGAGGAGAAGGTGTCATCCGGGTCGTAAATGAACGCCACCCCGCCACTCATTCCAGCAGCGAAGTTACGTCCGGTCGCGCCGATCACGACTATCGTCCCGCCGGTCATGTACTCGGCCCCGTGGTCGCCAATTCCCTCGACCACGGCTCGCGCGGCGCTGTTACGCACGGCGAAACGCTCACCCGCCGTGCCACGTATGTAAGCCTCACCGCCGGTCGACCCGTAAAGAGCAACGTTGCCGATGATAATGTTTTCTTCCGGTAGGAACGAAGAGCCCTCGGGCGGTACGACGACGATGCGTCCCCCTCCGAGTCCCTTCGCAAAATAGTCGTTCGAGTCGCCCTCGAGCCGGAACGAGACCCCGGCTGCGAGGAACGCTCCGAAGCTCTGGCCAGCTGAGCCCTTAAACGTGTAACGGATGGTGTCGTCCGGTAGGCCACGGAAGCCGTACTTTCTGGCGATCTGGCCGCTAAGCATCGTCCCGACAACACGGTTCGAGTTCCTTATCGGGAACTCGGCTTCCACCGGCGTTGCGTTCTCCAGCGCCATGGTGGCCCGCTCGATCAAGAGATGATCCATCGCGTTTTCTAGCCCGTGTTGCTGCTCCTCGCAGTGGTACAGTGCCACGCCCTCGGCGGGCTCGGGCTTGTACACGAGGTTGTCCAGGTTAAGGCCCCGCGCCTTCCAGTGATCGACGGCACGTCGAGACTCGAGCTTGTCCACCCTTCCGACCATCTCATTGACCGTTTTAAAACCGAGTTTCGCCATGTACCCACGAAGGCTCTCGGCGAGCATCATGAAGTAGTTGATGACAGATTCAGGATCCCCGGCAAACTGCTTGCGAAGCTCCGGGTCCTGGGTGGCGACGCCCACCGAGCAGGTGTTCAGGTGGCATTTGCGCAGCATGATGCAGCCCATAACCACCAGGGCAGCCGTCGCCACGCCCCACTCTTCGGCGCCCAGTAGCGTGGCTAACGCAACGTCACGGCCGGTCCTTATCTGGCCGTCCGTCTGGACGACAATCCGGCCGCGCAGGCCGTTCTGGACCAGAACCTGCTGCGTTTCTGCGAGGCCGAGTTCCCAGGGCAGTCCGGCGTGCTTGATTGAGGACAGTGGGGATGAACCCGTGCCGCCGGAATCGCCGGAGATCAAGACCACGTCGCCGTGCCCCTTGGACACACCAGCGGCAATGATCCCGACACCGACCTCGGACACGAGCTTCACGTGGATACGCGCCTCGGGGTTAACGTTTTTGAGGTCGTGAATCAGCTGCGCCAGGTCCTCGATCGAATAGATGTCGTGGTGCGGTGGGGGCGATATCAGGCCAACGCCCGGGGTCGTACCCCGGATGCCGGACATGTACTCCGTAAGTTTGGAGCCGGGGATCTGGCCGCCCTCACCCGGCTTGGAGCCCTGCGCCATCTTTATTTGAAGATCGGTGGCGTTGACGAGGTACTCCGGCGTCACGCCAAAGCGGCCGGACGCGACCTGTTTCATGCGGCTGGAACGGTCATCGCCGTTGGCGTCTAGTGTGTAGCGCGCCCGGTCTTCGCCGCCCTCGCCGGTGTTGGAGCGAGCGCCCATCCGGTTCATGGCGATAGCCAGTGTCTCGTGTGCCTCCCGGCTGATGGAGCCGAGAGAGATCGCGCCGGTCGCAAACCGTTTGACGATCGACTCCGCGGATTCCACTTCGTCCAGCAGAACGCCCCCGTCTGCGTCGAACTTGAAATCAAGCAACCCGCGGATCGTTGCGAGTCGTTCGGATTCGTCGTCTGCGGACTTCTCGAACAGTGCATAGGTGTGTGCGTTATTGGAATTAGACGCGTGCTGGAGCAACCCAATGGCGTCCGGGTCGTACATGTGCTTCTCGCCGGTGCTGCGCCACAGGTAGAGGCCACCTATCTCCAGTGCCAAACGGCCCGGGAGCGTCGTCTCCGGGTAAGCCCGTGCGTGGTTGTCCAGCAAGTCGTCTGCGATCTCCTCAAGACCGATCCCAGAGATACGGGTCGGCGTCCATGTGAAGTACTCGTCGATCAGCTCCTCGGACAGTCCGAGACTTTCAAATATCTGCGCACCCTGATAACCCTGAAGAGTTGAGATGCCCATCTTGGACATCACCTTCAAGACACCCTTTTCGATCGCTTTGGCGAAGTTGTACTCCACAGTGGATTGATCCGGCAACTGACGTTCATCGGCTGTGTTCCGCTCACGCAACCCGGCCAACGTCTCAAACGCAAGATAGGGGTTAACCGCCGATGCGCCGTACCCGTACAGAGTCGCGAAGTGATGGTTCTCACGTGGCTCACCGGACTCGACGATGATGTCGAGTTGTGTTCGCGTCTTGTTGCGGATCAAGTGGTGGTGAACTCCACCGACCGCCAGAAGTATGGGGATGTACGAATGATCGGCATCCACACCGCGGTCCGAAAGGACGATCAGGGTGTAGCCATCTGCCGCGGCCAGGTCCGCCTCGGCACGTATCCGGGCCAGGGCGTCCCGAAAACCCTGGACGCCGTCGGCGATCGGGAAGAGGGTCGAAATACTCTTCGTCCGTAACCCCGGTCGATCCAGCGCCTTGATTTTCGCGAGGTCCGAGTTCAGAAGAACCGTCCGGTCGATGCGGAGCAGACGTGCGTGTTCTGGAGATTCCTGGAACAGCCCGCCGCGCTTGCCGGTCGGGATCGACATCTGCGTCACAAGCTCTTCACGGATGGCGTCTAACGGTGGGTTGGATACCTGTGCGAACAACTGCTTGAAATAGGTGAACAGAGGCTGCGGTCGATCTGAGAGAACTGCCAGGGGCGTGTCGTTGCCCATCGACCCGATCCCCTCTGCGCCCTCGCGTCCCATCGGTTCGATGAGGATCCGTAGATCCTCCTGCGTGTAACCAAACGCCTGCTGGCGCGTCACAAGCGTCTCCAAGTCGATCCCCGGTACGGTGGCCGCCGGGACGTCCGGCAGCTCGTCCAGGATGACCCGCTCCTGATCCAGCCACTCCCCATAAGGCTGTTGATCGGCGAGGCTGTCCTTGATCTCGTCGTCGCCGACGATCCGGCCCTCTTCGAGGTCCAGCAAGAACATGCGACCCGGCTCGAGACGTCGCTTCTCGGCGATTCGGTCTGGCTCGATCTCAAGCACACCCGTCTCGGACGACATTACAAGGAGGCCATCTTTGGTGATGTAGTAACGGAACGGTCGCAGGCCGTTCCTGTCGAGAACTGCGCCGACCTTGCGGCCATCGGTGAATGCGATCAACGCCGGACCGTCCCACGGCTCCATCACGCCGCCGTGGTACTCGTAAAAGTCTTTGCGGGACTGGCTCATCGATTCGTGGCCGTACCACGACTCGGGGATCATCATCGCAGCGACGTGCTCCACGCTCCTGCCGCCGATGTTGAGCAGCTCGAACACCTCGTCAAGCGACGCCGTGTCGCTCGCCGCCATGGCGTTAACCGGCGCCAGCTTCGACACGTCGTCTCCGAACACATCGGAGGTAAAGGACTGCTCTCGTGCTGCCATCCAGTTGCGATTGCCGCGCACGGTGTTGATCTCGCCGTTGTGGCACAGGTAGCGGTAGGGGTGCGCCAGCTTCCACTCGCCCAGCGTGTTGGTGCTGAACCGGGAGTGAACGAGGGCGAACGCCGATGTCACGTCCTGCTCCCTGAGGTCCGGGAAGAATCCCTCAAGCTGCTCGGTCATGATTAGACCCTTGTACACGACCGTCCGGGAGGACAGGCTGCAGACGTAGAACACGTCCAGGTCCTGCTCAGGAACGGTCTCGGTCAAGGCAACGACGCGGCGCTCGATCTCTTTTCGGGCGATATACAGACGCCGCTCAAAAGCATCACCGTCGTCGCCGTTTTGTGAGGTTCCCGGCTCGACGATGAACACCTGCCGGATGACCGGCATCACCTCGCGGGCGAGGTAGCCGATGACCGTCGGATCGGTGGGAACATCACGCCAGCCGAGGATGGACAGACCCTCGTGCGTCAGCCCGGCCACTACCTCGGCCTCCACGCTTGAGCGCAGATCGTCTTCCCGTGGGAGGAACATCATGCCTACGCCGTAGCGCCGGGCCTCCGGAAGATCGAAACCCAGTTCGTGCGTGACGCGCTTGAAAAAACTGTGTGGCGTCTGTATCAGGATGCCGGCGCCGTCGCCGGTTTCCGGGTCGGACCCGGTAGCGCCGCGGTGCCCGAGATTGACGAGAATCTCGAGCGCCTGCTCGATCAGCTTGTGATTGTCCGAGCCGTCGATGTTGGCGACCATTCCAACGCCACAGGCGTCACGCTCAAAAGCCGGGTCGTACAACCCCGCCTTTCGCATCTTTTTGAAGCGTGTCGGCGTGACTGGTGCGTGGCCCATAGGTAGGCCATGTGTTGCGCAAAGCGTCTGGTTGCTATCGGTCGTTGTAACGGGGTCTTGCATGGATGTAAAAGCGGTCTGTCTGTTACCGAAAGCCAAATCGTTTCGGCCGTACCGGATTGCGGGCTAGTTACGTTTGATCAAAGAACCTTTAGGTAACGGTCGACCTCGTATCCGGTCACCGTGGCCTCGAACTCACGCCACTCGATCTCTTTGTTGCGTATGAAGTTGTCGAAAATAGAATCGCCCAGCGCCTCACGTACGAGCTCGCTATCCCTCAGCAGTTCAAGAGCCTGGCCGAGGTTGCTTGGCAGCCTTGAGATACCGGCGCTGGCTCGTTCCGACGTCGACATGTTGTCGACGTCGGTTGTGAGGGGCTCACCAAGGGCGTAACCCTCTTCCATTCCCTTCATCCCGGCGGCGAGTATCACGCTGAAGGCCAGGTAAGGATTACATGCGGAGTCGGGCGCCCGGTACTCGATACGGACAGCCTCGGCGCGACCCTGGTACGGAGGGACACGGACGAGATCGCCCCAGTTGCCGCCCGTCCAGACGCTGTACGCAGGGGCTTCGGTCCCAGGTACCAGCCGCTTATATGAGTTGACCCACTGGTTGGTCACCGCAGTGATCTCAGGGGAGTGCCTGATCAACCCGGCCAGGAAGCTGCGGCCTTCGGACGAAAGGTGAAGTGCGTCGTCTTCGTCAAAAAAAGCGTTCTGCTCACCCTTGGCAAGCGAGAGATGGCAGTGCATTCCGCTGCCGTTCTCGCCGTTCATGGGGCGGGGCATGAAGCTGGCATAAACGTCGTGCTGGGATGCGATCTCCTTCACAACAACGCGATACGTGATGACCGTGTCTGCCATGGCGAGGGCGTTCTGGTGGCGAAGGTCTATCTCATGCTGACCCGGAGCTACCTCGTGATGGCTGTGCGCCACCGGGATGCCGAGTTCCTCAAGCGACAGAACAGTCTCACGTCGCAGGTCCGGTCCTGCGCCAGCGGAGGTCTGGTCAAAATAGCCGCCCTGGTCGACCGGGACGACCGAGTCAGAGTCTTCCAGATAAAAGTACTCAAGCTCAGGCCCTACGTAGAACGAGTAACCCTTGTCTGAGGCTCGCTGGATGTTGCGTCGTAGCACGTTGCGGGGATCGCCATCAAACGGCGTTCCGTCCGGCCGCAAGATGTCACAGAACATGCGTGCCACGGCGTTCTCACGCGGCCTCCACGGAAGCAGTTGCCATGTGGTCGGGTCTGGCATGGCGATCATGTCAGACTCATCCGAGCGCGCGAAACCAGCGATCGAGGAGCCGTCTATTGTGGCCCCGCGGTCAAGCACCTCCTCCAGTTCATCGATCGTGATGGCAAAGCCCTTGAGTGTGCCAAGAATATCGGTGAACCAGAGGCGGATGAATTTCACATCAAGCTCATTTGCGGAGTGCAAAACGTAGCTTTTTGCGGCCTGGTACGGGGTCAGATTCATCAAGACTGTCGTGTGTGGCGATGGGTTAGTGCGTAGACTGTCCTATAGGGAATTCTGCGCTGCGCATGTTACGTTTTCGTGTCCTCAAACCGTGGTTGGCGCGCAACCTATCGCTGTGCGGGCGGGCCGGAATTACCGGGTCTGGTCGCCTCGCGGGCGCGATCCACAGTCGCTTATAGCTAAGAACCGAAGCGGCGAGTATCAGACATTGTGAAACTTTTGTCAAAGTCTGGCGATGGAGCGCGAACCCTTGTCCACCGCCAGTTTTTACTCGTGATTTCGACATCCGACGGACCGAGGATCACCCCGGGACCGGAAAACCGGTGTTCTAGACCGGCATCGTCCGCTCGCTGTACTCACGGCCGAACTTCGCAGCCTGTTCGTTACCGCCGACGATCATCGTGCCCTCGTCGATCAGCTTCTTCGTGGCCTCTTCGATTGTCAGATTCGGGTCGTTCCAGCCACACAGGAACTTGATATTGTTGCGATCGTACGCTGCCTTGATGCGCTGCCGTGCGGCTTCCATCTCCGGGGTGTATGGCGGGTCGTGGGCGTCGCCGTTTCCGAACGACATGCCCATGTCTCCGGGTCCCCATTCGCCGAACGATATGCCCGGTATGGCGGCTATCTCGTCGCAGTTGGCTAGGCACTCGCGGTCCTCGATCTTTAACCCCAGGATGATCTCGCCCTCTGGGTTAAGCGGCCACGGGTCTGCGATCTTCGTGTATGTGACCGGGTCTACGCCCCAAATCTGGGCCGGGAACTGCTGTCCACCGGCGCCGCGCTGGCCCTGAAGTAAGCCCTTGCCAACCCCGATGCTCTGGAACGGGTAGCGGGTGGACTCCACAAACGCCTGCACGGCGTCCGGCTGTCGAGTATGCGTATGGAGGATGCCGTGTACGCCGGTCGAAAGGGCGTGCCGCACCTGCCACGAGTTAGCCCACATCTCTTCACGAGTTCGGCAGTTTGAAGGCAGGGTCACCATCACGGTCGGAGTTCGATGTCCACTTCGCGTCGGTCCCGCGTCCGCAAGTCCCTGCATGAAGGCCCGGAGCCCGACCATATCGAACGGCGCGTGCTCGAAGTCCGTGAGGAGGTAATCGGCCCACGTGTCTGACATTTTCGTGCCGTTGTCGTATGAGAGCTCGCCGATGCCTTCGTGGTAAACAGGCTGACCCTGTTCCCACAGTTCGATAACACGATTGATTCGGGGCATATACCCGTCCTTTGGCCCGACCGGGCAGCTATTTAAATAACTTTAATGCGCTGACCTCTGGCGGATAGCGTCGTTGTTTTCTCAGTCGAAACATGGGCTCCAACTATATTCTTGCTGAACAATAAAAACTGTATCTGATCTCGATCTCGATCAATCCGAGTTAACAGTATTGAAATAACCGGCCAGCAGGGCCCTAAATGATTGTCCCACTGGAGCTGTAGGCTCCACTTCTTGCTTCGCTGGAGGCTCTGCACCGTTCCAGGAGCATATTCTGGGCCTTTTCTACGTTTGCTGCCGAGCCGCCCCAGGTCTTAAGCGCGGTCGCAATTAGGGCTCTCCCATACGAGTAGGTGATCTCCCAAGGCGCGCCTTCGTCCTTTACCATCCGGTTGATCGCATCCAGATTAAGCGTAGCCTCTTCATCGCCCTGTCCTCCGGATAAAAATGCGATGCCCGGGACATCGGAAGGAACGTTCTGCTTCAGGCAGGTGAGCGTGCGTTCTGCCACCTCCGCCGTAGTAGCGCGGTCCGGAGCCTCGTGTCCGGATATGACCATATTTGGTTTGAGGATCATCGCGCTCAAGTCGACGCCCTGTGCCGACAGTTCATCGAAGGTCCGGGCGAGAGTACGCTCGGTCGCCGTGTAACAGTCGCCAATCGAGTGCGACCCGGTCATGAGGATCTCGGGCTCGACGATAGGCACCAACCCGGCTTCCTGCGCCAGGGCTGCGTAACGCGCCAGTGCGTGGGCGTTTACTGCGATGCAGTAATCGGACGGAGTCTTGTCATTGATCGACATGACGGCCCGCCATTTGGTGAAACGCGCCCCCATGTCGAAGTACTCGGCGAGCCTTCCTCTGAGTCCGTCAAGTCCCTCCGTGACAGCCTCTCCTTGTGCTCCCGCAAGCGGGTGTGTGCCCCTGTCGACTTTGATTCCGGGAATGATGTCTGCGTTGGAGAGTATGTCGACCAGCCTGCGACCGTCGTCAGAACTCTGGCGAATCGTCTCGTCGAACATGATCACGCTGCTGATGTACTCGCCGAACCCGTCTGCGGTGAAAATAAGCTGACGCCAGTCACGACGAGTGTCGGGGGTGGGGACCACGCCGATGCTCTCAAGGCGCTGGGACATCGTTCCGTTGCTCTCGTCCGCCGCGAGGACGCCCTTGCCAGCGGTGACGATCGCCTTCGCCGTGGCGGCCAGTTTTTCCGTGCTCATAAACTCTCCTACTAGGGCCTGTATCGGGAACGCTTATGTCGTTCTCTGACTCTGCAAGCAGGGGCCAATGGTTTCCAAAATTCGACCCACTGTGCCGCCGGGATCTAGGCCGGACGCGCACGGAACTCTAATGTGTGCGAGTAAGTTAAATGCTGAACGATGCCGGAACAACCCTCGTTAAGCAGGGTTGTTCCAAAGTCGTGTGGGCGAGACAAACCCACCCTGAGGCCCTCGAAGGGTCCAGACACAACAAATCCGCCTTGGCAGCGGAATCAAGATACCCTAGGCCGCCCCGCTAGTCCCCTCTCCCAGCAGGAGAGGGTTAGGGTGAGGGAGAGTTTCCGTCGACCTGACCCCGGGAAACGACCAACCACCAACACTGGGCGACAACCGCCAGGAGCTGCAAGTGACCATCTCCGACACGCCGTTTCCAACGACCGATAATCTCACCATCGGCTTCGCGCACCACGCTTACCAGCTCAAGGAACGGTTTGCTGCCCGAGACACCGACGTTGACCACTTTCAGGTATACACACCAGAACAGCTCAATGACCGCATAGCGGACATGGACGTTCTGGTCGTCTCTGGACTCTGGAACGACGCGCTCCTCGAAAACGCCCCGAAACTCCGCTGGATACAGTCAGTCGGCACCGGGTACGACCAGTTCCCGTTAGATCAACTTCGGGAGCGAGGCATCCACCTATCTCGGGCATTTGGTGTTATGCGAGAGGCGGTTGCCGAGCAAGCCCTGGCGTGCATGCTGTCGCTTGCTCGACACCTCCATTTCCTTCGCGATGAACAGCGAAAGCACAACTGGCGCCCATACATTTCAGACATCCCAAACCGGGAGGATGAACTCGCCGGAAAAACCGTCGGAATTGTCGGGATTGGCCTTATCGGATCTCGCGTGGCCGAACTGGCAAAGGCCTTTAACATGCGCGTGATTGCCACCAAGGGGAACCCGTCCACCTACGACGGACCGGCCGACAAAGTCACGGGCACAGAAGGGCTGCACGACCTGCTGCGGGAATCGGACTACGTCGTGCTGACCTGCCCTCTGACCGATGAAACCGCCGGAATGATCAACACGCACACGCTCGGGCTCATGAAGCAAAACGCATTTCTAGTGAACGTTGCCCGTGGCGGCTGTGTGGTGGACGATGATCTGGTGTTGGTGTTGAAGTCGGGAGGTATCGCAGGCGCGGCCCTAGATCATTTTCATGAGGAGCCACTTGGAACCGATAGCCCTTACTGGGACCTTGATAACGTGATCGTCACCCCGCACAACGCCTCGGAAACCCAGATGTACGAAGAAAATTTGATGGACATTCTGATAGAAAATATGGGCCGACTAACCCGAGGTGAAACAGGTCTCCTCCACCAAATCGTCTAGGCAGATGTCCCTGCACCTTGTCCTGGATCCTGGCAGGGCCTCTGTTCTTGTCTTGTGGTTGCGATTCGTCGCCCACATAACCCACCCGGAGGGTCTCGAAGGGTCCGTAACGCGACAACGAGCCCCCTCTCCCGGTGGGACGGTGGGAGAGGGTCAGGGTGAGGGAGAAGGCCCGTCGAACAACAACACCGTAGGGGCTAATGACTATTCGCCCTCGGGTCAATATCAATCGACCCGTACGACTGTGACGCGATAACACCGCCTGCCAGAGGCCCGCACAATAACCCGCCCTGAATCACCCTTATCCGGATATACTCTCGCCGCACCCCGCCCTCTACTGACCTATAGGGCTATCTTCAGGTCTCTTCAACCGCACGACAAAATCACGCCAAAAGATTCATCCAAAGGGAAATCGCATGCGCATCTTAATGGTTCAGTTCACGATTAAGGACGGGATGACGGGTGCCTTCCTCGAAGCAGCCAAGGGCGACGGACGCGGCTCGGTCGGAAACGAGGCAGGATGCTATCGATTCGACATTATTCAGGACCGGGACGACCCGAATCGAGTCGCGTTTACAGAGGTCTACGACGACGACGCAGCCATCGAGACACATGGTGCACAGGCGCACATGACCGCCTGGCGCGACGCCACCAAGGAAATGATCGACGGACCGGTCAAGGTAGGCCGTTGCCGGAACATCTTCCCGGGTGACCTTGCCAGCTGGAACGCACGCCGCGATGGCGTCAACGAAGGCTTCTCCTCCGAGAACCTGTTCATCATCCACGCAGAACTGCCAGTACTGGCAGACAAGGTCGATGAATTCATAGAAGCCGTGAAACTGGACGGCGTTGGCTCGACAAACCTGGAGCCGGGCTGCTTGCGATTTGACGTATATCAGGACACCAGCGACCCGACGAGGCTCTGGCTGTACGAGGTCTACGTAAACCCGGAAGCCTTCCAGTTCCACACCACGACGCCGCACATCGCCAAATGGCGTGACACCGTGGCGGACTGGTACGACGGCGAGCGACCAGCAGCCATCAGAGGCAAAAACGTGTGGCCGTCAGACCAGTGGAACTGGAGCTCAGGAAGCCCCCTCAACTAGGCAGGATCGGCTGCACCTTATTCTGGCGGAGCCTTCAGTCTCGCTGGATTATGGTTACGCGTATCAAGATCGTCGCGGCACCAACACGGTAGGGGCGTACGGGAATACGCCCGCAACTCGTCCACCGATGACGTCCAGAACAAAACAGGCAAGCATGTGCCCTCTAACCCACCGTAGGGGCGAATGACTATCCGCCCTCGGGTCTAATCCCCACCAACCTGCGTCGCCACGAGACGGACGTACAGTCCGTTGCTAAGCATCAGCTCGTCGTGGCTGCCCGTTTCTGCCACGCGGCCGTCCGACATCACGACGATCGTGTCCACCTCCCGAATCGTGGATAGCCGGTGTGCGATCACCAGCGTCGTCCGATCGCTCTTGAGCGCGTCCAGCGCATTCCGGACAGCGCGCTCATTCAGGGCGTCGAGATGTGATGTCGCCTCGTCCAATATCAAAATCGGAGCGTCTTTGAGAAACGCCCGGGCGATCGCCACCCTCTGTCGTTGACCGCCCGACAGGTACATCCCACGCTCGCCGACTACGGTATCCAGACCCTCCGGCAACGAGTCAACGAAATCGGCCAGGCTTGCGCTTTTGATCGCTTCCGAAAGCTCCGAGTCGCAGGCCTCAGGACGAGCGATAAGCACGTTGTGTCTTAGAGATGCGTTGAACAGATACGTGTCCTGGGACACCAGGGCGATCCGGTCCCTCAGATCACCGAGACGGTACTCACGGAGATCTGCGCCATCGATCCGGACGGACCCGGACGCGGCGTCCCAGAACCGCAGGAACAGATGTGCCGCCGTCGTCTTCCCGGCGCCAGACGGTCCGACCAGCGCCAGCGTCTTCCCTGACTCGACCCCGAACGAAACCTCATCCAGGGCTGGCCGGTTCATCGTCTCGTAGGAGAACGTCACCCGATCCATCTCGAGGGCCAGGGCCCCATTGAATCCACGCGAGTTCTGAGGTTCTCGCAGGACGCCTCCCGCCGCAACTCCGGCCCCGTCCTCCACCTGCACCCGCTCGGAATGCACGGCGAACACCCGTCGGGTTGCGCCAAGCGTGTCCGCAAGCTGTCGTGCGGTGTGTGAGATCTCTGCTATCGGCAGGAAAGATGCCATCGCAAGAAGCGTCGCCAGCGGGAGCAGCCCCGAATCGAGTCGCCCTTCCGAAACCAACCATGCCCCGACCCCGACCATCGCCAGTCCACCGATCCCCATCGTGATCTCCAGATAGGCCCGTTGCAGGGTCAGCTCTCTGAAAAATGGCAGGCGAATGCGAACCGCCTCGCGGGCCCGCGCCAGGAACTCCGTCGCACGCTCTGGTGCTCGCTGGAAAGCTACGATCTCGTTAATGCCCTGTAGTGTGTCGACCGCATGTGCGTTGAGCAGCCCTAGTTCCTCACGAGATCGGGAGCCCAGCTGGTCCACTTTGCCACGGGCCAGGAAGGGACTTGCGGCAGCGATCATCAAGAACGGCACAAGGGTCAGGGCAAGGATCGGATCGAAGGTGAACAGCGTGACGAGAACAGCGGTCGGCACCACCACCGCGACGAACGCAGGGGCAACGGTGTGGGCGAAGAAATACTCGATTGTCTCCACGTCCTGCGTCGCCATGCCAACCAGGTCCCCGGTCCGGCGTCGCGCCAGGTATGCCGGCGCGAGCTGATCCAGCTTTTTGTACAGGTCTATCCGCATCTCGGCCAGCAGCCGGAACGCCATATCGTGCGCCACCCATGATTCGAGCCACGTCAGTACCGCCGCTAGAGGCGCCAGAACGCCCAGCGATACGAGTAACCAGCCGAAGGGTTCTCCGTCCTTTACTGCTGCAACGGCCAGCGCGGACGCGACTCCAATGCCGATGATGCTGGCAAATCGGGCGATGCCCAGGAGGAAGGTAAGCGTCAACTTGCCCTTCCACGGGATGACGAGTCGGAACAACTCCCGGGTGGTCTGCAGCCAGCCCATCCCTTCGGCACGCAGAATCGCCTCGGTCGGAGCCATCTCGGCCGCCTGGTTTGCGAAAGCTTCCGGCGTCTCTCCGACTGGACTCGGCAAACCGATTTTGGGTGACCGGCCGTTGGACCCAGCGCTCACAACCTGATCCCGCATCAGTTCCGCATAGATACCGCCATCCGCCAGCAACCGAGCGTGGGAACCTTCTTCCGTGACGCGTCCTTCGTCCAGGACGATGATTCGATCCGCGCCGATCACGCTGGACAGGCGATGCGCGATTATCAGCGTTGTTCGGCCTTCCATTAGGCGGTCTAGCGCTTCCTGGATCCGGTATTCGTTCTCGGCGTCCACCGCGGAGAGCGCCTCGTCAAGGACCAGTATGGGCGCATCACGTAAAAGAGCACGCGCGATAGCAATTCGCTGCCGCTGACCGCCCGATAGTCTTACGCCGCGCTCCCCGATCACCGTTCCGTAACCGTCCGGGAGTGCCGAAATAAAGGTATGAGCGTTGGAGGCGCGCGCCGCGTCCTCGATCTGTTCTGGAGAGGCATCCGGGTTGCCGAACCGCAGGTTGTCGATGACTGTGCCGTGGAATAGGTAAGTGTCCTGGCTCACTACAGCAAGATGGCCGCGGATCTGATCAAACGACAACTCTCTAAGATCAACTCCGCCCATCGTCACGCGACCGCCGTCCGGATCGTACAGGCGCAGGATCAACTTCACGACCGATGTCTTTCCGGCGCCGCTCGGACCGACAAGCCCGATCTTTTCGCCAGCGGCGATAGAGAACGTAAGGCCGTCGTGGGCAGGTTTGCGGCCGCCCGGGTACGAGAAGGTCACATCCTCGAACGACAGAGTCGGTTCCATCTCCGACAGGTCATGATCGGGCGTTTTTGGATCGACCACCGTCGGTTCTGCGTCCTGCATGGCAAACACACCGGACGCCGCTGAGATCCCAAGTAATCCCTGGTGGAAAAGCTGTGTCAGTTCCCGCAACGGACGGAAAACCTCGACCCCGAGCATCAGGATCACCAGAAGTACGCTTAGCTCAAGCCCGCCGGTATCCACCCGATGCGCGCCCCAGCCGAGCGCGACGGCAGCGCCTATCGAGATCGCTGCTATCGACAACCCGCCCGAAAACGCGTTTGTCGCCAGCACCCACATCGTGCTCTTGAATACCGCTCGCGCCCGAACCGCCAGCATCCTGCCCTGCGCCTCGCTCTGGCCAAACGCCTTGAGCGTCGCAAGTCCCTGAATCGAATCCAGGAAATCCGCCCCGAACTCACCGTAAGCGTCACGCCGACGTGTGCTGCTCGCCCGGTTCAGCCGGTGGAACAGGGCAGGGAGGAGCAGTGCCGCTGTTGCAGAGACAAGGAAAATCGAAGCCGTCGGCAAGTCCAGGAATGCCATGAACACAAACACGCCGATCGGCGTGAGGATGGCCACAAAGAACTGAGGGAGGTACTGGCCGAAGAAGGTCTCAAGCTGCTCCACCCCGTCGACAAGTGACAGGACGGTGTCGCCGGTTCGTTGCTTGTTGAAGTAGGACGGCCCGAGCTGCATCGCCTTTTCATGGAGATTGGCTCTGAGCGCAATCTGGACGCGTGCCGCCGTGTGATGGGACACCATCTCCTTGTAGAACTGAAGCGCGCCCCTGAGAAGCACTACCCCCGAAACACCTGCAATCGGGATGACCAGAGACTCTGCCCCACGGCCATCGAAAACCTCGGCAAGCAGCCAGCCAAGCAGGGCCAGCCGAGCTACCCCTGCCGCCGCGGTCAACAGGCCGATAAACACTGCCCATAGGATTCGAAGCCTTACACCATGGGTGAGGCTCCACAGTCGAAAATCAAAATACATACGAGGGGTTAAGAAATGTCCTTAATCGGTGCGCTCATGGACTGGATATTGTCCGGGGTGAACGTCAGTGAGGCCAGAACCCCGGAGATTGTAGGCGCATCTCGCTGTAGGAGAACTGACCAGTACTTGCCATTATGAGGACGAGACGAACAAGAAGAATCTCCCGGTCCACGCTCACGCCGTCGTGCGTGGGAGAGGGCCGGGGCCGTATGCTGAGAGATGTCGTGTTCACACTGGCGGCGAACAGTCAGACTGTTCCGGATTCAGGCAGGCGCCGAATTTCGCGTTGCCGCCCCATACCCGATCATCCCGGTGACAAGTAAAGCTGCCGCAACAAGAAATCCCGCCTGAAACCCGAAGGCCTCTGCTATCAGAAGTCCTGCGATCGGCCCCATCGCCGACCCCATATCCAGCCACGTGGCGTATCGGCCGATTGAACCGGCCCGCGCCTCATCGGGAACAGCTTCGCCGGCAGAGGCGTCGAGAGACACCGCCAGCAACGATCCCGTAATCAGCAGCAATGGCAGGGCGGCAACGATCACCTCTGGTCGCGTCGCCAGCGCAACGACGAGCATCGCCGCCAGAGTTAGCGCCGCTCCGACCATGACGGTTCGCCGTCGCCCCCATACATCCGATAGGTGACCCATGGGGACCGAGAGGGCCAGGTCTCCAAACCATCGGATACCGACAAGCAACCCGGCAAGCGTCACGATCCCGATAGACACGCCAAACACAGTCGCCTTCTCGCCATACAGATCGGCCAGGAACGGAGAGATAGTAGCGATTACGAGGCCGTTAGCCGCAAACGCCGTGCCAAAGCGGAGGTAGTTGATCGCAAGGAGCCGTCTACGTATCGATCGAGCGCTCTCCGGAAGCGGCGAAACAAGCACCGCCCACGCCCTTTCGCCGAACCCGGGACCGGCGGGTGTGTCGGATTGGGGAATCACCGCTGACGGCGTTTTTCTACGAACGGCAAAGTTCGGGACGGTGAGAGCTATAGCGACGCCGATTATTCCGACCGCCGCTAGCGTTGTGAAAGCGATGCCTCTTCCGGCCAAGTCGGCAAGCGTCGCGCCGGCAGTGACGGCGATGAAGCTGCCCGTTCTGGACCCGGCATTGAAGAAACCGAGCAGTCGTCCGCGATTACTGGAATCACCGATCTCAAACGCAGCCAGGTAAGCGCCAAGCCGGAGATGAGAATAGCTCAGGCCCCACAACGCACGCGCCACCAGAAGAATGGCGGCGCCCTTGCTGAACGCGTACGTGAGCGTGGTCAGACCACCGAGAAGCACCGCAATCACGAACGGTGTCTTGAATCCGAACCGATTGAATGTAGCGGCGGCAAGCGAGTTGCCGATCAGCCGTATCAACCGATTAATGCTGAGTGCCAGCCCGATCCATATCGCGGCCGATACACCAAACGAGCTCTCAAGTCCAAAATCTGAGATGCTCGCCGGGAGGACGATGTAAATGAGCGAATCGCCCATGATGACGGCGGTAGTCGGCAAGACCACGGACATCATCTGGCGGGGAATGTAAGCGCCAGATCGGTTCACACTGGAGGTCGCTCCGGCAATGTCGGTATTTTTTGGCGCTGGCACTTTCATCCCAGATTTATCACGGGCTCGTTGAGACGAGGGTCACCCCCCCCCCGTCTCGACGTCCATGACTATCCCGAATGAGGACCTGCTCAGTTGGCCGGACCGTCGTCGGAGTCTGAGTCAGATCGCCTTCGCAGAGCTGGTGGCCGCGGCGGAGTTGGTGGGCTGCTGTCCCCGTTGCCGCTACTGGACCGTGTACCAACACGCCTCCGCGTGGGAGTCTGTCGAGTCGGACTGCCAGACCGCTCCGACACCTCATCGCCAGAGCCAGAGCCGTTATGCGCGCCCTGCGCCGGCTCCTGAACGTTTTCGGTAGTTGGGACAGCTGCGGGCGTCGGCGTCGAATCTGCAGTCTCGGAGGCCGCCCGCCGGGTAGGCGTTCGCCGTCGAGTGGTCGTACGAGTGCTCGACCTGCGTGGGGCCGCTATCCTGCGTCGGACCGTCCTGCGACCGTTCCCGGTCTCCGAACCGGTCGATTCTTCTGGAGCCTCCGCCTCGACGACCGGAGCCGTTGATGCAGACCGGGTAGAGCCGGAGCCTGCGCTGGTGTTGCGGGTTCGCCGTGCCGGAGATGCGGATGTCTCCCTTCGCCGCCGGTCGGACCACAGACCCGTGAAGTAGGTCTTATTGAGCTTAATAACGACGTCCGCAACGTTGCCCGCCTCGCTGGACAGGTTGTTGTCGAACGCCGCTACTTCGATGTGCTTCCCCTGGTTCCGGGCGGTCTGAATCGCCGGAAAGAAGTCGCCGTCTCCGCTGACCACGATAGCTGTGTCGTAAAGGTCCATGAACGCGAACGCGACGAGATCCGTAGCCATGTACACGTCAACGCCTTTTTCCACCATCGTCTCACCGTGTCGTTTGGACACGCCCATTCTTACCTCAAGGTATGGCGTGTCGTACATCGTCTGTAGGAACTTGCCCTGTTCCGTGGCGATATTTGGATCGCGTTCGGAATCCTGACGGATGTTGTAGTAGTAAGTCCGGATCAACCGGCGGTCACCGGTAATCTTTTCGGCGAACTTGCCAAAGTTCAGATCGTGTCGTCCGCAGACTTCTCCGAGGACGTGGTAAAGGTTGCTCCCGTCGATGAACACCATGATTCGCTCATGGCGGTCTCCATTGGGAGAGGTAGCCGTTGTCGGCATTGAAGCCTCCGTACGGGTCCTACGTACGGTCAGGAATTCCGGAGGTGCATGGCGGGCAGGTGCCCGGATGGGCCGGTCGCAGCGAAATTAAGAGGCGCTTGCGCGCGGGAAGATCGACGTGGACCCGTGAGTAGATATATGAAAGATTCGATCCGGCCGTCTTTCAATAATACTCCCAATAGCCTCTCAAGTGGTCGTCTATTTGGCGCACGTAACTGTGTAAAACCCTACACCCTGACGCGATTGTCCAGATTTCAATCGAGAAATTGGTCGCATGCGTCCCAAAGTACCCTGGCAACCTAGTCGGCATTCATTTTTATGACTGTGTGTGCGGGATATCACAAACTATTACATGGTTATCGTTATCGTACGTAATCGCCGTAACGAATCTCGTAATACAATTGACCTATCGTTGCGAGGTTTGTAGCCTATCGCTCGTTCGGCGGTCGTTAGCCTTTCAGTTGTTTTCCCTTAAGGAAGACAGTTTCAGTCCGGGTTGTGTAAAAAGCATCCGAGCTGGACAGCTGGAGGAATGGACGTTTTCGCCGTTCAATCGACTACTTAGGAGGGCGACTATGACTTGGGCAGATCGAGTCGGCGATCTAGCGACTCAACTTGCACTGGTCCTGATCAATTTTGGTCGGATCTTCACTCTGATTCTCAGAGTGCTCACTGCAAAAATCGACAGCTTGATTACCAACCTCGCCGAAAAGGGCGAAGGTGGCATTACCCCGACAGGCTCAACGGCCAAGTCATGGGTAAGCCTTCCGGCCGCGGTGGCATGGGGCGTCGCTGCGATAGTGCTGCGAACCGTATCTATCGTTACGGTGTTTGCTCGTCAATTGACGGAAACACTCGACGAGTTCCTTCGCGCACTGGCGGAAGAGTCAGCCTAGTCGGATTGGCAGACAACAACGATTAGCGATTAAGGCGCGGTCATTTGACCACGTACGAGCAAGACCCGCTAAACCCGCCGGGACCGGATGAACACTCCGGTCCCGGCGGGACATTTACGGCACAGACGTATCTGGCGGAACACACTCTGCAGTTTGTCCTTATCCGGGATCAAACAAATGGTGTGTTTAACGCGTTGGTGCAGGTCGCTATAAAGTTCGCCCTGGTACTTACGGGTCTGTGGCGTGGTGTTGCTACATCGTTAAACGCGTTCCCCGCAGGACTTGGCGTACATGTGACGTACAGGCCTGATCGTTCGATACCCACTCCTTTGTATCAATCTCTCCGAGCGGTCGGGTTGGTTCGTGAGGTAATCGCAGTTGGCGCACGCGTTGCGTCTCGAGTGATGAGCTCGCACCAGCGGCTCGCATTTCGCGTACACGGGTCCCTTCTGGCCCAAAGAACCCCTAACTATCCGACCTGATACGTGCACCGATACTCAGTGGTTGTGCATTTTCTCGTCTAAACGACGATAGACCGCAACCGAACTTCTTCCTCGTAGTTTTGATCTTGACGATGGCCCGCGCCCGGAACATGATGACGCCCGTCGCCGTGGATCG
>JAPYSM010000187.1 GCA_029936485.1 Dehalococcoidia bacterium
GCCTGTACCGGGAGGCTCGTGAGCATCGTGCGTACAGCGCAGCAGCGCGTTGCCTCGGGATGGTGGCGCAGATGACAGGGCTGGACGAGCCTGAGCCTCAAGTAGACAGCAATTTGAAGCAGCTGTTCGAGGCTCTCGGTAACAAGGGTGTGGGGTAGGAAATGTTCCGTTGGATATACATAAGTTACATGTCATTCCTCAATGCAAGGGATAGGAAATCGCAGGGAACGGGGGATTTCGGAATGATGGACTTTTTGGCAAACCTACAGGATGAAAGCAATACGGAAATTGAGGACGATATGAGGATTGAGGACGATAGGGAAGAGGAAAGCGGGAGGTAGAGGTACTAGGGCGCGGAAATCGGAGGGTCTGAAGCTCGGCAACGGTGACATCGTTGCCGTACAATCCCGTCGGATGCTGGCTGCGAGACAGGAAGTTCAGGAGAGAATTAGCACGGATACCGTTGACTGCAACTATCCCATGCCCGGATTCGAATCACTTAAAAGCGTGATCCCCGGGTTTCCAGCCACCACCATTCCCGATCTGCTCCCGGCCAGCTGCGTCCACGCGGCCAGCGGGAGAGATGTACGCCTCTAATGGCGTCGCCAGATCGGCCCTCCAAGCCCTCCCTTCCTCAGCGCTTCCCGTTCTTCTACGGCTGGGTAATCGTGTTTGTTGGTGGACTGTCCATCGCCACGTCCGCGCCCGGCCAGACCAACCTCATCGCCATATTTGTCGACCCCATGATCGAAGGGCTCGACGTTTCGCGCTCAACGATCTCCACGCTGTTCGCCGCAGGCACTCTGGCGGCATCGTTCGGGATGGCGATCATCGGATTCATGATCGACCGTTACGGACCGCGCTCGATCATGATCTTCTCGGTCTTGGTCTTCGGCGGCGTCGTAATGCTGATGGGAGTGATCCCATCGGAACCCGCACTGGCAACCCTGATCGGACTATTCCTGGGCTTCTTCGGCCTGCGTCTGCTGGGCCGCGGCGCTTTGAACATGCTCGGCACCATCATGGTCGCCCTCTGGTTCCGAAAGAAGCGGGGACGGGCGACTTCCTACGCCAGTGGCGCCGGATGGCTGGTGGGGCTAGGCGTCTTTCCGCCTATCGCCAGCTGGCTGATCGGAGATTTCGGCTGGCGAGAGACCTGGTTCGTCATGGGCGCCGGCATCTGGATAATCATGCTTCCGCCGGCCTTCTTCCTGATCCGGAGAACTCCGGAATCCATGGGCCTGTTACCGGACGGCGAGACTCCGGTCGAGAACGGCGAATCGGCCGACGGTGAGCCTGCCGCGCCCGTCTCGGCCGACCCGGAAGACAGCTGGACCGTGCGGGAAGCGCTGCGCACCCGCTCCCTCTACTTCATCCTTTTTGCGTCCATGGCGTGGGCCACACTCGGCGCTGGCATGGTGTTTCACCACACTTCGTTGTTGGAAGCTCGCGGCGTCTCCAGTGACGCCGCCGCATGGTCGATCTCGGCCATCGCCGTGATGAACTTCGTCGGTAACATCGTCGCCGGACGCCTCAACGACCGATTCCCGAACAACTACACGCTGGTGATCGCGCAATCATCGCTAATGCTGGCGCTACTTCTGGCGCTCGTTGTCAACAACGAATGGCAGGCCTGGGTATACGCCGGACTGCTGGGCCTGACGCAAGGCATGGTGCTCAACACCGGAAACGTCATCTGGGCCAACTACTTTGGTAGAAAAAACCTAGGCTCCATTCGGGGCGCCACCATGTGGGTCGTCGGCGTCACATCCGCCGTAGGCCCCCTGCCGATAGGACTGCTCTTCGACATCACCGGCGGCTACACAATAGGCCTCTGGCTATACATAGCCCTCCTGGCCCCAATGATCGTCTCAGCAGCCTTCGCGGTGAAACCGACAGGCCACCTCAATCCGGGAGCCTGAGCACAACTAGCTGTGGCTTCTGTCCAGGAGCACCCGGGAACCCGGCAGGGATGATTATTGTGTCACCGGCCGCAACGAGTGGGGCATTGACCCACGCGCTCACCTCGACGGACCCGACTATGTCCCCAGTGGCGCGATCGAGCCAGTACACAGTCTGTCCGGCGGCTGTGAGCACGAGATCGTTTACGATCGTGGCACTGCCCAGAACCCATGATTCAAACTCCGTCTCCCACCGGATACTGCCGTCTCTGACATCGATTGCTACCACGCTGCCGGCCCGTCCGCTCCCGAACATAGACGAGGTGGAAGTCCACGTCGATGGACTGTTTATCACCGGGACGTAGACCATCCCGTCGGCGTACGCCATGTGAGTCTCGACCCCTCCTAAAAGGCCGGGGTAAACTGTGACCGACTCGCCCGGCGGGATCTCCATTGTGTCGTCGTTCAAGTGAATGCCGACCTTCGTGACCCAGTATTCCTCCCCGGTGTCGGCGTCGAAGGCGTGCACCGTGCCGGTCTTGCCCGCTCCCAGTGCCACGTCTCGTGCTACTCCATCGATCTCTGTCGTAACGAGGATCGGTGAGATGTGAAAGTCCATATCGAAGAGATCGTGCGGGCGTACCTGGTTGTACCACTCCAGCTCGCCGGTCTCATGATCGAGCGCAACCATCGAATCGGTATAAAGGTTCGGTCCCGGCCGACTTGATCCGTTCGGAAACTCCTCGGTTCCAGGAAACGGGGCAGGATTCCCTATTCCCCAGTAGGTCATCCCGCGGTCGGTATCGATGGAAACGGGGAACCACGCGCCGCCCCCGCTGTTAACTTCACGGTTGCCCCAGATGTCTTCTGAGTCGACCGTATTGAACTCCCACTTGATACGCCCTGTTTCCTGTTCTAGGGCGTAGATAATGCCGGTCGCATTGCCCTGGTACAGGCCTTCTTCACTGCGCGGAGCCGTACTCAGGTACACGAGTCCGTCGTAAACAACGGGTTGGATATCGATCCCTTCGGTGGAGGTTAGTTCAATCGGCGCCCGCCACAGCAAGTCTCCTGTAGAACTGTCCAGCGCGACGAAATCAGCTGCGGAAGAGGCGGCGAACACCTTGCCCCACCCAACGGCGAGGCCGTTGGGGGCTAACGAAGGACCTTCACCGGCTCGATCCCACAGCATCTCTCCACTACAAAAATCGAAGGCGTAGATGTTGCTTGAAAGATCCTGAACGTAGACAATCCCGTCCATTACCAGCGGGCTCGATGCAACGGCTCCCCACGCCGTGGATTCCGGAAAATCAAACTCCCAGGCGGGTTCCAGATCGCCTACCGTCTCGGACGTAATCCTTGAATCGAAGCTCGAACGCGTGCCGGCATAGTCTTTGTTAGGAAGCGGCCACAGAGTGGCGTTTCGAGCCACCTCCGGTGGGGCCGCGGCGATATCTGAGGACCCGGGAACCCGGGAGCAGGAGGGCTCCGGAGTTGGGGCGAGTGGTGTGGTTTGGCCTGGTGCTATGGTCGGTACGCCAGCCGGTGGGGGCGTCGGGGTCATTGGTGCCGACGTCGGGGCGAGTGGTGTGGTTTGGTTTGGCGCTATCGTTGGTACGCCAGCCGGGGAGGCCGTTGGGGTCGGACTTTCACCATCACTGCTACAGGCGATGACGGACGTAACTACGACAGTCATCAAGAATGCCGACCAGTACTTAACCATTATCACCAACCCATCGAAAGCAGAGCACTTTCAGGTCCACGTTGTTTCAACCGGCAAGCAACGAAGGCAATTGCCGCCTTGTCCCGTCAACAGGAAATAGATCCATCGCTGCAATGGCCCTGATTGTAACGATGCTGGCGAATGGCCGGAGTGACCTGCCCCCTGAAGCGGTACCAGTGATTATGTTAGTCCAGCCACCTCAGGGACGACAGGCATGAATGTCTTTGGCGCCGGAGGCCGCGACACGTCCACACCCGCCTTCTGAAGTTCTTGGGTGATACTCCGGCTC
>JAPYSM010000188.1 GCA_029936485.1 Dehalococcoidia bacterium
TTCGGCCAGGAGCGGACACTTAATCTTCCTGTGAATCCGGCGGAGCCAGCCGTTTCAATTCCTCAATCCAATGCGATTTGCATGACGAATAACTTCTCCTATGCTCGATCTACCGACCGGCTTCCTCCTGCGACGAGGTCGCGGGCGCCACGCGCAGCGCCACCAACTCTGGCGGTGTACGATCTCGGCCCAGGCCGGGCAGCCCGCGAACCGTGATCGCGATGTACTGCGTGCCGTCGAACAGATAGGTAATCGGCGGCCCGACGGCACGGCCGGGCAGCGGCACCTCCGCGACCACGTCACCGGTCAGCTTGTCGCGTGCCACCAGTAGAAACTCTCCCTCTGCATTCGGCGCAGACTGGCCCGAAAACAACAGTGTCTTCGTGAGGAGGACCTGGTCCCTCCCGCTGCCGAGCGGTGGAAGGTCCAAACCAGCGAGCGCCGGATGATTGCGGACGCGCTCCGGCCCTATCCCATTGGCCTGCTGCCAGAGGACCTCGCCTTTGTTGAGATCGATCGCTGTGATGCGCCCGTACGGGGGCTTGAACAGTGGAAGATCGCGCGGACCCGGCGGCCGCCCACCGTCACGAACGTAGTTCAGCGTGGCGTCGCTCGACTCCCGGACATTACGTGGGTGTGCCGCAGCGGCAGGGACAGACAAGCCTTTGATGGTCCCTCCACTGCCCGAGGGCACATACAGAACGCCAGTGTCAGGGTCGACCGCTGCGCCCGTCCAGTTCGCGCCGGCCAGCAGCATGAGGGTCCCGTTCAATGTATTCGCCCCCTGGCCGGACAGAGATGGTGGCGTGAACAGCGGACCGTAGCGATACGCTTGGAGGATCTCGATCGCCTCCTGACGTAGCTCCGGCGTGAAGTCGATCAGCTCATCGATCGTGACATCCTGGCGGTCGAAGGGTGGCGGCTTAGTAGGAAACGGCTGCGTCGGTGACGCACGCTCGCCCGGAATGTCAGACGCGGGCACTGGCCGTTCCTCGATCGGCCAGACCGGCTCGCCGGTCACGCGGTCGAAGACGAAGACGAACCCGTGCTTGGTCACCTGCGCGACCGCGCGGATCGGCCGTCCGTCGACAGTGATATCGATGAGGTTCGGGGCGGCGGGCGGATCGAAATCCCACAGGTCGTGATGCACGAGCTGGAAGTGCCAGACGCGCTTGCCGGTTGCCGCCTCGAGTGCGACGAGGCTGGTCGCGAACAAGTTGTCGCCGGGCCGGTGCACGCCGTAGAGGTCATTCGTGCCCGTCGCGACTGGCAGGTACACGTAACCCAGCTCCGCGTCTGCGCTCATCGGTGTCCAGACGTTGGTGTTGCCCGTGTACTCCCACGACCCATCCTCCCACGTCTCGTTTCCGAACTCCCCTGGTTGCGGAATGGTGTGGAACGTCCACAGCAGCTCCCCGGTCCGCACGTCAAAACCCCGGACATGTCCGGGCGGCTGCTCCTTGTAGCTGGGCTGGTCGGACACGGCTGACCCGACAACCACCACGTCTCCCACGATCATCGGCGGCGAGGTGATGGAGTAGTTGATCGGTGGAGGGTCTCGCTTGGCCCGCGGGATGCCGACCATGAGGTCGACCCGTCCGTTCTCGCCGAAATCACCGCGCGGCTCGCCGGTCTCGGCATCGACGGCGAGCAGGTACGCGTCGCCGGTCCCCCACACCAACCGCGCCTCCCGGCCATCGGACCAATAGGCCAGGCCGCGGTTGCTGAAGCCGAGCATCATGATCGGAATGCCCGACGCGTAGCTCCTGGGGTCGTAAGTCCAGAGAGTCTCGCCAGTCGTCGCGTCGATGGCGGCGGCCTGAGACAACGGCGTCGAGATATACAGAACCCCGTCGACCATCAGAGGGGCGGCTTTCAGGCCCGAAATCTGCACCGTGTCGACATCATTGGGCACCTGTAGGTTCGGATACTCTTGCGTCAGCCGATCAAGATCGAACTGCCCGTCGACCGACCGCCACCTCCAGGCGACCTGGAGATCCGCGACGTTGTCCTTGTCGATCTGATCGAGCGGCGAGTACTTGGTGCTGCCGGTATCGCCACCAAAAAAGCGCCACTCGCCGTTCTGGGCGCCGTCCTGAGCGTGCGCGGGAACGATGCCCAAGCACGCGATCAGAACGAGGTCTCGGCAGATGATCGATACGGACTTGAAGGACATGCCTCGGTATCCTTCCGACTCAACACTCGGCTCGGGCTTTGTGCAGTTCTTCGACATTGCTCACCCCTCCTATCTGCCAGCTACGACTGCCACCCCTTCGATCTCTATGAACGCGCTAAATCTGGCCTATCGACTTTCGGCAGCAAGTTACTTCACCGCCATGATTTGAATTTGCACGACTCCACGACCAAGCGGCTGTTCGCCGACTACGGTCCAAGCCGGATAATCCCCTGTGAAGACCTCGCGGTAGGCATCAGCCATCGCGGGGTAATCCCGCGTGTCACTCAGAAGAACCCACACATCAACGACGTGCCGCCACTCGAAGCCGGCTGCTTTCAACCCACGACCCAGCCTTGCTAGCACCTCCCGCGTCTGCGCGTTCGCGTCACCTCTCGTCGCGTCGGTCACACCCTGAATGCCGCTGCTGAAAAAACGATTGCCCACAACGACCGCGGGGCTCGCCGAGGGCGCTACGTCAGCATCCGGAATGCTGACAATCGTTTTCGGAGCCTCGACTGCGATCGTAGTGATCTCATCAAGGATTCTGCCCATGATGCCGGCCCTGAGGGTCGCTCGCGCCGGAGGATCCTTGGGGAAGAATGCGCGATAGGCCTCGTCCATCTCGTTCGCCAGCGCCTGATCCTGGATATAGACACGCGAGAAGACGACGTCGGCATGTGACATTCCAGCCGTCGACAACGCCTCCCCGATATCAGTCAGGGTTTGGGTCACATCCTTTCTCATGTCGCCACGTATGTACTGACCGCCTCGCTTATTGCTGGCGACGAGTCCCGAAATCCACAGCGTGTCGCCTGACTTGATTGCCCACGGGTAGGGCAGATTCGACTTCCCCCATTCCGCGGGCTGGACGATTGTGCGCTCAGCTCCCATGCGAAGTGCGATGATCGTAATTTCCACCAGCGCTTCGGATGGTGCCAATAGGTCGCCGGTCATCGTCGTCCGGACCGGGAGGTCCAAATCCTCGCCTCGCGCGGTTTCGTGTGTGGTCTTGGGCCAGCCTGGATAGGCCTTGTACTCGTCGTTCATGGCCCTGAAGTCACCCCTGCTCCGCAGGTACACGTAACTCGACACTGCCTGTTCAAGGCTAGTGCCGGCTTCCTGCAGGATCGCGGAAATGTTGTCGAGAGCCCGACGCGTTTGGGTCTTGATGTCGCCGAAGCTACCGTCAGGCTCGCGTCCGAACTGTCCGGATACGTACACATAGTCTCCGGCGACCACTGCCGCACTTGTCGGCGTATCGCGATCCTCGCCGGTCATCTCGATGACCCGTTTGCCACCCTGGCCCGCAGTCGCCACCTGAATCGCGCCAAGTAGCAGAATGACAGCACCGATCACGCGCATATGTTCTCCCTCCTTCGGATATAAGAAGAATAAAGGCTATCTCCATTTGAGTCCACGCCTTCCTTGACAGGAGATATCGTCCTGCGCGTTCCAGAAAGTCTAGAAAATTGCCATAAGACCCCACGACATTAACCAGCCTAGCGGTTCATTCGCCCTCAGAGTACGCGTTTTTGAAGCTCAATTTGAGGGATTTCTGGAAAATCCCAAGTGTCCGCTTTGGGTGGGAGCCGCCGTTCAGTTATTGCTGATATTTAGCACTACGACAGGCCGCTCTCGGCCAGAAGCAGACATTTACATATGGCTGTAGTGGGGCTGGGGACTGAAAATC
>JAPYSM010000019.1:0-3291 GCA_029936485.1 Dehalococcoidia bacterium
AGGACAAGTCCCTCCCGATCAACGACACGCTGGCATTCCACCCGTCCGCAGCGCCATTGAAGAGCATGTTTGAGGATGGCAAGGTCGCGATCGTGCAGGGGATCGGGTACCCCAACGCCTCCCGGTCCCACTTCCGGTCGATGGACATCTGGCACACGTGTGAGCCTGAAATCATCGCAACCGAGGGCTGGCTGGCCAAGGTGATCAAACAGTTCGACCCCAACTCAGCGAACCCTCTGACGGGCGTCAGCTTCGGACGCGGCCTGCCGCGTGCGATGGCCGCACCGGGCGTCGTTGCCACATCTGTGGACGATCTCGACAATTACGGTCTGATGACCAGCATCGAGGCTGACCAGCGGCGCGCCGAGGACCTTGCGATCTTCAAGCGTATGTACACGCCTGCCATCGGTTCAGGGCTCGTCATGGATTACTTCAGCGATACCGGCCAGAGCGTTCTCTCCGGGGCAGACCTGATCAAGGTCGCACCACAGCGATACACGTCAACTGTTGAGTACGGAGACAACCCGATCGCCAAATCCCTACGGGACGTCGCACGGGTCCACACGGCGGAACTCGGCACCCGAATTTTCTACACGCAGCACGGCGGATATGACCACCACGCGCAAGAAGTGCCGACTCACGCCCGACTGCTCGCAGAACTGACCGGCGCGATCAGCGACTTCTGGCAGGACCTTCGGGAACACGACGCTGCGGACAACGTGTCCATGCTTGTGTTCACCGAATTCGGCCGACGCATCAAGGACAACGGTTCCGGGACCGATCATGGCTCCGGCGGCGGCGCTTTCATCATCGGCGACAACGTCGATGGCGGACTGTACGCCGAGTACCCATCGCTTGCGCAGGCGGACTGGGAGCGCGGCGAAGACCTGGCCCACACGTTCGACTTCCGCGGCGTCTACGGCACGATGCTGCAGCAGCACCTGAACGTCGACCCGGAGCCCATCGTCGGCGGCGTTTACGAGCAGCTTCACCCCTACAAAGAGACGGCGAACGCTTAGTAAGACAGCCACCTGAAACGCCCTTCAGAAAACCTCGAAACCACAGGGGACTTGGAGAACGACCATGACCACATCGGCAACGAAGCCCAGTAGCCCGCCATATGCCCTCCTGCGGGCCGGCTTCCCATTCCTGGCGACGCTTGGCATGCGTCGTGTCACCACTTACCCAATGGACATCGTCATGGGAGACGATGACAAGCTGTTCGTTCTATGCCGGGCAGACGCTCCCGGGTTGGGTGGCAGCAACATTCGACGCATCAACTGGAAGGACGAAGACCTGGACACCCTGGGCGGCGGGAAGCTGCTGTGGCCGGTACAGATGATTCGCGACGCCGCCGGCACACTATATGTTTCTGACGAAGGCAGTCACCAGATCCTCAAGTTCAATCAGGACGGCACCGACGCCGGCGATTGGGGCGAGGAAGGGTCCGCAGCGGGCCAGATGAACCGCCCATCCGGGATCGCATTTGATCCCGACGAAAACCTGTTGGTCGTGGATACCTTGAACCACCGCGTTCAGAAGTTCAACAAAGACGGCAGGTACATTTCCGGATTCGGAACTAAAGGCTCTGGCCCGGGCGAATTCGACATGCCGTGGGGCATCGCCGTGAACGGCGAGGGCGACATTTTTGTCGTGGACTGGCACAACGACCGGGTGCAGAAGTTCAATGCCGACGGCGAGTTCATCATGGAGTTCGGCTCGTCCGGCTCAGGCGATGGGGAGTTCAACCGTCCGGCCGGTATCGAGATAGATCACCACGGCGACATTTATGTCGCCGACCGCGGGAACAACCGGGTCCAGCAGTTCGCGCCGGACGGTCGGTACGTGGACAAGTTCATCGGCGATGCGACGCTCTCCAAGAGCGGTGAGACTTACGTCCGGGCCAACCCGTCCGTGCTCCGCAACCGTGAGATGGCCAATACGGAGCAGCAGAAGCGGTTCCGGGGACCGGCCGTGCTGAGGTTTGACGACGAGGGACGGATGTACGTTCCGGACTTTGGAAGCCACCGGATTCAGGTCTACAAGAAGCAGGCCTATCCACTGACGCCGGATGAGATTGCTCCGGTGCCGAATCACCCGACTCTTTACACGGTCTAACGCCGATTACAGGACGTTAAACGAGAGGCGTCCCGGTATTAACGGGACGTCTTTCTTGTTTGACCCGCAACAAAAGGGAGATGAGCCTTTTGCCGATGATGTACGGCTTCGCACAGCAGCGTAAGCAGTTGCTGGAGGTGGAGTTGGAACGGCTCCGCAACGAGATGCCGCAGCTTGGCGCGATGCGGGTCGCACTAACAGGCGATCTCGTGATGGGACACGTCACGCCGGAGACGCCACTTGAGTTGGTTGTGGTGCAGATGACGGACGAGCCATTCCACCGGAGAGCCGATTTCTGGACCACGCACCTCCGGCCACGGATTGACACAAGTTTTTTCGTTTACACGCCCGAGGAGTACGAGGAGCTGGCAGACAGCGATCCCGTTCTCGTGGCTGTGGAACGCGAGGGAGAGGTGATCATTGGCTGAATCGGCACCGCTCAAGAACGCCAGCAGGTGGATGAAGCAAGCCGGTATCGACCTGGCCGACGCGGAGTTCGTCGCCGCTTCCGGAAGGCACGCGTTAGCGTGCTTCCTGTCCCACCAGAGCGCCGAGAAGGCGGTGACCGGCTATCTACTCGCTCGCGGCGCTGAGATGGTTTGGGGACACTCGCTTGCCGATCTGTGCGAGGACGCGATGGCCGTCGAGCCCTCGTTCGATTTCATGAAGTCGATCGGGCCCCTTCTGGATAAGCACTTTCTGGGCGCTCGTTACCCGGGCGGACTACCGGGAGGTGTTCCGGCGGAGGTGTACGAGTCGTACGACTCTGAACGGGCGCTGGAGATCGCCCGGGACATCAATCAGTTCGCACAGGAACGGATCGACCAGTTACCGGTTTAAGATTGATCTGCTAAAACCACTATCTCTGCTGCCGCATGGGATAAATCAATGGCGAAATATGGCGAGGGCGACCGGGTCGTCTTACACCCAAACGTAACTGGACAGCACGGTGAGTACGAGGGCCGGATCGGCGTAGTGCTCAATATCGAGGCGGACGTGCTACACCACCATTTAGGCGGCGTCGCACAGTACCGGGTTCAGGTAGAAAATGAGAACCCCGTCGTCGCAATCTCCGTATCTGAGAAAGAGTTGAAGCGCGCAAGACGCGACGTAAGCAGTAGTTAATACGGATACCTGAAACAGGCCACCAATGGGCATATTTCTCCGCATCCT
>JAPYSM010000019.1:3391-22865 GCA_029936485.1 Dehalococcoidia bacterium
TAGTTAATACGGATACCTGAAACAGGCCACCAATGGGCATATTTCTCCGCATCCTAGTCCCGATTGTGTTGTTCCCGCTGTTGCGGTGGGGCGTGCCGCGGTTCCTAGCGTGGGTAGGCCGGAGATACGACATCAAGCAGGCGGAGAAGCGCTCGGATGGGCCTGTGATCGAGGGACGGCTGACACACGAGGTGTTCCCGACACGCGATTTGCGGAACGTGGATTTCAATCAGTCAGGATAGTTGAGGGCCCGCGCCGGGCGTGGATACGTGAATTGCCCTTCGAGGGCCTCAGCGCGCCCTATGCCTGGCGCAAAGATCATTTCGGTCCCCTAAGACAGGCACGCGTCCAGTCATTCTGAGGAGCTTGCGACGAAGAATCTCGTCTCTGGAAGACGTTTGCACGACTGATTTGCCGCGCTCTCCTAGCCCGGAGATCCTTCGCCTCGACTCGGGATGACATTTGTATGTGGCAGCCCGGCCAGATATGGCGAGTGAGCACAAGCTGGCGAGGCAAATCCAGCCCCTACCCTGTTTCGGCTTTAGACGCCCTGGACCATGAAGGATTTTGTGTCCGCTGCGCGATGGCGGATCTCCGCGACCGGTGCGTATTCGGGTGAGATCGCCCACTTTTGTAGGGCTTCGACGTCTGGGAACTCAAGGATGACGATTCGGCCCGGGTTCCAGCCCCCTTCGCCTGTCGTAACTTCACCGCCACGCACGAGGTACCGACCGCCATACTGGGCGATGGTTGCCGGTACTTTGGCCTGGTATTCCTTGTAGGCTTCTTCGTCCTTGATGGTGATCTCGGCGACGGTGTAGACGGACATTTGCTGATCCTTTGTGATTGGTCAGGGGAATTCTCGATACAGACACACTAAGACCCGACTATATGCCCTCTACGCGGAATGATTTCGTGTCTGCGGCCTTGTGCCGTATTTCGCCGACCGGCGCGTACTCCGGCGAGTTGCGGAATGCCATAAGCGACTCGGTATCCGGGAACTCCAGGATGACGACCCGTTTGGGTGTCCAGCCCCCTTCGCCCGGGGTCACCTGGCCACCGCGCACCAGATATCGGCCGCCGAATTTCTCGACCAGTGGAGCTGCGAGCATCATGTATCCCTTGTAAGCCTCTGGGTCCTTAACGGTGATGTCTGATACAGAGTAGACGGCCATTCTCGGTTGTTCTCCTTGCGGGTATCGGTTGGCGTGTTGATCTGAGAAGCCCTACGGGTCTATCAGGACACCGGGGTTGAGGATGCTTGAGGGGTCTAGCGACTTTTTCGCCGCCCTTAGCGCCTTGGCAAAGGTTTCTGGCCGCTGTTTGTCGTACCAGGGCCGATGATCGCGCCCGACGGCGTGGTGATGCGTGATGGTGCCGCCCGAGGCGATCACGGCGTCCGATGCCGCCATCTTAATTTCCGCCCACTGGGACAGCTCTGAACCTGGCTTTCCAAGAGCGGTGAACGAGTAGTAAGGCGCTGGTCCGTCCGGGTAGACGTGTGTGATTCGGGCCGTCACGCTGCCGCCGCCGCAGACGCGGTTCAGCACGTCCTGAGTGGCGCTGCGCACCGAGCGATCGAACTCCGGCCATCGATCCCACGTGATCGAGGTTTCAAAGGTATCGGCGATGACGCCCAGCCCGGTGATGTCGTTCCAGTCGTATGGGAGGTTGATGAACGCCTCTCGCCACGCGCCAACAGCGCCCTGGCGTCCGGCAGAATCGCTGCTGGTCGTCGCCCCCGCTGGCGCAGGCGAGATCACTATCTCGTCGTCATTGACCAGACCTCCGGCATCCCGGGCAATCGATACGGCCTCTTTGATAAACGCGTCCTGCGGAACATCGGCGGATTCGAAACCGATGATCAGGATGGCGGTCTTGCCGTCCAGCCCGGCCATCGCCTGTCCCTCGCCGGGGTCAAGGATGCGCAGGTTAGCGGGCCAGAGCTTGGCTTGTGCGATGCCGCGTGCGGCCTCAGAGACCGACTCCAGCGACGGGAACGAGACGCCTGTAGACGCTCTGAACACCGGTCGTCCCTGTATGCGCATCCACGCCTCGGTGACGATGCCCAGGATGCCCTCGCTACCAAGCGCCAGCCGGTCGGGACTGGGGCCCGCACCGCTCCCGGGCAGCCGGAACGACTCCCATGGACCAGATGGGGTGATCATGCGCACCGATTCGACGAACTCGTCGATGCGCGTCTCGTTGGTGGCGTAGTGGCCACCGGATCGGGTGACTATCCAGCCACCTACAGTCGAGTACTCGAAGCTCTGCGGGAAGTGTCGCATCGTGAAGCCGTGTGGCTTCAGTTGTGCCTCGAACACCGGCCCGAGCGCGCCTGCCTGTACTCGCACGGCCCGAGACACATCGTCGACTTCAAGCACACGGTCCATACGTGTCATGTCGATAGTGACTAGGCCGTCGTAGCCCTCAGGCGCTTCCACACCACCGACTACCGACGAACCGCCGCCAAAAGGTGTGGCCGCGTATCCGGCGCCACCGCACCAGTCCAGTAGAGCAACGACATCAGCTTCGTTACGCGGGTAGGCGATGACGTCGGGCGGATTCTGGAAATCACCGTCGAACTTGCGCACGCGATCCCGGAAGCTGTGGCCGTAGGTGTGGAATGCGCGCTCGTAGGTGTCTCCGGTGACGATCTCAGACAGGGTATCCGGGGCCTTGATACGTGGCACGCGCAGATCAAGCTGGTCAACGGAGCGAGGTTGAACGGTCTTGAGCGATACGCCAAAGCGCTCCGACATCGCCTTCGCTACCGATTCACGTTTCGCGGCGGTAGGTTCCTGAGACTCCATGCCCCATGCCCAGAAACTTCGGCGATCTGTCACGTGTGGTCCTTTTGTTGGCCGTGGGTGGAAGATTCGGCAGCAGACAAGAAGTTTAGGGGGTTGGGGGATTGCGTGAGCGGAGTGTTGTTATCCTCTTGGACTCAATTCGGGGTCCGTTCATTTCCGGACGACAGGTCTTCTCCCTCATCTCAACCTTCTCCCGCTGGGAGAAGGGGTCACACCGAGCAGATTAATAGCCTCGGTCTGCACCTATTAACGCTCTCAATCTCGGCGCGCCTGACAACCAACCCGGGAGTCGCGGGTGCATCCACATGACGATCAGGAGAAACGGCAGCGCCAGGAGATATGAACCGATCACGTCCATCGCCCAGTGGTCGAGTTCGATTATCCGTGCTGGTCCCATCGTGACGATGAGCGATACTAGGAATACTCGCAGTACCAATCGTGCCCGGCTAGGCTTCATGTAGACGCCGGCCAGGTAAGTGAGGATGCCAAACACGATCACCGCGTGCACAACGTGCCCGCTCGGGTATCCACCAAGGCCAAACACCGCTTCCGTCCATTCAAGCTCGGCGTTTGGCCGCGGGCGTGACGCCAGATCAGTTACTAGGGTGAGTGCGGCAATACAGCCCGTCCCGAAGTAGGTCAGCGCCGCATAGCGGCCCCATGCGATCCACACAACCGGGATGATCAGGGCGAATATCCCCGGAGCAACGGTGTCGTCCGAGATGAAGTCCAGGAAGTCGACAACCGTCCGCACACCGACTACATCAAGCTTGCTAAACCAGCGGGTCAGCGTTCGCTCACCGTCAAGGAGTTCATTACTCCTGATGACAAATGTAAACGCGGTCGCCGCAATCGCCAACAGTGCGGTTGGCAGCAGCCATTTGAGCCAGTCAGCCGGGACCGGCTCGCCTGAGTATTCTGAGGACACAGCCTGATCCGTCCCCTGGCTCATACCGCGGCGTGCTCCGCGGCGCCCGTACCGGCGATCTTGCCGAATACGAAGCCATTTGTGATTCCGGAACCGCCCGGGTAGTTCTCGTAGAATATGCCGCCGACCAGCTCGCCAGCTGCGTAAAGCCCCGGAATGGGCCGGTCCTGCGTGTCTATCACGCGCCCGGTGATATCGATCTTGAGTCCACCGAACGTGAAAGTGATGCCGCAAGTGACGGCGTATCCGGTGTACGGGGGCTTGTCCAAGCGCAACGCCCAGTTGCTTTTAGCCGGCGTGATGCCGACGGTGCCCTTCCCATCCAGGATTGCCGGGTTGTAGTGCGTGTCCTGAACGGCGGCGTTGTACTCGGAGACCGTGCGTTCCAGCTCATCCGCGTCGATATCCAGACCTATGGCCAGTTCACGGATGGTGTCGGCCTCGAACTTGGTCGTCTCACGTATGTGGTATTCGTCCCGCAGCATGTCGGTGACCTGCGAGTCGAATATCTGCACGGCAAGGCGTTGAGGCTGGTTCAGGATCTCTTTGCCGTACTTAGCGTAGGTGTAGTTCCGGAAGTCGGCGCCCTCGTCCACGAAACGCTTTCCCTCGATGTTCACGATCAAACCGAGCGGGTACGAGTGCTTCTGGAACAGGTCGGCGATGTTTCGGTCGCCACCCTCGTCAGGCGCTCCCGCGTCCCATGCCACGGCATGACAACCGCTGTAGTGGCCGTGCGATCGCGCGCCGATCTCCAGCGCCATGCGGATACCATCGCCGGTGTTGTAGCGGGTGCCACGGACCTTGGCGAGGTCCCAGCCCGGGCCGAGATAGCGGGTGCGCATTTCGGCGTTGGCCTCAAACCCGCCGCAGGCCAAAACGACCGACGATGTGACGATCTCCGTGAGCCCGTCCGGACCTCGTAATGCGATTCCTCTGATTCCGCCGACCTGGTCGATAAGCAGGTGATCGCCCATCGTGGCATAAGCGATGTCGATGCCCAGATCTACGGTGCGGTCGAAGAGGGAATCAACAAGACCCTTGCCGGCCCCCACGGTCTCGCAGGCAAGTCCGCCCCAGAACTTGTAGACGCCATCGACCAGGAACGACTGACGGCTGTACATGAGTCCCCAGCGAACGCCTTGCTCACGAAGCCAAACGGCGGTGGCATGGGCGTTGTTGACGAGAACGTCCGCCAGCTCCGGATCGGACTTCCCGCCGGTCACACGCATCAGATCGTCGTAAAAGGCGCTGCGCGGGTATGAGCCGACGTCTATCTGTGCGCGCTCGGCGTCTGAGATTTCACCGAGCAGCGGAATCAGGTCGTCAAGATCTTCGTACGGAAATCGAACAGCGCCGCCGGTGACGTACGAGTTCCCGCCACGAGCAGCCTCAGGCGCTTTCTCTAGTACGAGGACTTCGGCGCCTCCTAAATGTGCGGCGATCGCAGCGCTCAGGGCGGCGTTACCCGCGCCGACAACAACAACGTCGTACTTGTCCTTAACAGTCGGCATTCATGTCTCCGGGGCTGGTTTGGTGGTTATCAGCGGGGTGGGATATCGGGATGGACGAAGTCTACCGCCGCCGGGGGGAGTATTGCGGAATGTTGCTGCGCACCGTCATTCCCGAGTAGTCGGGAATCCAGAGTCGGTTTCCGTGCAAAAGACACCTGGCCAGCAGCCAAACGTATTCTGGATTCCCTCCTTCGGGGGAATGACGGGACGGCGCTGGGCGTTAACCGGAGTCACGTTTCTTTGTCGCAAGTGCGCTAATTGCCTCGAGCACGACTCGGTGGGCCAGTTGCGCCGTGATGTCGGACGAGTCGTATGGCGGCGACACCTCGACGACGTCCATCGCGACCAGGTGGACGTCAGAGCCGACGATGCGGCGCACGGCGCGCAGAAGTTCTCGGCCGGACAATCCGCCCGGTTCGGGTGTACCGGTGCCGGGGGCAAACGCCGGGTCTGCCACATCTATGTCTACCGACAGGTACAGGTGGTCTGCCCCGTCCAGCGCCTGCGAAATCGCCTCCGCGATCACCTCGTCAAAGCCGCGCGTCTCAATCTCCGACATCAGGTGCCAGCGCATGCCCTGTTCTTGCATCCAGTCGAACGTGTCTTTGGGAGGCCAGTAGCCTCGTAGCCCAACCTGGACGAAGTTCTTTCCGGGCACCGCCCCAGACTCGATCAGGCGCCGCATTGGGTTGCCGTGGGCAATCAAGACGCCGCCATAGCCGGACTCACCGGTGTCTGCGTGGGCGTCGAAGTGGAGGATGCCGACGTTGCCATGGCCGTACTTATCCGCAACAGCCGTGGCGGATGGCAGGGTGATCGAATGGTCGCCCCCGAGCACGATCGGCAGCGTGTCGGCATCCAGGGCTTCGCCGACTTTGGCCTTGACCGCAGCGTGGCTCAACTGGAGGTCGGACGGCGGGCAGTTAGCGTCGCCAAAGTCGACCACCTTCAGAAATTCGAGCGGGTCGATATCCAGCCCGAGGTGATACAGCGTCCGCGAGGCTGTGAAGTAGGAAGCGTCGCGGATGGCGCGGGGACCAAAGCGCGTGCCGGGTCGGTACACAACACCCATATCTACGGGCGCGCCGAGGATGGCTATGTCAGCGTCAGACGACCTCAACTCGGCGGCATCCCGGGCGAACGGGAGGTGCAGATAAGTCGGCAACCCGACAAATGCGGGATGGGGATCGTCGCCGTGGAGGTTCGTCATGAATTGTCCATTCAAATCAGAGCATGGTGGTTCGTCCGCGTCACGTGATGGTAATGCCGCCGTCCACCACGTAGGTGCCGCCTGTAGCGAATCCGGCGTCGTCTGATGCCAGGAATGCAACCCACGGAGCAATGTCTTGAGGTGTCCCGAGTCGCCCAAGCGGGGTTGCAGCCAGCATCATCTCGCGTCGTCCGTCTGGATCAGGAAAATCATCCCAGTCCGGCGTTCGCTCCAGCGCGCCGGGGCAAATCGCATTCGCCCGTATGCCTTTGTCACCGTAGTGAACGGCGATGTGGCGATTCAGGCCAAGCAAACCAGTTTTCGCCGTCATGTAAGAGACATTGGGCGTTCGGCCGATTATCGCCGTAATCGAACTGATGATAACTATCGACCCACCATCACCCTGTTTGATCATTTGCGCCAATCCGTGCTTGCAAGTCCGGAATACTCCACGCAGATTCACGTCCTGGGTTCGCTCCCACTCCTCTTCTTCCATCTCGAACAGGTTCACGTCCGTGTTGTGGCGCTGGATTCCGGCGTTTGCGACAACTACATCAAGCCTGCCGAAGACTTCAGCCGTGCGCTCAACAGCCGCCTTCACCTGGCTCTCGTCGGTCACGTCAACGGTCACCGCCAGCGCCTTGCCGCCGGCCGAGGTGATCTCCGCGGCAACGTCCTCGACTCCCTGTGCAGGGATCCCTGCCAACGTTACGGACGCGCCTAGATCCGCCATGTAGCGAGCGCTCGCGGCACCGATTCCGCTGCCGGCACCGGTGATGAGCGCCACCTTGCCATCGAGTCGCATAGGTCCTCCAGATACGTGGGTCTCGCGTGGCTTCGTTCTCAAGTCTGGATGCTAGTCGATGGGCGCTTGAAATGGCGGCGAACCCGGAGGGATGAATGGCGTGTCGCCTCCTCCCGGTTCAGTTTCACCTACCTGTCAACTTGCTGTCATCCTGAACACGATTCAGGATCGCCTAGTTTTACAGCAACGCTCTAATTACCCGCAAACGCAACATACCTTGTCGCCAGAAATTCGCGCGCAGGTGGAAGGAACGGATCCTGAATCAAGTTCAGGATTACGGTGGCCTCAATCCCGGGCGAATCGGGCGTCGGGAGCGTCTGGATACCCGCCCTCCGTACTGATACTCTGCCGCGAATATGACAACGACCGAACATAACCCGGACCGTACGGCTGACGTTTTAATCGTCGGCGCTGGCGCTTCCGGCGCAGCGGTCGCCGCATCACTGTCCGAGGCCGGCTTCGATGTGGTCTGCATCGAACAGGGCCACTGGCAGGACTCGTTCAAGTACCCCACGGCCGACCCCGATTTCGAGTTCAAGGCGATGAGTTCGTGGTCGATCAACCCGAACAAACGCCGCCTTCCCGAGGACTACCCGGTAAACGTCGAAGACTCGGCGGTCGAACCCGTGATGTTCAACGGCGTTGGCGGAAGCACCATCATGTGGGTGGCGCACACACCGCGCCTGCACCCATCCGATTTCCGGGTCAAATCTCAGGACGGTGTGGCCGATGACTGGCCGATATCGTACGAGGACCTGGAGCCGTGGTACGACCTGAATGATCACGTCATGGGCTGCTCCGGCATATCTGGAGATCCGGCTAACCCGCCCCGCTCGGAGAGGCCGATGCCACCCATCCCGATCGGCCGGGACGGCGAAATGATCGCCGGTGCTTTCGATCGGCTCGGCTGGCACTGGTGGCCATCCGATGCCTACATCAACTCAACTCGTTACGGACAAGGACGCGACGCCTGCAATTTCTGCGGCCACAACATGATGGGTTGCTATCAGCGCGCCAAGGCTTCGACCGATCTGACGTACTGGCCACGGGCTATCGACCAGGGCGCCGAGCTTGTCACCGGCGCCCGTGTCAGGGAAATAACAACCGACTCGGCGGGCAGGGCTACCGGCGTGAACTATCTGGACGCCGAAGGTAACGACCGGCATAGAACCGCAAGATCCGTGGTGATGGCGGCTAACGGCATCGGGACGCCTCGTCTCTTGTTGCTTTCCGACTCCAAAAACCACCCTGCTGGCCTTTCAAATTCGTCAGGGCTGGTTGGGAAGAACCTGATGTTTCACATGTTTGGTGGGACCTCCGGGGTCTTCCCGGAACATGTGGAGCCGTGGGTGGGTCCAGTCGCCAACATTATTCTTTCGCAGGAGTTTTATGAGACAGATCCCGATCGTGGATTCCTGCGCGGCTACACCTTCCAAATGTCCCGTGGGCAGGGACCGGGCTCGATCGCGCGAGGTGTAGCCGGCCATCGCGTGCCCTGGGGAGAAAACCATCACGCGGTCCTGGAACGACGTTTCCGAAACACATTAGGCCTCGGCCCTATCGGCGATGATCTGCCTGAAGAACATAATTCTGTGACGCTCGATGAACGTTTAACCGACAGTTCCGGCCTCCCGGCGCCGAAGATCACGTACAGAGTCAGCGATAACTCACGCGCCTTGCTGGATCACGCCATCACACAAGGGACAAAAGTGCTGAAAGAAGCGGGCGCGACCGAGATTTTGGTCAACCCGCAATCACGAGAGACCGGCTGGCACTTGCTGGGGACGGCACGCATGGGTGATGACCCTGAGCGCTCGGTGGTCGACAAGAACGGCCAGTCTCACGATATAGACAACCTATTCATCGTGGACGGCAGTGTTTTTGTAACCGGAGGAGCTGTAAACCCGACGCCGACCATACAGGCGATTGCACTTCGCACTGCCGACTACATCACGAACAATCGCGGGGACCTGAAAGCCTAATGGTTATTAAGCCCGATACCTATCTTCTAACGGCCGCCCTTAACCGCGTCATTCCTCCAGTGGGTGACCTGCCTGGCGCCGGCGGAATGGATTTGGCGGAAGAAGTGATCAAACGATCGGCGGCCGATTTTCGATTTCAAGACGCGCTGACCAGAGTCCTTGGCGCTCTACCATCACCTAACGACTTTCTGGCGCTAGATGACGATGGACAAGACGACGCGCTTCGCACCGCTGAGTCTTCTCACGCGGACGCTTTCGGGCTGTGGTTGGACGTCGTTTACACCGTCTACTACATGCACCCCGAGGTGCATCAGCGCTTGGGCTGGCACGGTCGATCTCCGCAGCCGGAGGGCAATGTGATGCCGCCGTGGGACGGGTCAGTGCTCGGCGTTATTCGCAAGCGTGACCCGTTCTGGCGGAAGGCGTAGCTGGGCCGGACGCTTGCGGATTCGCCTGATAAATCGTCCTAAATAACCGGTTCCCACAAATCGTTGGCTGATGCCGGCAACGCCGCTCACAACCCCTCGCCCAAAGAACTCAGACGGTGCGTGCACACCGGAAACCCAGGTTTCCGGTACTACTATCTGGCGTGTTGCTGGATCGTGCGCCGTTCCGGTAGCGATTGCAGTACGAGGCGTGGCACAGATACGAGCCGCCCTTCATGACGCGTGACGCACCCTCCAACGGGCCGAGCGGGTTGTCTCTCAAGGCGTCGGGCTGGTGGTGGAACGTCGAGCTCCAGTTATCGGCGCACCACTCCCACACGTTACCGGACACGCAGTAAAGGCCGAACCCGTTCGGCTCGTAAGACGTCACGGGGGCTGTTCCCGCGAACCCGTCAAGCTTACGATTCTCATCCGGGAATCGACCCTGGAAGATATTGCACATGTACTTACCGCCTAGGACGAGATCCTCACCCCACGGGTACATCTGTTGTGACACACCCCCCCGCGCTGCCATCTCCCACTCGGCCTCGGTCGGCAATCGCTTGCCTGCCCAATTGCAGTAGGCCGCTGCGTCAGTCCATGACACGTGCGTCACGGGGTGATCCATTCGGCCTTCCAGAGTCGAATCAAGACCATCAGGGTGCAGCCAGTCACCGCCATCAACGCGACGCCACCACTCCGATCCAACAACGGCCTGATTCACGGTCTTCGCCGTTTCTTCAGAAATGAAGTCCTGGAACACGAAGGTCCATCCAAAGCGCTCGGCCTCCGTCTGGAATCCGGTCGCGTCGATGAATTCTTGGAATTGTTTGTTGGTCACTGTGGTGGCGTCGATATAGAACGCGGCCACACCTACCTCACGGATCGGACCCTCCCCGTCTAGAGCGAAGCCACGTCCGTATTCGGTGCCCATCAGGAACTGTCCGCCCGGAATCTTGATCATGGAATCATCGAACGGCGCCTTGGGCGCGTCGGAGGGGAGTTGCGATTCGGCGCTGGAGACGGCGCTTTCGAGATCAGATCGACCTGGCGCATTCAGGTTCCCTGCATGCATGTCGGTACCCTGTACCGGTACCGAGTCCCGTGACGCCGCGCAGCAGACGCAATTGTGACCCTCACTCATGCCGTCACGTCCGTTACCGGGAACGGGTACAGCCTTGAGCGCCCCTCGTATCCGAACTCGACCTGCATCGCCATGCCTCCCAAGTCCGCCAGCCGGTCGTGCATCGACATCCGCACCGAACGCATGATTTCCTGATCCAGTTCGGTGCTTAATCGATCTCTAAGTTCACGGTGCGATGGGTGATCAGCCAGATTAACCTGTTCTTGTGGATCGTTGTGCAGATTGTAGAAGGTCACTTCTCCAGTTGAATATCGGGACAGCCGCCACTCACCGTCGAAGATCATCCAACCGTCCGAGAGCATGCCGTAGATCCGTTCCCGCGCCGGCTCGTCGGTCAGCCCCAGGCCCGGTAACGGTCGCGAGTCCATGTGCTGCGGGATGGCCACTCCGGCTGCCGACAACATCGTCGCCGTAATGTCCCGAACCTCCACTAGGTCGTCCGACACTTGTCCGACGGGCAATCCCGGTCCCTGGATCACCATCGGGATATGGATCGCCGCCTCGTAGAACGACGCTTTACCGATCAAGCCGTGGTCACCGAGATAGTCGCCGTGGTCCGTCGCAAGTATCACGACGGTGTTGTCCAACAGCCCGTTGCGACGCAGCGCGTCAAGCACCTCGCCGACCTCGTGGTCGACCTGCTTCACCAGCCCGGCGTAGTGCGCCCGTACCTTTCGTTTCTGGGCGTCCGTGAAGTTGGCAATATCGACGCCGTTCCAGTCGTTCTTGTTGACGTCTATGTTGCCCTGCCTCAACTTGGGCGTGTCCCCGGCGTCGGGTGAAGGCGCCGGCATGTCATTTGGATCAAAATTCCACGCATCTTCGAAGTCCTCTGCCGGGTCGTACGGGCAGTGAGGTCCGGGGAAACCGACCATCATGGCGAAAGGCCCGTCGGAGCCATATTGATCGAGGAAGTTGACCGCCTCTCGCCCCACAAAACGATCCCACGAATGCTCCCACGGCAGCTGGTGGACTATTGCACCCTGGTTCTCAAAGTAGCCCGCGTGCTCGTTGCCATGGAGTTTCCTCAGCCCGCGCTCCCGTAAGTAGTGGAAGTAGTCGTCCCGGACGTTGAGCCAACGCTTGTCTTCGCAGATCACCCGGTGCTGGAATCCGAATCGGGCGTCCCACGGGTAGAAGTGCATCTTGCCGATGGCCGATGTGTAGTAGCCGGCGTCGCTCATCAGCTGCGGCCAGGTCTGAATACCAGCGGCCTGGTAGTCAAGCCGGATGCCGTGGTTGTTGTCGGTGATGCCGTTGCGGATGGCATTCATGCCGGACAGCAACGCATTGCGAGCCGGAACGCAGATCGGCGACTGGGAGTAGGCCTGCTCGTAACGGGTACCGTTCTCGGCGACGGAGTCAATATTCGGTGTGTCGATGAAGTCCGCGCCGTAGCACGATAGGAAGTCACGCCGAAGCTGGTCCGGGAAGAGGAAAACGATGTTGGGTCGGTCGACCATGGTTCAGAGTTCCGTGGAATTGAGTATTTTTGAAGAGATTGTATTGATTAGAAACCCCGCCGGTATCAGTGCCAGCCGCGTACTGGAGGTTCGACAGTTATCCTAGGTACTCAAGCTGTATTTCGGCTTTACTGAGAAAACGAGTTAAGTGATTAAACGCGTTCTTGTAATCCTTGTGCGATTCCATCCGGAGCCCCTGATATTCAACGGGGACAACAAACGGATTGCCATTGGGATGGGTAGGCTCTCCCATGGTGATGAGATACCGGACTCCAACTTGCGTCTCGAACGGGATAATTCCGCGTAATCGACTGATTTGATCACTCTCCACTAACCAACGAAGCACTTGCTCGTACAGATCTCTTACGGTGTCTGCCGCAATACGGTGTCCGTCAATTTTCACGACAATGCCGCGCTGCCTAGGGGCACGTTTGTTGATGTCGGGACGCGCAGATTCGACGTCTCGCGATTGTGATCTCCGAACCTCAGACGCACTGGTCGAACTCTCGTCACTCTCAAAAACACGCGAATATCGGTCCAACAGGCGTTCGATCACTTCCGCATCGGTAAATAGATCTCCACCAATCTGCCGCAGGCCAGATTGAACCCGATCGGGCAACTCGATCATGTAAGACATGTACATTTTTCCTGTGTAACCGTTGTTGCCACAGGATACATTGGTTTATGCGGTTTGTCGACTTGAATCTCATTCGCTATCAATCCAAAGTACGACGCATGCCACGTCCTAACGTCCTGTTTATCATGTGCGACCAGCTCAAGGCGACGGCGTTGAGCGTTTACGGGAATACCATCTGCGAGACGCCGTCGCTGGAGCGGTTGGCGTCGCAGGGCGTGACGTTCCAAAACGCCATCACGCCGCACCCGCTATGCGTTCCGGCTCGCACAGCAATCATGGCGTCACGCTACCCGCACCAGTTAGGGACTCGGCGCAACGAAACGCTTATGCCGGCGGGCGTGACGCACGCGTTTGGTGTGTGGAAATCGGCCGGTTACACGACCGGGCTGATCGGTAAGAACCACTGCTTTGACCGTGAGGAGGACATCGACCTGCTCGATGTCCGCTGCGAATTGTGGCATCGAGGCTTGCAGAACAACGCGCCGCTCAAGGGCATGGAATGGTCCCGGCCTCAAGCGGACATCCACGCCGCGGAGGCTGTGCGCGCGAATATGCCTCGCCAGAGCCCACGTATCTCGTACGCCGTGACCGACTTCCCAGACGAGGACTACGGCACGTCCGTCATCACCACCACGACGGAAAAATATCTTGAAGATCATGCCGCAGCGGATAACGGAGGCGACCGCCCGCCCTTCGCACTCTGGGTCTCGTTCCCCGATCCGCACGAGCCGTACGAAGCGCCTCGCCGATACACCGACATGTTCCCGCCTGAATCTGTCGATCTGCCGCCCCGGCGCTATAACGAGTTCGATGAATCGGCTCCCGAGCGAAATCGCATTCTGCATCGGATTCTTGGTCTCTCAGACGATAGCGAAGAGGATATTCGGCGCTCGATCAGCATCTATTACGCGATGACGCGTTTCGTTGACGACGGGATCGGTCGAATCCTGGACACGCTGGAGGCCACAGGGCTTCGTGACGACACGATCATCGTGTTCACGGCCGATCACGGTGATTTCATGGGCGAGCACGACATGATTGTGAAAGGTGGCGTGTTTTACGACTGCCTGGTGAGAGTACCGCTGATCGTGTCCTGGCCCGGCCACGTACCTCAGGATGTGAGAGATAACAGCATGGTGAGCACGATCAACATCGTGCCGACGCTACTCAAGTTGCAGGGCATCCAGGCTCCAGTTGAATTTCAAGGCGAGCCACTCCCAACAGCCACAGACGCCGACCAGCGCGACGCCGTGTTCTCGGAATACGGAAGCGGCGGCCCAGCGTTCACGATGTCGGACCTGGAGGCGATGCCCGAACCTTATGGTTACGAAACGCTGATCGGAAGCCTCCAGTGGCGTGAGGCGGAAGGCGATCGGCGTATGGTCCGTACGACTCGGTGGAAGTACGTGCACGATCCGCTATCTGCATCCGTGGAACGCGACGAGTTGTACGACCTTGAGGCGGATCCGGCCGAGCTCACGAACGTGGCTGCGGATCCCTCTCATGCAAGCGTGGTCACGGAGATGCGGGCTCGGCTTGTTGCATGGCGGTCAGATACGGGGGAAGGTCCGGTTGTTCCACTGCCGACGCCAGAGCATTACGCAGCTGGCGGGCACTTCGGGCCGCGTGTACGGCACTAGCGACGGGACGCACCTGCTAAGACACCTTAGTGGAGTGGCGCTCTCGAGTGTCCTGAGCCTCTCGAAGGACCAGATTCGTGCAATAACGCGCTCGGCCTTTACCGCTTTTCAAGCGATAACTCTCGTCGTGAGCGCCACAGTAGGGGCGTATAGCAATATGCCCACCGCTCGTCCTTACCCCTCCGCGGAAGCATCAGGAACAGGGGCCAACGGACACCCTAATGGCCGCCGCTGGTCCCGCCCACTCCGGTTACCGTCACCCGGTATGAGGGGTCAGCCTCCGGGTCTGATTCGATTATGACATTCGCCTTCTCAAGGATCCGCTGGCAGTTCTGACTCAGGTGCAAGAGATGCAACTGTCGATCGGAACGGTCGTAGCGCAGCGCCAGTTCAACAATCGCCTCCATCCCGGAGTGGTCCCATACCCGTGAGTACTGGAAATCGATCGTCACTTCGATCGGGTCTGTGGCCGGGTTGAACAGCTCCCGGAACGTGCTTACCGAGGCGAAAAAGAGCTGCCCGTGGAGCGTGTAAGTACGACGATAAGGCTGCTCCCCGTCCTCTGCATCAGCATCTTCCGCCATCACGTAGATTGAGCGGGCCGAGTTCCATGCAAAAACCAGGGCGGAAACGATCACTCCGACGACCACGGCGATCGCAAGGTTGGTGGCGACGGTGACGCCCGAGACGAGAACCATGATCAGAGCGTCTGAGAGAGGCACTTTCCGGATGACCCTCAAACTGGACCAGGAGAAGGTGCCGACCACGACGATAAACATCACGCCAACGAGGGCTGCTATCGGGATTCTTTCGATGAGCGACGATGCAAAGAGGATGTAGACGAGCAACAGGATCGCCGATACGGCGCCGGACATACGCCATCGAGCGCCGGACTTAATGTTGATCATGCTCTGGCCGATCATGGCACATCCGCCCATGCCGCCGAAGAAACCGGTGACGATGTTAGCGGCGCCCTGTGACATGCATTCACGGTTCTTTTGACTCTTCGTCTCCGTGATGCCATCGATCAACGATAGTGTCAGCAAGGATTCGATCAGCCCGATGCCGGCCAGGATCAGGGCGAACGGCAGAATTATGCCAAGGGTTTCAAACGTAAACGGCACGTCCGGGACGCTAAGAGACGGCAGTCCACCGGAAATACTTGACAGGTCACCAACGGTCGGGGTGTCGACGTTGCCGAAGATCACGATGGCTGAGACGACCAGTATTCCGGCGAGCGCGGCCGGAAATTTTGAGGTGAGCCTCGGGACCAGATAGATAACCGCCATCGTAAGTGCGATCAGCCCGAGCATGATCCCGAGATCCCTTCCCGCCAACCACGACCCGGAACCACCATGATCCTCGACTTTGAAGCTTTCAAGTTGTGCGAGGAAGATGACGATCGCAAGGCCATTTACAAATCCCAGCATGACCGGGTACGGAACCATGCGGATCAGGCCGCCGAGTTTCAGCGCCCCGATGGCCATCTGGATGACCCCCATAAGGATCACCGTGAGGAACAGCATTTCGACGCCGTGGTCGCTTACAAGTGCGACCATTACGACGGCGAGCGCGCCGGTAGCGCCGGAAATCATCCCGGGACGGCCACCGGTCAGGGATGTGATAAATCCGACGATGAACGCGGCGTACAGCCCGACAAGCGGGTGAACTCCGGCCACAAAGGCGAAAGCAATCGCTTCCGGGACGAGCGCGAGCGAGACGGTTAGTCCGGCCAGTATTTCCGTACGGATCTGCCCCGGATTTCGCAACTGTTGCGTTAACACACCGGCAGCAAGTGAAAAATTGTACAAACGACCTCTGTTTTACACCAGATCGCCACGAAACGGTTGGTTTTCCGTTATGGTTTTCTGGCAATCTGTTGGGAAATATGACGGTATCGACCACAGGGGCATATGACGGGTGTGAACGAAAACGACCGTGAGATTTACATGCACGGACACCATCCGGTTGTCGTGGATGAACACGCGAGGCGAAGCGCAAAAAGGAACGCGGCCTATCTACTGCCCCATCTAAAACCCGGGATGTCGTTGCTCGATATCGGGTGCGGCCCCGGCAGTATTACGGCCGGTCTCGCGAACGCGACTGGTCCCGGGCGGGCAGTGGGCGTAGATACGTCTGAGACGGCGCTGGAACGAGCGCGGGCCGATGCCGCCGATGCCGGAATCAAGAATCTCGAGTATCAAATCGCCGATGCTTACGATCTGCCGTTCTCGGACGGGTCATTTGAAGTAGCGCACATGCACCAGGTGTTGCAGCATCTATCGGACCCCGAGCGTGCTCTGCAGGAGGCGGTCCGGGTGTTGGCGCCGGGCGGGGTGATAGGCATCACCGAGGTCGACTGGGGCACCGCAATCTTCTGGCCAAGAACATCAGCAACGGACCGTTTCCTGCAGATCTACGGCGAGGTCGCCATCCGAAATGGCGGAGACCCGGACATGGGTCGTCGACTGCGTTCAATGCTGGAGCCTTTGGGGCTGGAACGGATGGAAATCGGCGCGCTCGCCTGGTCGTTTGGAGACGCGGAGACGACGGCGCAGTGGGGCGATCTCTGGTGGTCTCGCATCCAGGAATCGAACATCGCCACGGTCGCGGTTGAGACCGGGATTTCAACGTCCGAAGAACTGGCGGAGATCGGCGCGAACTTGCACGAATGGGGACAGGCGCCGGACGCGTTTTTCTCGATGACGCACGGCGAAGCGCTGGGCTGGAAGTAGGGACGTGGGGCTACACATTGGCCTTCCAAATGATCGGGCCAATGCAATATGAGTGCCTCCGAAGAAATCTAAACCGCTCGCACTATCCGTCATTCCCGAGTTCCCGGGAATCCAGGAAACGCATGTCAACCACATGTTTTGAGTTCAGGGACCAACGGCGATCACGTGATAGTTCACAAGCCCCTGACGGCGAAAACGAACGTAACTCGCACAGCACTGGATTCCCACCTGCGTGGGAATGACGCGTGAATCGTCGAAACGGCCGATGAATGTGTTGCCGCCTTACGGCCGACCGCCCCACCGCCCTCGTTGACCCGCCGTCTCGGTTCCGCTAGAGTCATTCCCCTCTTAGAAAACTGAACATTCGTCCGACCCGGTGCCCCCGATATCATGTCCGGGGAGAATAGGGAAGGCGGTGAAAAGCCGCTGCGGTAGCGCCACTGTAAATCGGGAATCAACCCCCGAAAGCCAGGAGACCTGCCAGGTCAGACGACGGACTGCTCCTCGCTCACCAGGGGGTCCGTCGGCATTGAATCTTTATCAGAATCATTGTCGCCATCGGCTTTGCCGCCAAGATCCCAGCGAGTAATCGCTGGGTTTTTCACAGAGATGGAATCGGCACAAGCCAGCTCGATGAGGCCGCAGAAGTGCGCGCCAACGGGTTCCCCTGAAGCAAGCAAGACCAATGCTGAAGGGATGACCGCTCGGACATGGCGCTCGGAATTGTTACCCGCCTCAGACCACGTCGTGAAGCCGCGCTCGGCACACGCCTGACTGCTGGCGGCGCCGTCCTGACCGCTCTATTGATAGCGATAATCCTGTTGTCACTCAGCACCGGACCGCTGGACATACCGGTGTCGCATGTTGTGTCAATAATCGTGGAACCCACCGGACTACACCTGGCCGATTACAACCACACGGAGGAGCTGGTTGTCGAGCGGATTCGCATGCCGCGAATCGTCGTCGGAGCGCTTGTCGGCATGGCGCTCGGGGTTGCCGGTGCCGCTATGCAGGCCCTTTTCCGCAACCCACTCGCTGATCCGGGCACTATCGGCGTTGCGTCCGGTGGAGCGGCCGCGGCTGTGATCGCCATCGCCACCGGCGCATCATCGTTGTTCTTCCTAGCCCTGCCCCTGTTTGCGCGGGGGGGTGCAATCGGACCGGCCTTTCTTGTGTATGCGATCGCGATCGCAAGCGGCCGATTCTCCGTAGCCACGCTGATTCTCGCCGGTGTGGCGGTGAGCGCGTTCATGGGCGCGCTAATCACGCTCGTCATCATCGCCGAGCCAGAACAGGGCACCCTCAGGGGCATCCTCTTCTGGCTCGCCGGCGGGCTCGACTCTCGATCCTGGGACCACGTGTGGTTATCCGGACCACTGATCCTCGCGGGCGGTGGCGTGATCGTCGCGTTCGCCAGGGATCTCAACCTGCTGATGATGGGCGAAGACGATGCGAAGTCGATGGGCGTCAACGTGCGTGTGGTCCGGCCGATGCTGCTTACAGCGGCATCCCTGATCACCGGCGTCGCCGTGGCGGTCAGTGGAATGATCGCATTCGTCGGTTTGATCGTCCCGCACATGCTCCGGCTGGTGTTTGGCCCGGACAACCGGGTCCTTATACCCCTCAGCGCCCTCGGTGGAGCGGTATTTGTTGTGCTGGCAGATGAGATCGCGCGAACCGTCATTTCACCGGCTGAGTTACGTGTCGGGATCATCACCAGCTTCATAGGTGCTCCCTTCTTTTTGATCCTGCTACTACGACACAGTAGACGTGTGTCCTCATTGTGAACCGGCTAATTGAATTGCGCGGGAACAGGCCTACCACCGGAGGAAAGACTGTGAAAAGCGGATCGCTGAACGGCCCTGCCCCGACCTGGTTCGGAGAGGACGTATTGGCAGTTGTCGCCGTGTTGCTCGCTGCCATGCTTATGTTGGCGGCCTGTGGAACCGACGCCAACGTTGAAGACGCGCTGGTAGGCGTTGGAGGAATCACCGATCCGACCAATCTTGGTTGGCCGCGTGATGTAAATGGGCTGAACGGTCCTGTGACGATCCTTGAAAAGCCCGAGCGGATCGTGACGATCTCGCTCGGCCACGACGAGGTCACTTATGCATTGGTGCCACGGAATCGTGTGGTCGCCACCAACATCTACACCCAGAGCCCGGACCAGTCCAACGT